>JAUNUN010000035.1 GCA_030538155.1 bacterium
TTTGATCTTGCGTACAAATATAAGCATTAGGCTGAAGATTGTTAAGAACCACTTACGGTTATGATGTTTCCGTGCGGCATCTTTCATTTCATTCCGCACTGCCAAACAAACTGCCATCCCCCTTGCCCTGGCGCAGCATCTGGGGCGGGTCTTCCAGCAGCGAAATAACGGTTGAGGGTTCGGGTACGATTTCGCCGGCGTCGATAATCAAATCCACCTGTCTGCCAAAGCATTCCTCGGCATCAAAGGCGTTGCGAACCGGGTCTTCCGCATCTTCAAGTTGGGCGCTGGTGTTGAGCACCGGGTTGCCCAATGCCTCGATCAGTGCCAGGCAGATGGGGTTATCCGGCACGCGGATGCCCACGGTTTTCTGGCGAGTGAGCATGATTTTCGGCACCAGCTTGGTGCCGGAGAGGACAAAGGTATAGGGGCCGGGCAGACATTTGCGCATGATGCGGTAGGCGCTGTTGCCTACATGACCGTAACTGCTGATATTGGTGAGCGAATCGCACATAAAGCTGAAGGGCTTGTCCTTAGGTCGGTGTTTAATCTGGTAGATGCGTTTGATCGCCTTCTGGTTGAAGATATCGCAGCCGATACCATACATGGTGTCGGTGGGATAACAGATCACACCGCCAAAGCGCAGCACCTCCACCACCTGCTCAATCAGCCTTGCCTGGGGGTTGATGGGGTTTATTTCCACAATCTTTGCCATTATCACTCCATGGCGCGTACAGCGCCTCATTCAAATTTCGTTCACGCATTCCTGTTTTTTTATAAGCGTCCAGGGGCGCAAAAGCGTCCGGACCGCTTTAACCGGCTGTAATAGCCGGTAAACAAGCAATTGTACTCGCTTCAGGCAAAAAAAGAAAAATATTGTTCAATGTCGCCTTGCCGCCTTGCGCCTCTACTCGGCAGCGGGGACACCTTGCAGCCGGGCAAGCCGCAGTATTTTCTTTTCCTGATAGCTATGATATAATACGTGGTTATTAAATCGTCAGAACCATGCCGCCCCTGCCCAAGACGACTCGTTTTTCACGCGCCGACCGGCAACAGGCAGCCGCCGCAATCCTATCCGTACAGAGGAGAACATCGACCCATGACTCCCAACCAAATACCCATGGCCCTCACCTTTGATGACGTCCTGCTGGTGCCGGGCCCATCCTCCATCCTGCCTTCCCAGGTGGAACTCGGCACCCGATTGACCCAGGCCCTTGAACTACGGGCTCCGCTGCTGAGCGCAGCCATGGACACGGTTACCGAACACCAGACCGCTATTGCCCTGGCACGCGAAGGCGGCATCGGCATTATCCATAAAAACATGAGCATTGAAGACCAGGCCCGCGAAGTGGAAAGGGTGAAAAAATCCGAATCCGGCATGATCGTTGACCCGATTACGGTCAACCGCAACCAGAGCGTTGCTGAAGTGCAGGAAATCATGGCCAATTACCGTATTTCCGGCCTGCCGGTCCTGGACGGCGATAAGCTGGTGGGCATTGTCACCAACCGGGATCTGCGCTTTGTCTCTGATCCGGACTTGCGGGTCAACGATGTGATGACCAGCAAAAACCTGGTTACCGCACCGGTCGGTATTGATCATGCGCATTCCAAGGCGCTTTTGCATGAGCACCGCATTGAAAAACTCCTGGTGGTGGACGAGGCGGGCCGGCTCAAGGGGCTGATCACCATCAAGGATATTGAAAAGGTGCGGCAGTATCCCAACTCCGCCAAGGACAGCATGGGCCGTCTGCTGGCGGGTGCAGCCATTGGTGTGGGCCCGGAGATGCTGGCGCGCACCGAGGCGCTGGTCAATGCCAAGGTGGATGTGGTGGTGCTTGACTCGGCTCATGGCCATTCTGCAGGCATCCTGAAGGCCTTGCAGGAGGTTAAGGCGGCATTTCCGGATCTGCAGGTGATCGCGGGCAACGTGGCCACCGGCGAAGGCACGGAAGCCCTGATAAATGCCGGTGCAGATGCGGTCAAGGTAGGGGTGGGGCCCGGCTCCATCTGCACCACCCGTATAGTGGCAGGCGTGGGTGTGCCCCAGTTGACTGCCCTGCAGGATAGCGTACGCGTAGCCTCGAAAAAGGGCATTCCGATCATCGCGGATGGCGGTATCAAATTTTCCGGCGATATCTGCAAGGCCATCGGCATTGGCGCGGATGCGGTCATGCTGGGCTCGCTGTTTGCGGGCACCGACGAGACGCCTGGAGAAACCTTCCTCTACCAGGGCCGCAAATACAAGGGTTACCGCGGCATGGGCTCGATCGGCGCCATGAAGGAGGGCTCCAGCGACCGCTATTTCCAGCACAAGAACAGCAGCAAACTGGTGCCCGAGGGTATCGAAGGCAAGGTGCCCTACCGCGGCCCCATTGCCGAGGTGATCTACCAGCTCTTGGGTGGTCTGCGCTCGGGCATGGGTTACACCGGAGCCGGCAGCATTAAAGAGCTGCAGGCCAAGGCTCGCTTTGTGCAAATCTCCAGCGCAGGCCTGCGCGAATCCCACGTGCATGACGTCATTATCACCCGCGAAGCTCCCAACTACCGCACCGACGGACTTTAATCTCCACCGCCCAAAAAACCATGAGCAGCCATACTGAGAAGATCATCATCCTTGATTTCGGTTCGCAGACCACCCAGCTCATAGCCCGGCGTATTCGCGAGCAAAAGGTCTACAGCGAAATCCACCCATATACCCTGCCGCTTGAGCAGTTGCGGGCCATGCAGCCCAAGGGCGTGATCCTCGCCGGCGGGCCGGCCAGTGTCTATGACGCAGACGCCCCCCTGAGCGACCCCGGGCTCTTTGAACTGGGCCTGCCGGTACTGGGCATTTGCTACGGCGCTCAGTTGATGATGCACCAGTTGGGCGGCAAGGTTGAACAGGCGGAAAAACGAGAATTCGGCAAAGCCGAGCTGCGCATCCGCAAGGCGGAACAGCTTTTTACCGGACTGGCCGCCGAACCTGCGCAGCACCAGGTGTGGATGAGCCATGGTGATCGCATCGAAGAACCTGCCTCGGGCTTCTCGGTCAGTGCGATCAGTGCCCACTCGCCCGCGGCAGCCCTTGAGCATGCGGACAAGCCCTTTTTCGCGGTACAGTTTCACCCCGAGGTGGCACACACCGTGATCGGCACGGAACTGCTGCGCAACTTCATCTTCAACATCTGCGGTTGTACGCCCAGTTGGACCATCCACTCCTTCATCGACAGCACGGTTGCGGCCATCCGCGCCCAAGTCGGCACAGACAAAGTACTCTGCGCCCTTTCCGGCGGAGTGGATTCATCGGTGACCGCTGCCCTGGTGCACCGCGCCATCGGCGAGCAGCTCACCTGTATCCATGTGAACAATGGCCTGATGCGAAGCGGCGAATCCGATGCAGTCATCCGCTTCTTCCGTCAAAAGAGTGCCTTTCATCTCATCGACATCGATGCCACTGATTTTTTTCTGGATCGTCTCAAGGGCATCAGCGAGCCGGAAGAGAAGCGCAAGCGCATCGGTTATGGCTTTATTGAAATTTTTGAGCAGGAGGCGAAAAAACTGGGCCAGGTACGCTATCTTGCCCAGGGCACCCTCTACCCGGATGTGATTGAATCAGTAGTGTTCCGCGGCAAGGCCCCGATCAAATCGCACCACAATGTGGGTGGTTTGCCGGAGCGCATGCACCTGGCCCTGATCGAGCCCCTGCGCGAACTGTTCAAAGATGAGGTGCGGCTTCTGGGGCTTGAGCTGGGCCTGCCCAGGGAGGCGGTGTTCAGGCAGCCTTTTCCAGGCCCCGGCCTGGGCATCCGTATCATGGGCGAGATTACGGCTGAACGCCTGGCAGTGCTCAGGAAAGCGGATGTGATCGTTTTGGAAGAGATGAAGGCCTCGGGCTGGTACGACAAGGTCTGGCAGTCCTTTGCGGTGCTGCTCCCCATCCGGACTGTGGGGGTCATGGGAGATGGCCGCACCTATGAGCATGTGCTTGCACTGCGCGCGGTTGACAGCAAAGACGCCATGACTGCGGACTGGTCGCAACTGCCCTACGAACTCCTGGGCCGCATTTCAAACCGCATTATCAACGAGGTGCGCGGCGTAAACCGAGTGGTTTACGATATTTCCTCCAAACCGCCGGCCACCATTGAGTGGGAATAATACCAGTTCCATATCAAAGCCCTATCTGTGTCGGCCTTGGCAAATGCTCGTAGGACGTACTTCTATGTACGCCTGCACCGCATTTGCATCGCCTCCTTGATATCTTCTTTGATATGAAAATGGAATAGGCCAAGGCGGCCCCTATTACACAGCTTTCTTTTTTGCCGCTTCATGCGGTCCTACACGGACAGACCAGATGCTTAAAACTGCCATTTATGTGGATGCAGAAAATATTAAAATGAGTGGCGGCTTCGGCATGCGCTACGATGTCTTGGTGGATCTTGCCAACAGCGGCAACTCCACTATGCTGCGCGCCAACTGCTACCTGGCGGAAGATCATGAGCGTATCAAAAACGATATCGACTACCGCCAGAAAATCTACACCTACCACAACATCCTGCGGCAGTGCGGCTTCCGCATCATCAAGAAATATGTCCGCCGCTACAAGGATGAGGAGGGCAACATCACCACCAAGGCCAACTCCGACATGGACTTGGCCATTGATGCGCTGCTCCAGGCCCGCAACCTTGACCGCGTCATCCTCTTGACCGGCGACAGTGATTTTGTCCGCCTAGTGCCGGCCCTGCAAAACCAGGGCTGCCGGGTAGAGGTCATCGGTTTTAACAATGTGGCCAAGGAACTGCGCGAAGTGGCGGACTCTTTCATCTCCGGTTTCCTCATTCCAGGGCTTTTGCCCTTTGCCGACAGCAGCCGCGACGAAGAGGGATGGCTGCGCGGAGTGGTCTCCAACTACAATCCTGACCGTGGTTTCGGCTTTCTGCGCTACTACCGTTTAGATGCTGATGGGTTGCAGCCGGAAAGTGTGTTTTTCCACAACTCGCAATCCACCCTGCACTCAGAGCACTATTTCCAGGAAGTGTACCGTATTTTTGAATTTCGCATTACCGAGAACTCTACCGGCGGCGACCGCACCGAAGCCAGGGAAATCCGCCTGCTGCGAGACAATTGAAACAATTGAACCCTGCTGAACCAAGAGTGCGATCTCTTACGAAAGCTGCAGGCAAGAAGGGGCAATCATGACCAGAACACAACCACTGCTTCTGGCCGGTGATATCGGCGCCACCAAAACAGATCTGGCCCTGTATACGGCTGCCGGCCTGGAGCAGTCCGGAGGCGTGCCCTGCAGGGAAGAGACCTTCCTGAACCGGAACTTTGCCTGTTTTGACGATGTGCTGGCGGTTTTCCTCGGGCCTGGCGGCCAGGTGCCGCCGTATGCCTGTATCGGCATTGCAGGGCCCGTGATCAACGACACCGCCGAGATGACCAACCTCGACTGGCACCTGGATGCGCGCGCGCTTGAAAGAAGGCACGGTTTTGCCGGCATGCGCCTGATTAACGACCTGGTCGCCACTGCGGTCTTCGTGCCCTGCTTGGACAGCGACGACCTCTACAGCATCAACAGCGGCGCAGCGGCAAGCTCCGGCACCGTGGCCGTGCTCGCGCCGGGAACCGGGCTAGGACAGGCCTTTCTCATCCCCCAGGGCAAGGGTTATATTCCCTGTCCCTCGGAAGGCGGTCATAGTTCTTTTGCCCCCCGAAACGGCGAGCAGATGGATCTTTTGGAGTTTATGCTCAGGCGGCAGACGCATGTTTCCGTGGAAGATGTCTGCTCCGGCCAGGCCGTGCCGGATCTGTTCGCCTTTATGAGAACCCGCCACACCGTGCCCGAATGGCTCAACCTTGAGATACAGCAGGCAGAAGATGCCACCCCGATTATTATCCAGGCCGCGAGGCGGGCGGTGGAAGGCAAGCGGGTTTGCGGGGTGGCGGTGCACACCATGCAGCTCTTTTGCGATATCCTTGCCGATGAGGCGGCCAATCTGGTTTTGAAAACCATGGCCCTGGGCGGCCTCTATCTGGGCGGCGGCCTCTCGCCACGGATTCTGCCCTTCCTGCAGAGCGAACGCTTCATGCGCATCTTTACCAGGGACTACAACTCCCCCATGCTGACTCGTGTGCCGGTGCACCTTATCCTCAACCGGAAAACCGCCCTCCTGGGAGCCGGCGAATACGGTTTACGCAACCTGGTACAACCACAAAGCAGCGGTGCCACCATCCCCAGCCGCGGTTAATTCTATTTCCATATCAAAGCCGCCCTATTGGTGTCGGCCTCGATAAACGCTCGCAGGACGTAGCTCTCTATACGCCTGCGGCGCACTTGTCTTGCCCCTCTTGAGACAGATTCCCGTTGATCTGGAAACGGCATACCGTCTAAACGGTGGCGGTTTCCGGCCCTGCATCCGTATCCGACGGCACAGTTCGATTTACCGCCTCCACCAGGTTGCCTTCCAGGCTTTCTGCGGCGGCCTGTAGTGCCTGTGCCGCCAACAGCCCGCCCGGAGTGGTCAGCGTTTCGTTGCCCAAGACCAGTTCCAGTATCTCGGCACCATTCAATTGCTCCGCGCTGGTCACCGGCAGCACCATGCCGGTGCCGTCTCCATGCTGCTGCAAAACCCGCCCATCAATGAGCAGTGTAATAGTTTCCTCCAGATCCGGCGCCCGCGCCCCGGGCAGGCTCTCCTTCAGCAGTTCGACCGTACTGGGAATGCGCCGGGAAAAATTATGGTACACGATGGCCAGGATATCAAAGGCCAGTTGCAACTGTCGCTGTGGCGAAAGGTCGCGCTTTGTTGGGTTGTAATGATGACGGTACTGGATGGCATGGGTGAGGGAGGCCCCGAGCAAAATAAAAATAATTCCTAAATTCAGCCATATAAGAATTAGGGGAATGGTGGCGAAGGAACCGTAGATGGCGTTGTACTTGGATACCCCCACCTGGAGCACAATGTAAAGACGCTGAAAAAGGAACCAGAAAAAGGTGGCAAAGATTGCGCCGATCAGGGCCGGTACAGTTTTGACTTTATCGCTGGGGAAAAACATGTACATGCCCATTAGGCTGAGTACGATAAAACAAAAGGTGCTCAGCTTGACCACAAAGGGCAGCATCCAGGATATGGGCATAAGCTGGTGCAGATGCCCCATGAGCTGGTCGCTGGCCAAAATGGCGTCTGCAGCAACCGCAATATTGAGCGAAAGCGGCAGCACCGTCACCAGGGCCAGATAATCCATGATCCGGCGCAGCAGGGGTCGCCGCTGCCGGCTGTGCCAGATGGCGTTCATTGCCTCTTCAAAGGAGGAGAGCATCATCATGAAAATGGCGAGCAGGCCCAGTACACCCAAAAGTCCCAGGGCGGCAAAGTTGGTTTTTTCCACGTATTCAAAGACCAGATCCAGGGCTTTGTGCAGATGGGCTGTGTTTTCCCGGGTCTTGATCTGCGGGGCCGATGGTGGTTCTGCCGTGCCGATTTCAGGCAGCATGGAGCCTGGCTCCCAGGCCTGCGGTTCTTGCGGCTGCGAAGGAAGGGGCTCCACCTGATCGATCACGCGGGAGAGCGCCTTTTTCAGGTGGGTATCGCTGCCCACTCCCTTCATGATGGCGGTACTCAGGGCCAGGGTCGGCACCATGGCCAGCGCCAGGGAATAGGTGAGTGCGGCAGAACGGATATGGATGTTGGTGCGGAAAAATTCCCGCTGCATGATGAAAATAACCCGAAGCAGGCTGCGCGCCCATGCAGGCATGCGGGAAGCGGGCTGCTTGCCGGTGAAGACCCGATCATGCAGCCTCTGCAGAATGGAGAGATTCGGGGTGGGAACGGTTCTGGACACTGCAGGGCCTAGGTTTCGGGGCCTGTACCTGCGCTGGGTCGACTCCGCCGAACATCAAGCATCAGGCCGGCGGAGTAAAAGAGCGCTGTTCAACGGAGCTTGCTGCGGACGTTTGCGGCCCTAGGTTTCTCTGCGTAAGACAGGAACGTTCAAGCGGCACAGACTTCACGCTTGCGGATAGCCTCTGCCTTGACTCGGTCCAGCAGTTCGGCCAGCACCGGTTTGATGTGCTCACGCAGATCACCGGCAACAATGATGAAGAGGAGATCATCCCCTGGTGTGAACTTGCCTGAACGCGCTTCAATAACAATCTCGTATATCCCGGGAGACTGCAGATACTGTTGCCGCAAGGCCTCGATTTTGGCGTGATCCACTTCGGTTTCCAGACCGATGACCTTGCGCCCATCCTGGCGCGACCAATTACGCACCGTACCGTTGTGGATCAGCATCATGCCTACCCGGTCAGTGAAATCCGGCCGCTTTTTCAGTTCTGCGATAGTTTTGGAAATATCCATAGAAACTTTGCTTACCTAAGAAGTATTGGTTGCTCGTGCGCTTACCGTTTGACCGGCACCACCAGCCGGTCACCCACACGCACCGGGTTGTGCGGCCCCTTGTTGTTGGCCACCAGGATGGTTTCCTTACTGGTACCAAAACGCCGGGCTATGGCAGACAGGGTATCACCCTTTTCCACGGTGTAGTGGTAGTATCTACGCTCTGTACTCTTTTTGCTGTCTGCCTGCACAGTTGCGTTTTGACGTGCTTGAACTGCGGCGGGTGCAGCTGTTACACGCGGGCGCTGCCGGACAGGCGGCTTCTGGGCTGGGCCGGCGACCTTGGCCTGCTGCTGCAGCGCATTGACCATGGGCACCCGGACAAGATAGTTAACCGGCACCTTGCGCTCCCCGCTCAGCACCGGCGTCTGCAAGGCAGGGTTGTAGCGGATAAATTGCGCCTTATCAAGTTGATGCTCGGTCTGCAGTTTGCTGACGCTCACTTCCTGCTTCAGACGGTAGGTACGGGCCGGTTCCGGCCTGTCCATGGCCAGGCCGCTCTGCTCCAGCCTCTTGGCCACGCGCATGGCGGCCAGAAACTCGGAATAAAAGTTGCGAGAGGCAAATTTAAAATGGCCCTGGGCATAGTCCTGAAAGATGGCCTCATAACTGCCATGGGCGCGCAAAGCCCGTACCATGCCTGCCCGACCGTAGTTGTAGGCGGTCATCGCCAGGGGCCAGTTGCCCAGGGTTTCATAGTTCTTCTTCAGGAGCCGCGCCGCCGCCTGGGAGGAGATGTAGGGATCAAAACGCTCATCAACAAGCGAGTTGACCACCATATACTCCTTGCCGGTAGAGCGGGTAAACTGCCACAGGCCGTACGCTCCGGCCTTGCTGCCCGCACTGGGATGAAAGGAAGACTCCACGTGCGGCAGATAGGCCAATTCCAGGGGCAGGTTCTCTTCAGCCAGCACTTGGCGGATATAGGGCATGTACTTGCCTGAACGGATTACTCCTTCATAAAAACGGTCTTTCTGACCAAGCTGGGAGCGCAGGTTTTCCTTGGCTCTGCGATAGGCAGACTTCGGCTGGCCGGCAAACATGGCCGCAATGCGCCGCTCTTCCGCAGTGCGTGGAGCCACTCCGGAGGCTAGGGCGTCAAAGAGGGCGCTCAGCCTGTCCTTGGCCTGGGTGGTGCGCAGTTCATTGATCCGCCTGGCCAGGGGCAGATCGCGGTCAACCAGTTCGACCACCGTATAGACCCGGCTCAGATCAACCGAGTCGTGCAAAACCGCCTGCCGGGTGGTATAGCGGCTGTAAATATCCTCCCAAAAGGCCACATTGGGCCGGATACCGGCATAGAGCGGAAAGCGTTGGCTTGCCTCAAGCGCGGCCGGCACAACCAGAAGGCCGAGACCGGCCAGCCCGACAAGGCCTACCAAGCGCTGCAGCCACAGCAAGAACGTCATAAAAAGCACTGCCGGCGGCATGGGGCCAAACGTCCTGTAAAGAAAAATATTTCGAGCGTTCATGACGCAACCTTGGAACAAAACATGTACATGCCAATCATTGGGACCCTGGGCTATATCCTTTCTCCTTCCGGCGATGAAACCTTGCTCGTACACCGCAATGCGCGTGCCGAAGACCAGCACCTAGGAAAATATAACGGTTTAGGCGGGAAAATGAAAGCCGATGAAGATGTTTTCGCCTGTATGCAGCGGGAGATTCTTGAGGAAAGCGGTCTCGTATGTGAAAAAATGTTCCTGCGCGGCACCATCAACTGGACCGGTTTCGGCCCGCAAGGTGAAAACTGGCTCGGTTTCATTTTCCTGATTACAGCGTACTCAGGTACGCCCTATGCCGCCAATCCGGAGGGAAGACTGCTGTGGCATCCGGTGGCAAGGCTGTTGGATCTGCCCATGTGGGAGGGTGACCGCTTTTTTTTGCCCTTGGTCTTTGATCAGGATCCGCGTCCTTTCCACGGTTATATGCCCTACCGGAACGGCAGGCCCCTTTCCTGGAACTATCAACGTTGACAGCCCCGGCAGACAAGTGAGCGCACATGAACCTGATACAAATGCTGTAATGCTCTTGCATGTTTTTTCCTGCCTCTGTTATATAGTGAGAGTATGACTTTCCGGTACAAAGACGGCGTTTGCAGCCACATATTGCCGATCACATTAGGATCGGCACCAATATAGAGACAGAACCCACCATGGAACACAGCGCTGACCTGGCCCGTTTGGAGGAATTCGTTGACACCCTTTTGAACCGGCATGCCCAGTTAAAGGCAGATACTATTGCCCTGCAGCGCGGCCTGCACGAGCGTGAAAATGAGATCAGGGGGCTCAAACAGGAAATTGAGCAACTTACGGCCGAACGGCAGGAGATCGGCGGCCGGGTGGCAAGGTTGCTTGGTCGCATCGAGCGCTGGCAGGATGAACAGCCGCTCTCCGCCCCTGACGGGCAAGGCCAGGATTTAAGCCTGTTGCCGACGGGTGAGCCCGATTAAATCTGCCGTGTCTGCCGTGGATTAGGTCCTCATGCAGGAGCGGCGCATTGATTTCCAGCTCTTTGACCAGGAATTCAGTTTCTATTCCGATGCTCCGGACGAGGAAATACGGCAGGTTATCGCCCTGCTCAAGGAGGAATTCGCCGACCAGAAAAAGGCAGGCACAAAAACGCTGCCCTCGACAACGCTGCTTGTTTTCGGCTGTCTGCGCATGGCCGCACGGCTGGTTCAGGAAAGGGCCAAATCCCGGGCTTTTCTTGCAGAGCAGCAGCGCTCCATCGGGGCTATCATTGACAAGGTCGTCTCTCATCTGGACTAATGAGGGAAAAGGAGTATAATCAAAGATAGGGAAGCGTTAAGAACATCCCTGCTCTGTTGGTGATCAGTAAAATATTAAGCCAACTCTTCATTCTAGGGTAGCCTTGCCGTTGCTCAATGGGAAGCCCACGGGCTTGCCAGGCCCAACCTTGGATCTGCCCACCTAATGTACTTAGGTTTAATCATTTTGCTGACACGGCAGCGCGGGGGTTTTTCGTTTCACTGCCTGTACAAACACCAATGTGGTGTCCAAAGGGACGGGTGCTTTTCCGAGTCGTATCCGGCTTTTTCAGATATTCATGTCTTTATTGTCCTGTTTTCAGGCATATGCATTTGGCCGCCTTGCAGGCAGATCTTTTCTTTTGCAGGAGGAACCGGCATACCTGTCTGAACCCTGATACTGGAAATACGAGACTGCTGCCATGACCTGCTGATATCTTTTACGCCTGTCTCCAGAGCACACAGGCACAGCGGCCCTGTCAAGCTGCCCATCGCACCGGTTACGTTCGAACCTTTTCCCGGCTTCACCACCAGAACTGGACCAGTTCTCGCGTGGTCTTTTTTATATACAGTGTGAAAGGGTGAACAATCATGGAACTCAATGGCTTAACCCTGCTGCTGGTTAGTCTGGCCCTGGCGGCCGGCGTGGCTGCAGGAATTGTGTTGCGCAAAAAACTGGTGGAGGGAAACCAGAAAAATATTGCCCTGCAGGGTCGGCAGATCATCGAAAACTCCATCAACGAAGCCGAGCAGATCAAAAAGGCTGCGGTGCTGCAGGCCAAGGAAGAGGCCCTCCACCTTAAGCAGGATGCAGCCAAGGAAATCAAACTCAACTGGCAGGAACTCAAAGAGGAACAGCGGCGCATTAATCGCAAATCCGATGAGGTGCAGCGTGATGGAGAACTGCTGGAAGAACGCCTCAATGCCCTAGAACAACGCCAGAGCAAGCTGCAGGAGCATGAAGTACAGGTAGACGAAAAAGACCGGCAACTCGGCGAGTTGCTGGAAGCCCAGCGCTATAAGCTGGAGAGCCTTGCCGGCATCACCCAGGAAGATGCCAAGAACCAGCTCATGGAATCCATTGAAAGCGAAGCGCGCATGGATTGCGCCAAGCGGCTGGTACGCATTGAAAACGACATGAAACTGGAGGCCGATCGCAAGGGGAAAAACATCCTCTCCCTGGCCATTGCCCGCTATGCGGGCGACTACGTCGCTGATAAGACCGTATCCGTGGTGTCGCTTCCCAACGAAGAGATGAAGGGTCGCATCATCGGCCGTGAAGGCCGCAACATCCGCGCCATCGAGGCTGCAACCGGCATCGATCTTATTATTGACGACACCCCCGAGGCCGTCATTCTTTCCGGCTTCAACCCCATTCGCCGGGAAGTGGCGCGCCTGGCCCTGGAACAGCTCATCAGCGATGGCCGCATCCATCCGGCCCGCATTGAAGAGGTGGTCAAGAAAGTCACCGAGGAAATCGAGATCGGTATCCGTGAATCGGGCGAACAGGCCACCTTTGACGTGGGCACCCACGGCATGCACGCCGAACTGGTCAACCTGATCGGTCGCCTCAAGTACCGCACCAGTTACGGCCAGAACATCCTCCAGCACTCGCTGGAAGTGGCCTTTCTCTGCGGGGTGATGGCTGCCGAACTTGGGGTGGACGAGAAAAAGGCCAAACGTGCCGGCCTTCTGCACGATATCGGCAAGGCAGTGGATCACGAGGTGGAAGGCTCACACGCCATTATCGGCCGCGACTTGGCCCGCAAGTACGGGGAGGCAGAGGATATTGTCTACGCCATCGGCGCGCACCACGAAGATCAGCCGCCCAAGAGCGTGCTCGATGTCTTGGTGCAGTCGGCAGATGCCCTTTCCGGCGCGCGTCCGGGCGCACGCAAGGAAATGCTGCAAAGCTACGTCAAACGCCTGGAAGACCTGGAAAATATTGCCAATGGTTTTTCCGGGGTGGAGAAATCCTACGCCATCCAGGCCGGCCGGGACCTGCGCATCATGGTGGACAGCCAGAAGGTGCGGGATGAAGACACTATTTTGCTCAGCCGCGATATTGCCAAGGCTGTGGAAGAGCAGTTGTCGTACCCAGGTCAGATCCGCATAACCGTTATCCGCGAAACACGCTCCGTAGAATACGCCAAATAGAGGAAGAGATGCAGACTGCAGCAGAACAGATTGCCCTGATTGAGCGGGGAACCGTTGATTTCCACACCAGGGAAGACCTGGTCAAAAAACTGGAGCGCTCCATCAGCACCAATACGCCCATGCAGATCAAGGCAGGTTTTGACCCGACCGCGCCGGATCTGCATCTCGGCCACACGGTGCTCATCCAGAAGCTGCGCCATTTTCAGCGTTTGGGCCACAAGGTCAACTTCCTTATCGGCGATTTTACGGCCACTATCGGTGATCCCACCGGCAAATCTGAAACCCGTCCCCCCCTCACCAGGGAAGACGTGCTCCGCAACGCGGAAACCTATAAGGATCAGGTCTTCAAAATCCTGGATCCGGAAAAAACCGAGATCGTTTTCAACTCCACCTGGCTGAACCTGCTCACGCCCTCCGAAATCATTCGCCTAGCTTCGCAACTGACTGTGGCGCGCATGCTTGAACGGGATGATTTCAAGAAGCGCTTTGAATCCAACCGGCCCATCTCGGTACACGAATTCCTCTACCCGCTCATCCAGGGCTACGACTCGGTTGCCCTCAAGGCCGATGTAGAGGTCGGCGGCACGGATCAGCTCTTCAACCTGCTCATGGGTCGGGATCTGCAGCGCAGTTGGGGCCAAGAAGCCCAGATAGTGCTGACCACGCCGCTTCTGGAAGGGCTGGACGGCGTCAACAAGATGAGTAAATCCCTGGGCAACTACATCGGCATTTCCGAGAGCCCGGACAATATTTTCGGCAAACTCATGTCGGTAAGCGATGTGCTCATGTTCCGCTACTACGAACTCTTGAGCGATCTTTCCCTGGCCGAAATCGCGGAGTTGAAGCAGAAGGTGGACACGGGTGCGGTGCATCCCAAGGACGCCAAGGTGCAACTGGCCAAGGAACTGGTCACCCGTTTCCACAGTGCCAAGGATGCGGACGCAGCCCAGCGCAACTTTGAGCAGGTCTTTGCCCGGGGCGAGTTGCCGGAAGAGATCGACGAAATCGAGCTTGCTGTCACGGACGACACCATCTGGGCGCCCAAACTCTTGCACGAGGCGGGTCTGGTCAAATCCTCGTCGGAAGGTCGGCGCATGATCGAGCAGCAGGCGGTCAGCGTGGATGGTGTTAAGCTCAGCGATGTTGAAGCTGCGATTGCCACCTCAGCGCCGGTGCTGCTCCAGGTAGGCAAACGACGTTTCTGCCGTGTCAGCTTTAGCCGCTAACAGCTTCAGTTATATCTTTTCCCGCAATAAGCGGCGGTACAAATGGATTCAGCCTTACGCTTCGGCAGCCTGACAATCCGACCGCCGCTTTTGCTTGCCCCCATGGCCGGACTCACCCATTCGGCCTTGCGCACCACCATCCTCCTCTTTGGCGGCGTAGGCCTGCTCAGCACCGAGATGCTGTCTGCAGCCCGGCTGCCCGCTGAAAACCCGCACCTCTCCCCCTTTCTCATCCGCACCCCTGCGGAGCAGCCGCTTTCCCACCAACTGCTCGTCAGCACGGAACAGCACCTGCCCAAAGCCATCGAACGCCTGCATGCCATTGGTGCGGATGCGGTAGACCTCAACCTTGGTTGTCCGGCCCCGCAGGTACGGAAATTTGGCGGCGGCGCCCTGCTTATGGAAGAGCCGGATCTGGTACGCCGGATCGTTGCTCAGGCGCGGCAACATACCTCTTTGCCGCTCTCGGCAAAAATACGGCTGGGCGAAAGCTTTAATGAAGACAAGCTCTGCAGTTTCTGTCGCATGCTGGAGGGAGAAGGGATAGATCTCCTCACCGTGCATGCCCGTTTGCGGGCCGAACCCTTTGCCCGCAAGCCCCATTGGCACTGGATCGCCAAGGTGAAACAGTGGCTGCGCATACCGGTGGTGGCCAACGGCTCGATTGACACTGTGGCCGGCGCACGCGCCTGTCTGGAAGTTACCGGCGCAGACGGCCTGATGATCGGCAGGCGGGCGGCCGGCGCTCCCTGGATTTTCGCCGAGATTGCACGAGCTGTCTACCACGTGTCCCTGCCGGAACCCGCCCTTTCACGGCCTGCCACCTACCAGCACTTCAGCCGGGCATTGGCCAGCCGCTTTCCGCCGGAGCGCCGGCTTGGCCGTCTCAAGGAATTCACCCATTACTTTGCCAAAAACTATGCCTTTGGCCATCATCTGGCGAGCAGCGTGCAGGCAAGCGCAAGCTTTCAGGAGGCCTGTGAGCGCGCAGGTGCCTTTTTCCAGCAACACGACCCCACATCTGTTGAAAAAGTACAGGTGTTGTGAGAACCCTGCCGCTACTTGAGCGGCGGATTGTAGTAGCCAAAGCGGAGCCAGGGGAAGCGCGTACGCAGGGCCTGCAGCCAGTTGCGCATGCCTATGGGCGGGGCATCAGCGCTGTGACCGATCACCTCACGGTAATAATCCGGATCCATGTTGAGATTACGCAACTGGACGAGATCCGGCCGGTGCCGTTCGACAAGCTGAGAAAAAATCTCAAACTCTCTGGGGTTATCGGTGCAGCCGGGCAGGATGAAGTAGTTGAGGGAAACATGGCGGCCCAAACCCTTCATGATATCAAGACTTGTGCATAGATCTGCCAGGCTAAAGCCTTTCGGCTGATAGTAGCGCTGGTGATGTTCTGTTTGCGCGCTGTTGAGGGAAAGGCGAATCGAATCAAGACCGGCAAGGGCCAGCCGCTCCACCGCCCTGGGCAGGCTGCCGTTGGTGTTGAGGTTGATGGTGCCCCGGCTGGTTTGTTGCCGAATCAGGCGGATGGCCTGCTCCATCACCTGGGCCTGCAGGAGCGGCTCGCCTTCGCAACCCTGGCCAAAACTGGCGATGGCTCTGTCGGCTTTTTCCAAATGCGGCACTGCCACCTCCGCAATCTCCTGGGCAGTGGGCACAAAGGTAATGCGATCCTGGGTGGAAGGACAGGCACCAGAAGGCTGTAGGGAGATGCAGCCGGCGCAGGCGGCGTTACAAACCGGGGAACAGGGCAGGGGCGCTTCCCAGCGGCCCAAAAAATAGTTGCGCGCAGCCGGGCAGCCATAGGTAAGACAGCAGGTGCCCAGATGTTGCACCAGGCGGTTGTGGCGGAGGAGTTTGAGCTGTTTTCTGGTCTTGCGTTCCAGGCCGGCAAGGTTGAACTGACCCAGATCTTGGCGGATATCCGCATCACTGCGCAGGGCTGTGACCCAGAATTTGCCTTCAGCCCAGCCCACGGCTGTATAGGCAAAAAGCGGCAAGAGCGGCGCTTCTGTTACTGGTTCCTGCTTAACAAAGGCGGCACTGTAGAGGGCGGTATGGGCCGGAGCCATGAAAGCGGCAACCGCCTGCACAGGCTCACCCGGCTGGTAGGGATTTTCCGTCAACACGGCAAAATCTCCGCTCTCCGCTTCAATGCCGACAGGCAAACGCTGAGGAAGTGTAAAGATTTCGCTGCCTGGGGGCAACTCGATCAAATCCTCGCTCTCCGGTTGATACATTTCTCCGGCTGCCGCTCCTGCCATGTAGAGGCCGCCATAGTCAAGAATTTCTCCCTCTTGATTGGCGAAAACCAGGCTTGGCCTGGTGCGCGGGTGTCGGGCCGGCATATCCGCCTGCTCAGCCGGGCCTGCTACTGCAACCTGATACGGGAAAGCACTGAATCCACAGCGGTATAGATGGCCAGATCATCACCGAACACATCCTGAATATTGGCATGCTCAATCAGGTCTTCGGTGATGTACTGGGTGAGGTAGAGGCTGATCAGATTAGGATCGGGAACCAGATTACGGACAGGCGCGATCTTGAATTGCATGTCGAATTCATCCAGATCGCCGATGCGCTCCAGTTGCCGCTCCATAACTTCCTTGATGGCCTGGGCAGAATTGGTTTCGATAATATGCTGGTCCAGAAGCCGCTGCACCAGCAAAATGGCAAGTTCAGGCGCCATTTCGCGGGATCGTTTCAAGAGATAACGGCGCTCGCGCTCGCGCTTGCGATCAATGGCGTCGATGGTTTTATTAGTGGAGCTGCCGGGGTTCATGTGGCGTGCCATGGGAAATATCCTCATGTTTTTTTTGAAGAATCAATCTATATATATAAACTGTTTTCCCAATACGCAATTTAGAACTGGGCTAAAGGTTCAACCTTTTGCGTAGGCAGTCCTTTCCCGCCGCCTTGCAGCAGAGGCCGGAGTTCCATCGGCAGTCTTCCTTCTGCCCTGCGCGCAATGTATATCTTCCTGCACTTACTAGTAAAAGTACCAGCCGCCTGCGGACCCGCCTCCATAAAAAAACATTGAATTTCTTCTATCTCGAAGTACAATGCGAGGCGCAAGTTTTATTATTCTTTATCCTTAGGAGGGAGAGATGAGAGGAAACAAAACGCTGTACCTTGTTGCCGCACTGCTGATGGCCTTCAGCCTTGGCCTTACCGGCTGCGGCAAGAAAACCGCCAAGACCGCGCCTGAACGTCCGGTGGCCCAAACCCAGGAAGATTCCGGCATGATGACCGAATCCCTGGAAAGCACCGGAGATTCCGGAGTTATGGAAGGCCGCACCTCCGGCCCCATGGTGCCGGTATACTTCGCCTTTGACAGTTCCAGCATCGACGGTGATCAGGTACCGCGTATTGAGACCAATGCTGATTTCCTGAAAGGCAATCAGGACGTCACCATCAGGGTTGAGGGCAACTGTGACCCGCGCGGCACCAAGGAGTACAACTTGGCCTTGGGCGAGCGTCGTGCACAGAGCGCCAAGAACTACCTGGCAAGCCTCGGTGTCGGTGCAGAGCGCATGACCACCATCAGCTTTGGCGAAGAGAAATTGCTGCTCTTCGGCCACGATGAAATATCCTGGGCTCAGAACCGCCGGGCTGATTTCGTGATCACGAAGTAAAATCAACAGGTCTCGCAGCTCAAACCGGATCGGGGTCATCCCCATCCGGTTTTTTTCTTCTCTGCATCCTTCTTGCCGAAGCCCCAGGCGGCTGGTACAATTACTGACGGCATAGTGCCGCCCCACGTTTCTCTTTTACAGGAGTTTACTCGCATGAAAGGTTTGAAGTACATCGTGACTGGCGTCTGCGCGGCTGCGCTTTTCGCATATTCCGGTTTGACCAGCCCGGTGCAGGCAGCTGAGCTTAAGATTGGGGTTGTGAACATGCAAAAGGTGCTCACCAGCTCAAGCGCCGGCAAAAAGGCCCAGTCCATTATCGAGCAGAAGATGAAATCCTACGACTCCACCTTCAAGAAGGACAAGGATTCCCTCGTCACCATGCGCGAAGAAATCGAGAAAAAAAGCTCTGCCTGGAGCGATACGGTCAAGCAGCAGAAATTTTCCGATTTCCAGAAAAAAAGCGCTGAACTCGGCACCAAGGAGCGGGAAGCCAATCAGGAAATCCGCAAACTGCAGGAGCGCCATGTACAGCCCGTGTTGCAGAAACTGGAAGACGTGATCCAGAACGTGGCCAAAAACGGCCAGTATGATCTCATCCTGCCCAGCAACACCATCCTTTTTGCCGGCGGCCGACATGACATTACCGATCAAGTCACCAAGGCGCTTGACGCCGCCATGAAATAAATCCACTTCGCACCCTCCGGAAACACTACATTTTCATGGCGGATTTACGCGCCCTTGTTCCCCGATTCACCGGCCTGCGTGTGCTGGTGATCGGGGACATCATTCTTGACCATTTCCTCAGGGGCAAGGCCTCCCGCATCTCACCGGAAGCGCCGGTGCCGGTGGTCAATGTGCACAAGGAAGAATACCTGCTCGGCGGCAGCGCCAACGTGCTCAGTAACATTGCCTCTCTTGGCGGTAGGGCCGAACTTTGCGGCCTTATCGGTAAGGATGCCATGGGCGACAAGGTGCTGGAACTGATCTCTGCCCTGGGCGATATCGGCAACGGCATTGTCAGAAGCAGCCGACCGACCACCCTGAAAACCAGGGTACTTGCCCAAGGCCAACAGATTGTCCGCATCGATCAGGAAGAGACCGGCACCCCGCCCGCTGATGCCCTGCAGCAGTTGGTGGACTATCTGGAGCATAACCTGCATCGCTTCGACGCGGTCATGGTCAGCGACTATGCCAAGGGCATCGTCAACGAAACCACTATGCAGAGCCTGCGCCATGCCTTGACGCGGGAACGGAGCACAAGCGGCCGGCCGCTTCCCCTGGTGATTGATCCCAAACCGGTCAATATGCCGCACCTGACCGGGGCAACCATTATCACCCCCAACCATCACGAGGCCATGCAGATGTCTTCCCTGCCCATTCGCGGCGAAGAAAACCTGCTGGCCGCAGCGCGCGCCATTCAGGATGAGCTTTCCTGCACCGCAGTGCTCATCACCCGGGGCGAGGCCGGCATGGCCCTTTTGGAAGACGATAAGCCCATGGTGCTCATCCCCACCGTGGCTAAGGAAGTCTTTGATGTCACCGGTGCCGGCGATACTGTGGCCGCCACCCTGGCCCTTGGCCTTGCCTGCGGTGCCGGTATGACTGAGGCTGCCATGCTCGCCAACCACGCCGCAGGCTTGGTGGTGGCCAAGGTTGGTACCGCCTCCGTAACTGTGCCCGAACTCCTGGCCGCGCTGTAAGACTCGCAGGCCTGAGCGCCGAACTTTCCATTTACAGCCGATTTTTCTGAATATTTCCCACTTAGGTATAGCTATGTCTCGCAGCATGACAGGATTTGGCCGTGGAGAAGCCGGCAGCCCGGAGCGGCTGTGGGTGGCGGAGATCCGTACGGTCAACCACCGTTTTCTCGATCAAAAAATAAACCTGCCCCGCGCCTTTCCCGGTTTTGAAGAGCCGGTGCGCAGGATGGTTGCCGAACGCCTGGGCCGCGGCCGGGTGGAGGTACAGCTCAGCGTGAGCGGAGCCATGGCCGGCCAGGCCCGTCTTGCCGTTAATCAGGATCTGGCCCGGCAGTACCATAGCTGCCTGCAAACCCTGCAGCGCGACTTTGCTCTGGAGGGCGGTATTCGCCTGGCCGACATGCTCAACCTGCGCGATCTCATCAGCGTAGACGAACAGCCGCCTGACCTGGAAACGGAATGGGCCCTGGCCGGCAGCGCACTCAGCGCAGCCTTAAGCGCCTGCGAAGCAATGCGCCTGCAAGAGGGACAGGCGCTGAAAGAGGATTTAAGCCGGCGCCTGCAGGCATTCAGCGCCCTGGTGGACCGCATTCACAACCAACTGCCGGACTTGCTGCGCATGCGGCAAGCAGAACTGCAGGATCGGCTGGCCAAACTTCTGTCAGGCATTGATCTTGATCCCATGCGTCTGGCCCAGGAGTGCGCCATCATGGCGGACAAGAGCGATGTCAGCGAAGAAATCACCCGTCTGCGCAGCCACATTAACCAGTTCCACAGTTTTCTTGGGCTCGATGAGGCTGTTGGTCGGCGGCTGGATTTTCTTTTGCAGGAATTTTTACGGGAAGTGAACACCCTGTGTTCCAAGATCAGCCATGCCGAGATAGCGCAACTGGGCGTGGAGATGAAAAATGAAATCGAGAAACTGCGGGAGCAGGTGCAAAATATAGAATAATGGCCTGGAAGACCGCTCACCCACAAGCGGCGCTTCCCTGCCAAACCAACAGGTAGGTCTATCTTCATGGATAAGTTACTCTTACACGTCGGCTTTAGTAATGCCGTCAAGATCAGCCGCATCCTAGCGGTGGTCAACCCCGGCTCTTCCCCGGTGCGCAAGCTGAAGGAAGAAGCGCGTCAGGAAAATAAAATCATCGATGTAACTGAAGGCAGGCGCACCAGATCGATCATCATTCTTGATACCGGCCACCTAGTACTCTCCTCGGTGCAGCCGGACACCATCACCCAGCGCCTCTCCATCCTGTCCAAGGAAGAGCGCAATCCGGCGCTTAAGCTGGACAGACTGGAAAACAGCAACTCATGAGCCAGGGCCAACTCTTCATCCTCTCCGGTCCTTCGGGGAGCGGTAAATCGACCCTCATGGCCCAGGTGCTGCAGCGGCTGCCGAACCTTGTCTTTTCCGTGTCTCACACCACGAGAAGCGCACGGGCCGGTGAGCAGGACGGGCTGCACTACCACTTCATCAACAAAGCCGTCTTTCTCGCCCTGCGCGATCAAAGGCCCTCCGGTTTTCTTGAATGGGCTGAGGTGCACGGCAATTTCTACGGCACCAGCGTGGCTGAGGTGGAAAGCAAGCTGGGGCAGGGGATGGATATCCTGCTTGATATTGATGTACAGGGTGCGCGCCAAGTGCGAGAGCTGCGCAGCGACGCGGTCAGCATTTTCCTCTGCCCACCCTCCCTGGAGGTGCTGGCAGAGCGCTTGCAACGGCGCGCCACTGAGGCGGACGACAGCTTTGCCCTGCGGCTGGACAATGCCCGCAAGGAACTGGCCTGTGCCCCGGAATACACCTATTTGCTGGTCAATGATACCCTGGAAACGGCGGTGGAAGGCTTTTGCAGCATCATCATTGCAGAACGCCTGCGCCATCGCCGCAGCCCGGACGGAACAAAGGTAGCGCCACTATGGTGAGAGAAAGAAAACAGTCGGTCAAGCCGCACTCGGCTCCAACTCCGCAGGAGCAGGGAGAAAGCGGCGCAGACAGCAGTGGCCTGATCTGGGGTTTGAATCCGGTGCTGGAGGCCCTGAACCGGCCGGAACAGGGCGTGCATGAAGTACTGGTGCTGCAGGGTAAGGCCGGGCCGCGCCTGCAGGAGGTGATTGATCTTGCCAGGTCGAGGGGCATCACCCTGCGCTTCGTACCGGCCCAGCGTTTGGGCGTGCCGCAGAACTGCCGCCATCAGGGTGTGAGCGCCCGTATGGCCGCAGCCAACTACCTGCCGCTGGAAGCGCTGTTTGGATCGGCGTCGACAAGCACGCCGCCGCTCCTGGTGCTGGACTGCATTCAGGATCCGCACAACCTGGGTTCCATCCTGCGCTCCGCCCTGGCTGCGGGTTTTAGTCGCATCATCCTGCCCAAGGAGCGCAGCGCCATAATCAGCGGCACAGTGGCGCAAAGCTCGGCAGGAGCAATCAGCCACTTGCAGCTGTGCCGGGTAGCCAATGTCGCTGAAACCCTGCAGGCGCTCAAGGAGCGCGGCTACTGGATTTTCGGGGCCGTGGTTGAGCCGACCGCCGTTTCCCTGTACGCAGTTGATTTTCCGGACGCCACCTGCCTGGTTATCGGCGGGGAGGGCAAGGGCATCCGGCCACTGGTGCAGAAACGCTGCGATCAGCTCTTCACCATTCCCATGGCTGGCGGCTTCAACTCACTCAACGCCTCGGCCGCCGCGGCGGTAATCATGTTTGAAATCGCCCGCCGCAGGCCGGCGCGCAACAATCCTTGAGTTATCCCTTCCATACCAGAGGGATATCTAATCCGCGCTTATTCCTACTTCCTGCCCCGTTTCTTCTGGGCCTTGGCCAAAAGATCGCCGAAGGTGCCCATGGAAACCGGCTCCCTTGGTGGGGGCGGAGTGTATTCCATCTTCTCCGGCCGTGCCTTGTTCTCTTTAGGCTCGTAATCTTCAGGCGCAAGCGAGATGCGCTTTTGCGTCAGGTCCACGCCTTCAACCTGTACGGTCAAATCTTGGCCCTCCTCCAGCACCTCGCGCGGGTGGTTCAACTTACGCCCGGCTCCCAGCTTGGAGATATGCACCAGGCCGTCGATGCCCGGCTCCAGGGTAACAAAGGCGCCGTAAGGGGCGAGCCTGGCCACCGTACCCTGATGCAGCGAACCAACAGCGTAGCGTTCGGCGGCCTGATCCCAGGGGCTGGGCGTTGTTTCCCTGAGGCTTAGGGAAATACGGTCGCGCTCCCAGTCCAGGCTTTTGATGATCACCTCTACCTTCTGGCCGTGCTCAAGCACGTCTTCCACCCGCTCGGTTTGGCCCCAGGCCAGCTCACCAATGGGGATCAGGCCATCCACGCCGCCGATATCCACAAAAGCGCCGAAATCCCGCAGAGAGGTAACCGTGCCGCTAATCTGCATGCCCACCTCCAGTTCCTGCTCAAGGCGCTGGCGCTGCTCGCGCCGCTCTTCCTCCAACACGGCTCGGGCAGAGACCAGGATATTGCGGCCCTGGCTGCCGAACTCAATGATTTTGAAGGTAAAGGTCTTGTCCAGGTATGCTTCTGCCGATTCCACCCGGCGGATATCCATCTGTGAATAGGGGCAGAAACAGCGTTGACCGGCAATCATCACCGAGAAACCGCCCTTGACCTCGGCGCTGACCGTGCCCTCAACCGGAATACCGGCGTTAAAGGCCTCCTCCAGTTCACGGGAAGTGGTCTGGCCGGAGCCGAGCCGGGTGGTGAAGGTAGTTTCGCCGCCCCGGCTGGAAAGAAAGTAGACCTGCAGCCGATCACCCACCGCCGCCTTGAGTTCGCCCGCCTCATCGCGCAGCTCAGCCGCGTTCAGCACGCCTTCGCTCTTGCCGCCCGCATCTACAAAGACGTTCTCGCCGCTGATGCCGACCACCACTGCTTCCACCCGGTCGCCGGGTTGCAGGCGCGTGTGGTGCTTGGTCTTTTTTTCCTCAAACAGTTGATCGAAACGTTCCTCTTCCATAATCGCACAACACAACTTTGTATTGAATTAAGGTGCAAAACAGGGCAATGATCAGGGTTTGAAGCCACGCCGCCTGCACCTGCTAGGGTATCGGTGGTGCTTAAACCGAATTTCGCTTTCTTTCAAGAGAAGATGCATTGCGCAAGTCGTACACAGGCTTGCGGCGCATGCCATACCGCCATGTCACAACAGCACGCCAAATTAGAACAAGCCGCCTGCCTGGCCGTGCTGGGCACCGGCTCGGATGTGGGCAAGAGCATTGTCGTTACCGCCCTCTGTCGTATTTTCAGCAATATGGGCCTGAAGGTCGCCCCCTTCAAGGCGCAGAACATGTCCAACAATTCCGGGGTAACGCCGGAGGGACTGGAGATGGGCCGAGCCCAGATCGTGCAGGCCGAAGCTGCCCGCATTGCCCCGCACACGGATATGAACCCGATTTTGCTCAAACCGGTGAGCGATGTCGGCTCCCAGGTGGTGCTGCACGGCCGCCCCTGGATGGATGCCACCTCGCGCAGCTACTATCAGAAAAAAAGCGAGCTGTTCGCAGAGAGCAGCCTTGCCCTTAACAGGCTGCGCAGCCGGTACGAGTTGATCGTCATGGAGGGCGCGGGTTCCTGCGCCGAGGTCAATCTGTTGGAAAACGACATCGTCAACCTGCGGGCCGCGGCCCAGGCCGATGCGCCGGTTATTGTCGTGGCTGATATCGATCGGGGCGGGGTCTTTGCGCAGATTATCGGCACACTCGCCTGCCTGGAAGCTGAAGAACAGGCACGCATCAAGGGTTTTATCATCAACCGCTTTCGGGGCGATCTCTCCCTGTTCAAACCCGGCATCGACTGGATCGAGCAGCGTAGCGGCAAACCGATCTTCGGAGTGCTGCCCTGGTTCTCCCACTTTCACATCGAGGCCGAAGATGCGGTAGTGATCGAGCAACCCGCCAGATTACTGCCGCAGAATACCGAAGAGCCGCTGATTGCAGTCATCCGGCTGCCGCATATCTCCAATTTCACGGATTTTGATCCGCTGGCCCAACTCAAGGGCTGCTCTCTAGTCTATGTGCGCCAGGTGCAGGATCTGCGCGCCTGTGCGGCAGTGATCATTCCGGGCAGCAAGAGCACTCGCAGTGATCTGGCCTGGCTTAAGGAAAGCGGCTGGGCAGACGAGCTTGAACACTACCGCAGGGCCGGCGGGCATATTCTGGGCATCTGCGGCGGTTTTCAGATGCTGGGTGAGCACGTGCACGATCCACAGGGCTATGAGGGAGATGCGGGCAGCAGTACGGGCCTTGCCATGCTGCCGGTGAGTACGGTTCTACAGAGCCCAAAGACTACCACCCGCACCAGTTTTACCTGGGATGGAGCCGAAGGCTTCGGCTATGAAATCCACATGGGCGCAAGCGAAATTCCGACAGAGCGTACCCTGCTCAAAATTCAAGCCCGCAACGACCTGCCCTGCGCGGATGCAGAGGGCTGCCGCAGCAGTGACGGCCGCGTGCTCGGCACCTATGTGCACGGCCTTTTCGACAGCCCGGCCATAACCCGCAAATGGTTGGACAGCATTGGTTTGCAAAAAGTGCCGGTCGGCAAGGATCATGGCACCCTAGCCCGCGACCGCGCCTACGATGAACTGGCCGGCCATGCCCTCAAACATCTGGACATGCAGGCTATTCTGGCGCTCCTGCCGTCTTCTTTAAGGAAATCCCTGTCATGATTCACGGCCACGGCGGAAACATCTTTGCCCTTGCGCGGGAACTCGGCTGCCTGCCGGAAGAGCTGACCGACATGAGCAGCAATATCAATCCTCTGGGCTCGGTGCCCGGCCTGCTCGCCCACCTGCAGACGCAGGTGCCGCGCATTCAATCCCTGCCGGAAGTGGATGCCGCCCAGGCCTGCGCCGACCTTGCCGGCCTGCTTGGGCTTGATCCGAACCGTATCCTTGCAGGCGCCGGCACCACCCAGTTCATCTACCAGACATGCCGCGCCCTGGAGAGCCGCAAGGTGCTCATCGTTGGCCCCACCTACAGCGACTATGCCGATGCCTGCCACCAGCAGGGACTGGAACCGGACTGTTTTTGCACCAGCGCGGCAACCGCCTTCAGGCTCGATCTGCACGAGTTGGAACCGCTTTTGCCCAAGTACGACACCCTTTTTCTGTGTACACCCAACAATCCCAGCGGTTATTTGACACCACTTGCTGAACTGGCTGCTCTGGCCCGGTGCCATCCGCACCTGCGCTGCATTATCGATACCTCCTACCTGCCCTTTGCCGAGCCCATACTCAAGGGCAGTCTGGAGGCGCTGCAAGCAGACAATCTGCTCGTGCTCTGGTCCGGCTCAAAAATCTTTGCCATCCCCGGCCTGCGCACCGGTTTTCTCATTGCCCAGCCGGACATCCTCGCCCGCTTTAAACACCTGGCCCAGCCCTGGAGCCTGAGCACGCTGGCCCAGGAAGCCATGCATTTTGTGAGCGCCAATCGCGAAACAGTGCAGCACTTTGTGCAGGAGACCCACCGCTTTGTGCAGGCGGAAAAGGTGCTGCTCCATGAACGCCTCCAAAAAAGCAGCCTGCGGCTCCTTCCTTCCACAACCTCGTTCATACTCATCCACTTACCACCGCACCTGCAAGCAGAGCAGGTGCGCAAAGCCATGCTGCACAAGCGCCTTTTGATCCGCAACTGTGACAACTTCCATGGTCTCGACAGCAGCTACATTCGCGTGGCCCTGAAAGACAGCGCCGGCAACGCCCGTTTGGCCGACGCCCTGCTGGAACTGTGCGCGGGCGGAAAAGCCGCATGAACGCCGAACTGCTGCACTGGGCCGCCCTGCCCTGCGCCTTTCTTCTGGATCTGCTCTTGGGTGATCCGCCCCGCCGGCCCCATCCCATCCGTCTCATGGGCAGCGTCATCACCCGTGCAGAACCGTGGTTCCGCAAACGCTTTTCCTCGCCGCTGGTGGCAGGGGCACTGTTTGCACCGGCACTCATCCTGAGCACCTTTGCTACCGGCCTGGTCCTCACCTGGCCGGCCTGGCAGGCCCACCCGCTTCTCGGTTTTGTGGTGGAAACTGTACTCCTTTTCTACTGCCTTTCCGCCCGCTCGCTCTACCAGGCTGCCATGGAGATTCATGGCCTGCTGGCCGAAGGCAAGGTGGATACCGCTAGAAACGCGGTGCGCATGATTGTGGGGCGGGATGTCAATCAGTACGAAGCAGACGATATTGCCAGGGCCACAGTGGAGACGGTGGCGGAAAATGTGGTGGATGGCGTGCTTGCCCCGCTCTTTTTTGCGGCCCTGGGCGGCGCACCGCTCGCATTCGCCTACAAGATGACCAATACCCTGGATTCCATGGTGGGCTACAAGAACGAACGCTACCTCTACTTCGGCCGCGCAGCGGCTCGCATCGATGATTGTGCCAACTGGCTGCCCGCCCGTCTAGGCGTACTGATTATCAGCCTGGCTGCAATCGCGCTGCCCAAGGCTTCGGCAAGCCGGGCCTGGCAGACCGCGCGCAAAGAGGGCAGTCACCACAGCAGCCCCAATGCCGGCTATGCCGAAGCCGCCTTCAGCGGCGCACTTGCAATCAGGCTCAACGGCCCGAACTACTACGGCGGCGTGCTGGTGGATAAACCCTGGATCGGCGCAGCCTTTCACCCGGTGCGGATTGGAGATATTGCACGTGCCTGTGTTTTGATGATGGGTGCATCAACCGCAGGGGCAGTATTGTACAGTGTGTTGAGGTGGATACTAGTCTGAATGGAGGCAGGGTTCTTCGAAAAATCGTTGCAATGAAAGCGCAATCTGCGCCTATAACCTGGATCGATACGGTACTTTGATACAGGTGTAGGCGAGGTGGTTTGACCAGAGATTGAAAAAACCTCAGGACACAACATCCAAGGCTTGATGAACCCGCTACCCATCACGGTTAGCGGGTTTTTTATTGCTCGCCTCAGGACAGCACTACTACCTCTACTGCCCATGTTCAGACCGTCTACTCTTCAAGTGCAAGCGGCAGGGCGTAACGCTCAACCGGGGCAAATTCATCCCGCAGGGGCGCTACATCCGGGCCGGGCGGCATGAGGTGCGTCTGATAAGAGGCCAGTTCATCCACGTCCAGCACTCCTGGTCTTGGGTAGGGCAAGGCCAGGAGCATGAAGTTCTGAATCACGCCGGCATTGTCCGGCTCTTGCACGGCCAGCACATGCACCTCGGCAAAGTGTTCGGCCAGGCCGTTTCTGATCGACCACAAGAGGTTGGCCGCCTCACCTGTGACCGAGGCAATCACGTTCATTAAAAGCAGGCCATCATCCGCCACGGCGCGCCGCATCGCGGCCGCCGCCTCCACCGTACCGGCATGGAATGGCACGGTATAGCTGGAACCGAACACATCCACAAAAACCAAATCATACCGCTCGGTGTTGCGGTTGCAGAACACGCGCACATCCTCGTGGAAAACGCGCAGGCGTTCATCCTCCTGCAACTGGAAATACTCTCTCGCCACCTTGGTCATACCGGGGTCGATCTCCACCACATCAACGCGTACATCGTCCGCCTTCAGGCCGCTGCGCCCGGCCAAGAGCCACTTGGGCACGCTGTAGCCGCCGCCGCCCAGCATGAGCACCCGTTGCGCACGGGGAACCAGCAAGGGCCCCAGGGCGTAGAACCGGGTATACGAGAGTGCCAGCTCCACCGGATCATCCACGTACATGGCCGATTGGAAACGGCCGGGATCGGTACTCAGGTAGAGCAGTTCCCGACCGTGCATATTCATGGTGCGGGCGATGCGGATGTGGTTATAGGGCGTTTCCACGCTGATCACCCCGCCGGTTTTCTCCTGAAAACGGGTCCAGGATTCGGAAAGCCATGCCCCCAGGGCCACCAGCACCAAAAGACAGGCCCGGCCGCGCACCGGACTCATGCTCACCATGATCGAGAGCAGCAACATGATGGCGCTGCCGGCTAGGAGGATATGGGTGCTGCCAAACCAGGAGATGAGCACAAAACCGCCGAGAAAGGTGCCGATGATGCTGCCCAGGGTGGACAGGGCGTAGAGCCGCCCCACCACCTCGCCGGAGGTGCTGATATCGATCATGCGCAGGCGGATGACATAGGGCGTGACCATGCCGAAGGAGGTGGCAGGCAGGCCAAAGAGCAGGCTCGCACAGAAAACCGCCGCCAAATACGGATTATAGACGCTGGTCGTGACCCAGGCACCAACGGGTTCGTGCAAAATGGCGGTCAGGCCCATGCCGCCGCCGGTCCAGGCGAGAATGTAGCCGAGTTGACGGGCATTTGCGCCCTGGTCGGCCAAACGTCCGCCCAGCCATGCGCCCAGGGCCAGACAAGCCAGAACCACACCGATAAGACTGGTCCATACTATAATGGAGGTGCCCAGATGCGGGGCCATTACCCGCGCCCCGGTCATCTCCAGAATCATGACCAGCATACCGCTGATCATGGCGACTATTTCCAGCATATCAACCTCACGTTATGTACACAGACAGGCTGTCCTGTGCAGAAAAGTACGGCAGGCCGCCAGTACCTGCGCTTTTTGTTCCCGATGGGGGATGTGCCCGCAACCGAGCAGAATGAGCTGCTCGGCATCTCCGCTTACCTGTGCCGCTATGCGGCGGGGAAAGGCCAGGGAACCGTATTCATCTTCATCGCCATGGATGACCAGCACCGGGCAGGTGATGCTACCAAGATACGGATCAAGGTTCCAGCCTGCAAAATCGGGCGATAGCCAGATATCTGTCCACGCCGAAAAGACCCAGGCCGCCTTTTCCCCGTGCAGACGCTCCAGTTTGGCAAACTGCTCCGATTGGGCAAAGTGCTGCATGGCGGCGCGTATACCCGAAACGGTGCGCTCTTCCACAAAGGCCTGGGCCGATTCCGTAATAACCGCAGCACAGGCTTGCGGGTGCAGGGCGGCAATCATCAGAGCCATGCCGCCACCCACGCTGTGGCCAAAGAGCGAAAAGCGTTCAATGCCAAGCGCCTGTTGCAGGGCGGGAAAACAGGTCGCAGCCTCTTCGTGGATGAACTCCAGCGAGGGCGCTTCACTGCGCAGTGAAGATCTGCCGAAACCAAGGCGGTCATAGGCCAGCACATCGCAGCGGCAGGCCATGGCCAACTCAAGGGGGAAATCCCGCCACAGATCAACACAGCCAAGCGAATCGTGCAGCAAGATAAGTGGCGGATGCTGGGCGTTCTGTACGCGCCAGAGGCGGGTGAAGATCTTACCGCCCGGCACCTCCACAAAGGCATCGTGGATCCGGGGCCTCATCGGCTTTCCTTGTTCTGTACCATTAGGCTTGTATTGATAATACGTCTACCGTTTTTGTGGCCTGAAGATTCACATGAGTCCTTCATTTGGTATAAAGGGCCAATATACAAGCAAGTCGCAGATAAAAACAGAGTGAGATGTATAAAAACCGGCTAGGGGAATGGCATGAACCGCCCCGGTATTGTGGGATGCTCCAAAGTCTGAGAGAATGGAGTCATGAATACCCATAAGAGATACAGTGCAGAAGTTCGGGAACGTGCGGTTCGCTTGGTGCAGGAGCAGCAAGGAGAATACGCATCAAACTAGGCCGCCATTTGCTGTATTGCCGGCAAAATAGGCTGTACACGCGAGACCTTGATAACCTGGTGCAAAGCATCAAAAGGTATCCAAGAAAATGATCCCGGCCGGGAAAGTGTGGCGGCAGCTCAATCGGGAAGAGACAGCCGTGACCCGCTGCACGCTTGAACGGCTGATGCGGCTGCGTGGTCTTTGGGGCGGTTCAAAGTGAAATTATCGTGAATCTCTGTAAAAAGGCCCTCTACCGGGCCGGTTCGCTTTTTCTTCATCGCCGTGATTCCTGCCCCCTTCCCTCTCCTGAACTGCTAGTGCCGGAACCCTCATAATTCAAGGCTCATGTTCCGAGTGCGCCAAAAAAGAAAAGGCCGAGTCGCTGACCCGGCCCTTGTACGTCAATGCTCATTGGCAAGAAACGGTTTATTTCCTGACCTTCCTTCTGACTCCGACAAGGCCAACCAGGCCGGCGCCAAGCAGCCAAGCTGCAGCAGGAACAGGAACAGGTGAGGTGGCAGTGCCTACGTGGCTAACTTTGTAGATGTTTGAATCCGTCCCCCAGTCTAAGGAATCAACAAATCCCCACAGTGAGGAGTCATTATTTTGATAGAGAAAATGATCGAATCCGCTGTCCACTTTTCCCGTCTTGATGAAGAAATATTCTGGAGCAGAGGAAAGCTCGAAAGCCGTCCATGTAGATTGCCCTGATACCTCCCATTGCGGCGTTACTGGGTCAATCTTGCTGAATGTCGTGTACTCCGGGCCCAATACGCCCGTCAGCCACGTGATCACCTCGCCATCGCCACTGTTGCCGAGCTTTACAGCAGCTTTGTTACCGTCCTTATCAACGAAGATTGTGTCGAGGCCACCCAGATAAACATTGTTCTTGGTTACGGTTTCTTTGAGGGTTCCGTCTTCGTAGACATCGTAAGAAAGGTCATAGGTGCCGGCCGATGCGCTTGCCGCGAAAAGTAGCGAAAATGAAGCAGCAGCCAGAATTCCTCCCTTACCTGCACTCTTCAAAACATTTTTCTTTTTCATTTGAGCTCCCTTGGTAAAAGTAAAAGTTTGCCTCAACAACTTTCTATCCTTGCCACTGATTTCGGAACGGATTCTGTTGTTTAATTTTTTGTGCCTTCCACTTCGCCCATCCCTTCCGTATGGAGCATATTAAGGCGGGTAAAAAATACAGCAATAGAGAAAATTATGTAACAGTAGAAAATGTATTTCTTTTGTGAACAAACCGATTGAATTTATTCGTTAAAATAATTTCGATAAAATTTGTACGCAATGCGAACGTAACTTAAAAAACGCCGATTACGGAGCAGGATACGGTTTTGAGAGCCTATGCTCAGGCGGATCGTGCCGATCTTGAGGCGGCAAAAAGGTTTCTGGGTACGGCTCTGACAGGCATTTTTACCTAACTCAAGGCTGTTCAAGATCCAAGACCCCATTTGCGCGAGGACGAAGCGTGGGGTAACGCCGGGGAATCACCCCTAAACTGTTGATATGGTTGACAGTGTCAATAGAAAATTACTGCCCCTTGATTCTTATA
>JAUNUN010000036.1 GCA_030538155.1 bacterium
GGTACATGAACCGCCGGATACGGAACCGTACGTCCGGTGGTGTGGGAGGACGGCGAGGGCAACCCCGCCTCCTACCCGATATGGTTTTTTTCTCTTTTTTACATAGGAAGACAGATGCATACAAAAAAGACTCAAACCCGGATCATGGGCATTTTGAATGTCACCCCGGATTCCTTCTCCGATGGCGGCCGCTATAGCAGTGAGGAGCGCTTGCAGGCCGGAATCGAGAAACTGCTCCACGATGGGGCGGATATCGTAGATGTGGGCGGAGAATCCACCCGGCCCGGCTCTGAAGCGGTGAGCGAGGAAGAGGAGTTGCGACGGGTGCTGCCGGCCATTGTCGCCATTCGCAAGACAAGCAGCATAGCCATCTCCGTGGATACCACCAAGGCCGAGGTGGCCAGGCAGGCGCTTGCCGCAGGAGCGGATATCATCAACGACATCAGCGGTCTTGAGGCTGATACGGATATGGCCGCAGCAGTGCGCAAGGCGAGCGCCCAGGTGGTGATCATGCACATGCAGGGCCGACCGCGCACCATGCAAGAGGCTCCGCACTACGACGATGTGGTGGCCGAGGTCAATGCCTACCTGGCCGCACGCATTGCGAGCCTTGAGGCTTTGGGCATTGAGCGCAAAGACATGATTGTTGATCCGGGGCTTGGTTTCGGCAAGACCGTGGAGCATAACCTCAGCCTCTTACGTAACCTCTCAAGCCTGCGCCGGCATGGTTGCCCGGTTTTAATCGGCCATTCACGCAAGAGTTTCCTTGGAGCAATTGTGCAGGTCAGGGAACCTGAAGAGCGGGATACGGCCACTGCTCTGCTCTCCGGCTTTTGCGCCCGGCAGGGCATGGACATCCTGCGGGTACACAATGTGGCTGCCACCCGCCAGGCCCTGCAGCTCTGTGCCGCCCTGCAGCAGCCGGGCGATGCGTGGCGACCGGAATATCGATGAGGGTAAAGGCGTTCATGCAGAACCGTGATCTGGGGCTGCCACCGAAGCGGGCCAAGCAGGGTGTTCTTCTTGCCGCGTGACTGGGCCGCATCCGGAACTTTTTGATGCACAGGCATACAATCGACATGGCCTCTTTACCCGTTATTCCCGAACTGCGCTGCATCGGTCTCTTGTGCGGCGACATCACCAAACTGGACGATGCGCCCAAAAACTACAGTATCTCAGACCGCGTCGCTGTGCTGGAGATCGACCCGGCTTATAGTGATGCGCTCTTGGGCATCAAACCAGGTGCAATCGTGGTGGTCCTGTTCTGGTTGCATCTGGCCGACCGCAACGTGCTCCAGGTCTATCCGCGCGGCGACCGCTCTCGCGGCCTGCACGGGGTCTTTGCCACCCGCAGCCCGGCCCGGCCCAACCCCATTGCCTTGTCCGAGTTTGAGGTGCTGGCGATTGAAGGCCTTCGCATCACCGTGGCCGGCGTGGATGTGCTCGACCAGACGCCGATTTTGGACATCAAGAAGAAGATCGAGTAATTCCAATTCCAGATCAAAACCCAGTCTGTATCGGCTTTGGAAAATTCTCGCAGGACATACCAGTTGTACGCCACGTCGCATTTGCCAAAGCCTCCTTGATATCATTTTTGATCTGTAACCGGAATAAGGCTGTGCCGGTGCAAGGTTGAGTTGCTTTTTTCAGAGCAACCTTTCTACCGGCAGCGAGGAGATGAAGCGGACAAACGCTGAAAAATTTCTTGAGCCCGCCATGAAAAACGGCAGGCCGGGGAAGCCCGATCTGCCGCGTTATTACACCTATGTTTCTTTGTTCTATTTCTTGATCTGGTTTTTGAACACCGCATAGGCTGCGGAAAAGTCCAAATCGCCCATGCCCTCAGCCATGGCCCGGGCAAAGATTTCCTTGGCTGTTGCCGCCATATAGAGGGGCCGCTTTTCCGTGTAGGCCAGGTCCTGCAGGCAGTGCAGATCTTTGTAGATCAGGCTGGTGGAAAAGTGGGTGGAAAAATCATCGTTGAGCATCTTGGCCTTCTTGCCGCTCAGCACCAAGGACTTGCCGCCGCCCACATCGAGAATATCCAGGGCCGAAGCCTTGTCGATGCCCACCGACTCGGCAAAGGCCACTGCCTCGCCCAAAATAGCCATAAAACCACCCAGGGCCAGGTTATTGATCAGCTTCATCTTGCTGGACTGGCCCGGAGCACCCAAGTAGAACACGCTGGAACCAACCTGATCAAGTACTGGCTTGGCCTTGTCATAGGCTGCCTTATCGCCACTGACCAGCACGGTCAAAGCACCGTTCTGGGCCGGAACCACACTGCCGAGCACCGGCGCTTCCAGATACTGGGCCCCGGCCTGGGCGCAAAGTTCGTGAAAGGCCAGCACTTCCTTGAAGTGGTTGGTGCTGTGGTCGATGATGATCTTGCCCTTGATTTCTCCTTTGAGCAGGCCGTTTTTCTGGGTCAATACTTGCTGCACACCGGCGCTGTCAAAAAGGCAAATATGGATGATATCCGCCTGATCGGCAACTTCTGCCGGCGTTTTCAGTTCCCTTGCCTTCAGCCCTGCCGCCTTGCCGGCACTGCGGTTCCACACCACCATTTCGTTGCCGCATTCAATAAGCCGACCGGCAATGGCCTTGCCCAGATGACCCAGACCAATAAAACCAAGTTGCATGCTGTACCTCCTTTTCTTTTCAGATGAACCTTGATGAATGTAGCGAAGAAGCCGGAATACGAACCCCTTGCACTGTAAACAGCTCAAGGCAGGCCGTATGCCGGCATTGCAATGATTTTTAGTTTTCCGCTTCCTTTTCCTTTCGGTACGACTCGGCGAGAAGTGAAATGTAATGGACAATTTCCCTGTCCTGGCCGCAGCGGTGCATGTTGTCCATCAGTTGCATCATGCAGGCCGGGCAGCCGGTGGCCACGGCCGTAGCCCCTGTCTGCACGATATCATCCGCCTTTTTCTTGCCGATAGTGGCCGCGGTTTCATAGTGGGTGAGCACATACGAACCGCCGCTGCCGCAACAGGCATCCGGGGCTTTCATCTCTTTGAAGCTGATGCCGGGAATGCTTTTCAAGATTGTACGCGGCTCAGTGCTCACCTGCATGCCCTTTTTGAGGTGACAGGGATCGTGATAGGTTACCACTTGCTCCACCCGGCCCTTGGGCGGCCGCATGCTGATTATTTTGGTTAAGAAGGTGGAGATATCATAGGTGCGCTCTGCCCAGTAGCGGGCCCTTTCACCGTATGTCGGGTCATCGGCCAGCAGTTCCGGGAAGTCGTGCTGCCAGGCGTTGCCGCAGGAGCCGCAGCCGGTAATGATGTACGCAGAGCCGGTCTTGTCCATGGCATCGATGTTTTTGCGGGCCAGCTTGCGCACCGTTTCCACATCGCCATGCACCAGCACTGGAGTGCCGCAGCAGACCTGTTCTTTTGGGATATGCACCTCGATCTTGTTGGCGCTCAGCACCTCGATCAGGTCTTCCCCGGCCTGGGGATAGAAGTAGTTGAGGGAATCGCCGGTGAAAAAAGCCACCTTCATGGTCGCGTTTTGCACTTGCACCACTTCGGGCACCCGCTCGCGCAGCGGCTTTGCGGTGGTGCTCGGTAAAAGCCGCTCGCTATCCATGCCGATGGCCTTGCCCACCACGGTGAAAGGGGAGCGTGGAGCCATGGCCCGGCCATCCTGTTCGCCTCGGAACACCAGCGGCTGCATAAGCGCGCCAAGGCGCATACCCGCATCAAAGAGTTTGGGGTTGTTTAAGGTAGAGAAGATCATCTTCTTCAACCAGGGCAGGCCGTTTTTGCGCACCAGGGCAGCCCGCAGGGCGAGCATGATCCGCTCAAAATTCACCTGGGTTGGGCAGTTACTCATGCAAGATTTACACACCAGGCAGTTAAAGAGCATGGCATACACCTGCGGGTCATCCAGTTCTAACTGCCCATCCAGCACGGCCTCGGCAATGGCTATTTTGGAGCGAGTAACTGAGGTTTCCAGCTTTTCCACCCCGTATACCGGGCATACGGCCATGCAGTTGCCGCATTTCATACATTTGTCCAGCTCTTTGCGGATCAGCTCCAACTCTTCAAAATAGCTGCCTTTTCTTGCCTCTTTTCCCTCTTCGGGCCTGACGGGGCTTTCTGTACTTGTGCTCATCTCAGGCCTCCGTGGCTGCGGGCACCATTTTGCCGGGATTGAGGATGGAATCCGGATCCAGGGCAGCCTTCAGGCTGCGCATCAACTCGACGCCGCTCTCACCTATTTCATCCTTCAGGTATTTCATTTTGGCCATGCCAATGCCGTGCTCGCCTGAAAGGGTGCCGCCAAAGCCCAGGGCGGCAGCAAAAATTTCATCCACTGCCTTGTGCATCCGCTCCATTTCATCCTTGTTGTTTTTGTCGCACAAGATGGTGGGATGCAGGTTGCCGTCACCGGCATGGCCAAAGGTGCCCAGGGTCAGGTTGTATTTTTTACCGATATTTTGGCAGGCAATGAGCATGTCGGTGATGTGGGAGCGGGGCACAGTGGCATCTTCCAGAATTACGGTATTGTTCAGCTGGGCCAGGGCCGGCAGGGCATTGCGGCGCGCGGCCCACAGCTCGTCGCGCTCCTTGTCGCTCTGGGCCACGCGTAGGCTGCCATTATTTTTGATGACCGCCTCTTGTACTGCCTCAGCCTCGGCCATGACCACATCTTCCGACATGCCGTCTACTTCAATTAAAAGCATGGCTTCCACGTCGGTGGGCAGGCCGATTTTAGCAGAATTTTCCACAGTACACAGGGTCATGTTATCCATAATTTCCATAGTGGCCGGGATAACCTTGGCCGCAATAATACCGGATACTGTATTGCCGGCATCGACCAGGGTTTTAAAGGTGCCCACCAGGGTACGGCGGTATTTGGGCGCCGGAATGAGTTTGGCGGTAATTTCAGTAATGATACCCAGAGTGCCTTCAGAGCCCACAAAGAGATTGGCAAAATCGTAGGCAGTGACGTTTTTGACGGTTTTGCCACCAAAGCGCACCTTTTCGCCATTGGCCAGCACCACCTCCATGCCCATAACATAGTCTTTGGTAACCCCATATTTCAGGCCCCGCAGACCGCCGGAGTTTTCTGCGGCCGAGCCGCCCATGGTGGCTGTGGCCACCGTGCCGGGGTCGGGCGGGTAGATCAGACCATGGGGGGCCACTGCTGCATTTAAAGTGCCGATAATCACCCCTGGCTGCACCACTGCGCTCAGGTTGTCTGGGTCTATATCCAGAATTTTGTTCATCTTCTGAAAGGAGAGCACAATGCCTTTTTTAAGCGGCACGGCCCCGCCGCTTAAGTTAGTGCCTGCACCGCGGGAATAAATGGGCACCTTATGCTCCCGGGCCAGACGCACTATGGCAGCTACCATGTCGCTGGTTTGCGGAAAGACCACCACATCAGGCAGTTGTTTTGGCATATCAGCAGTGGCATCGTAGCTGTAGGCCACCATGTCCATCTTGCTGGTGAGGACATTGTCCTTGCCGACGATCTGTTCGAGTTGGGAAAGCACGGGCTGCGCAAGCATGGCGGTTCCTCCTGGGATTGGGGAATAACAAGGATGGAATATGTTTTGGTTGTCTTACCAATTATACTCGCAAGGCACTCGTGTCAATGAAAAAGCGCAGTACTGCGCTGAAATGAAAGCTATTCCTAATTTGAGACAGGAGAGACTGAAAAGAGGGCAGTAAAGACGGCAATGCCCTGGCTTGGGAAGAAAAGAAAGGCAAGTAGAGAGGGGAGGGCGAGTGTGATGCTTTAGTGCTGTTTTTGATCCATGTTCAGGGAAACGTAGGCCATGCTGCGGCGCTCGGCAAAGTTCAGGTGCTTGAGCATGGCTGCTCGTGCCGCTTCCGGATCGGCAATCTTGATGGCGGCAACGACTTCCTGGTGGTGCTCAAGGAGCAGTTTGCGGTCTTCCATGGTGAGGTAGACTGCGCGCCAGACACTGCGCTGGAATTCGCGCATGGCATCGAAAATGCTCTGCATCAGATGGAGCCACACCACGTTGTGGGTGGCGCGGGCAATGACGATATGCAAATTGGCATCTAGGTCCTCAGGTGGGGCAACACCATCGTCACGGTGCTGCATGGAGGCGAGGATTTCGTCCATGCGCTGGATATCCTCCTGGTCGGCGCGCTGGGCCGCATAAAAGGCAGTCCAGGATTCAAGCCCCTTGCGCACCTCCATGACGTCTAAAGCCCGCTCCTGCTGCCGGCGGATGAGGTCGCTTAAGGCATTGTCCTTGTCCATGTCCAGAAGGGAAAGCACCACGGTGCCGCCGCCCTGGTACGACATCACCATGCCCGAGGCGGAAAGCATGTTCAGGGCCTCGCGCACCGAAGGCCGTGACACACCAAACATCTCCGCCAGTTCCCGCTCAGGCGGCAACTTGTCGCCGGGGCTGAAATCGCCGGCAAGGATGGAGGCCCGGATTTGGTCGGCAATCTGGCTGGAAATTTTCTTTGGTTTGATCGGTTTGAAGCGCATGGCTCTTGCTTGCGTCATCTGGTTCGAGTGGGATTGATTCTTGAGGCTGAAATGGTGAGAGCGAGGCCTTTCCCGCAGTGGCACAACTTGTAGCAGAGTATTGTCTATTTTGCAACGTGAAGCCTGATTGCAGCACGGAACAGAGCGGTCTTTCAATTGTTTTTTGCCTAGTTACGCAACAAGGGCTGAGTTCCGACGCGGCAGTGGCTTGTTGCCTCGCCTGCCTGTGCGCATCTCTCCCTTACAATCCGCACAGACAGGTAGCAGGGTCGCAGCGAATGGGGGGATTACCTTATTTATGACCTCTCAGGCAAAAGTGGAACAAAAAGACCCTGGAACAGTATTCTGCTCCAGGGTCAGGAACCATCACTTCTTCATGCCGGGCCAACGGGGGAAGTATTGGCCTGAAGCTGCACGAAAGCGGTGCTGGTTACATCAGGGGATCATCCATTGCAGGTAGTAGGCCTGCAGATACACCATGATACAGATGATCGCGGTCAGGAAGATGGAGTGCTTCAAGGTGAAACGGAACAGACTACCCTCCTGGCCGACCATACCGGTGGCGGCAGTGGCCACGGCCAGTGATTGGGGCGAAATCATCTTACCCATGACACCGCCGCTGGTGTTGGCCGCGCCGGTCAGTACCGGGTTGAGGCCCAAGTTGTCGGCAGTGGCCTTTTGCAGGCCACCGAAGAGCACGTTGCTGGATGTGTCGGAACCAGTCAGAAAGACACCCAGCCAACCCAGAATCGGGGCGATCAGCGGGAACCAATGGCCGGTATGGGTGAAGGCCAGGCCCAGACAGTTGGTCATGCCCGAAGCATTCATCAGGTAAGCCAAACCAAGTACGGAGGCAATGGTCAGAGCCGGAAAGCGCATGTCAAAGGCGGTTTTCTTCGCTACCGCAATCGTACTGGCAAGGCTGAGTCCACAGACCAGGGCTGAGAGCAGGGCTGCAACAATAATGGCTGTGCCGGCGGCAGAGAGATAGTTGAGGTTGAACTTGGCTGCCACCAGAGAGGGGAGCTGCCCGTTCAAGGCCTTGCTCAGTGCAGTGAACTGGCCGGCCGCGTCTGGGTTTGTTTTTTCCAGATCTTTAACCGCAGTCTTCAACTCGGTATTCTTGGCAATGAGCGGCTGGAAGGCGGCATAACGGGCCTCCGGCAGGACAGCGCCCTGACCGATATACTGCTGTTCGACGGCGGCCATGTTCGCTTCAAGAGCCTTGATCTCTCCAAGCAGGGTTCTGGCAGGGGCAAGGGCTGCATCCTGGGGCAGACTGGTGTTCAACGCGTCGATTTCAGTTTGTACAGCGGCAACTTTTTCTAAACCGCTTTCTGGAGTGGAAACGTTTTTGGCGATCTGGTTATCCAGACCCGCAATAGGAATGATTACCCGGCCGGTGTTATCCAGTACAGATTTGACGGAAGGGATGCCCCAGAGCATAACCATCACGGTCAGGAAGATGTAGGGTGTCCAAGCGCGAATAATTTGGCTGCCGGTGTAGTTATGGCTCTCTTTGGTGGCTGCGGCCTCATGGGCAAAAACAAAGTTTTCCTTGGGCTGCCAGAAACGGAGCAGGATAACCAGGGCAGCAAGAGAGGCGAGCGATGCAGTGATGTCCGGCAGGTACGGACCTACATAGTAGGCAGTCAGGTACTGGAAGAGAGCGAAGGTGCCGCCGCAGACCAGAACTGCGGGCATGACTTCCCAGGTACGCTTGAGGCCGCAGATCATGACCGTTACGTAGAAGGGAATGAAGATGGAGATAAAGGGGAGCTGATGGGCAACCATCTTGGAAAGATACATTCCATCGTCATTGTAGCCCATAACCGCAGCCAGGGCCACAATCGGAATACCGATGGCGCCAAAGGCAACCGGCGCGGTGTTGGCTACCAGGCAGACGCCGGCCGCGTAAAGGGGACGGAAACCAAGGCCAACTAGAGTTGCGCCGGCAATAGCGACCGGAGTGCCGAAGCCTGCCGCACCTTCAATGAAAGCGCCAAAACAGAAGGCAATCAGCAGCGCCTGAATACGGCGGTCAGCAGTCAGACCGGCAAGCGAGGCCCGGATAATCTCGAACTGGCCGCCCTTTACCGTGATGTTGTAGAGGAAGATGGTGGCTATGACGATATAGAAAACCGGCAAAAGACCAAAGGCCACCCCGTTTAAAAAGGAGAGCGTGCCAAGTTTGGCAGGCATTCCCCAGCCAAAAACTGCAATCAAAAAGGCAGAGGCAACCGCCAGCAAAGCGGCCCAGTGGGCCTTCATCTGCAGTACCGCCAGGCAGACAAAGATGACAATCAATGGGATTGAGGCAACAAAGGCCGATAGGGCCAGGCTCTCCCCCACGGGTGTGTACACTTGAATCCACGGCATAGTATTCTCCTTATCAGGAAGGGGTTATGTGTACATGGCGGCCACTGATGCGCCATGCGTGAAATTCAAAAGTGAAAGAGGCTGAACTATGCAGCTCATCAGTCTTGCCTTACCATTTAAACCTAAATCCCATAAAAGTTGTTTTACCAGTTATTCCACAGAGGGCGTTTTGTCAACATTATTTTTTCTATCTTTCAAAAATAGTGTTGACACAAGGGGATATAATGCAATACGGTGCAAATTAACTTTGGATTGACCAGTTAACCATTCGCTGCTCGGGACTGGCCACAGGCGTTCAGGCAGGTATCATTTACCGGCATTACAACCATGGAGGCGACATGTACGAACTGTTTAAGGTCCGGGCCGAAAGGGCAGGGGCTGAAGTTCACCGTTTTACCACCAAGGCAGAGGCAGAGTCGTATGTCGTCGGCCTCTTGCAGCAGGAGCAGATCAGCGAGGAAGCAGGGCATCTGGCGGTGTGGGCGCAGAGCCCTTTTCTGGACGCCTCCTTCAAGGAGCGCGTAAGCGGGCTTGCGGGCATGCGTTTTACCGTAAGCCGCGAAGACGCCGACAATGCCTGGATCGGCATCAGTCAGGTGGACGGCGCTCTGGCCGAGATCGGCACCCTGGTGCAGGATGCCACCGCCATCGACAAGCGCCTGGTCTCCATGCTGCCGGAAATCCACCTGGCCATCCTGGACACCACTACCATTGTGGCCGACATGCCCACCTGGATCGCCCAGACCGATGTGCAGAAGCTGGGCGGCTATATGTCCATGATTACCGGGCCCAGCCGCACCGCGGATATTGAACGGGTCCTCACCATTGGCGTGCATGGGCCGAGAAGGCTGATTATCTGCTGCGTGGACAACATGGGAGGGGAAGCATAATGGAAAAGCAATTTAGGGAATCGATCGGCACTGCCCTGGATGATGCCAAACTCAGCGCAGCCCTGGGCAAGTTTTCCGTGGACTACAAGGTCAACCGGGCCAAGATTTACGAGGACACCGATTTTGAGGCCCTGCGTACAGAGATTGCTGCAAGCAAGAGCTTTGCTGCCGCCCACATGGAGGAGCTGGCAGCCCAGTTCACCAAAAATGCCGAGGCACGCGGAGCCAAGGTTTTCCGGGCCAACAGCCCGGAGGCGGTGCGCGAGTATATTTTAAAGGTGGCCAAGGACAACGGTGTGAAAACCATTGTCAAATCCAAGTCCATGGCCACGGAAGAGGTACACCTGAACCCTTACCTGGAAAAGGAAGGCATCGAAGTGGCGGAGACCGATCTGGGCGAGTGGATTATCCAGCTTGCCGGGCAGCGGCCCTCGCACATGGTTATGCCCGCCATCCACTTAACCCGTGAAGATGTGGCCGACATCTTCAGCAAAGAGGTGGAAGAGCGCCTCACTTCCGACATTCCCCGCTTGGTGAAGCTGGCACGCGAACGGCTGCGGCCCAAGTTCATGCGGGCGGAGATGGGTATTTCCGGCGGCAACATTGCTGTTGCTGAAACCGGCACCGTGGTGCTGATCACCAATGAGGGCAATGCCCGCCTCACCACGACCCTGCCCAAGGTGCATGTGGCAGTGGTTGGTCTGGAAAAACTGGTGGCTAAGTTTGCCGATATTGCGCCGATATTGAAGGCCCTGCCGCGCAGCGCCACGGCCCAGCTCCTCACCAGCTATGTCACCATGATAAGCGGGCCCACGCCCACGGATGACGGCGCTATGAAGGATTTGCACATCGTGCTCATGGATAACCAGCGCACGGCCATGGCCCATGATCCCATGTTCAAGGAGGCCCTGCAGTGTATCCGCTGCGCCTCCTGCTTAAACGTGTGCCCCATCTTCCGTCTGGTGGGCGGTCATGTCTTCGGCAAGGTCTACACCGGCGCCATCGGCACCATCTTAACCGCCTGGTACGAGGGCCTGAAACAGTCTGAAGAAATTCAGGGGCTGTGCATCATGTGCGGGGCCTGCAAGGATGTGTGCCCCGGCAAAATCGATATCCCCAATTTGATCATGGAGGTGCGGCGGCGGGTGGTGCAGAGCGAGGGTGTGCCTTTGCTTCAGAAATCCATCTACCAGGTGGTGAACAACCGCAAGCTCTTCCACGGTATGTTGCGCGCAGCCTCGGTGGCCGGCAAACCCTTCAGCAAGGATGGCTTTATCCGCCATCTGCCGCTCTTTTTATCAGACCTGACTGAAGGCCGCAGCCTGCCTGCCATTGCCCCTAAGCCCCTGCGCGACACCATCAAGAAGATCGAGCAGCCCAAGGGTCTGCAAGAGAAGGTGGTCTTCTACGCCGGTTGTCTGATCGACTTTGCCTACCCGGAAATGGGCGAGGCCCTGGTGAAGATCTTTAACAAGGCCGGCATTGAGGTGCTCTTTCCAGAAGGCCAAACCTGCTGCGGCGCACCTGCCCGTTACAGCGGCGCTTATGAGGTGGCGGCTCAGAATGGCCGCGACAATATCGAGGCCCTGCTTGCGGTTGAGGCCGACTATGTGATTTCGGCCTGTCCGACCTGTACTGTGGCCCTGAATGAGGAGTTCATCTCCACCTTCAAGAGCCTGAAGCAATACCAGCATGTGGCCAGGGCGGAAGAACTGGCGGCCAAGGTGATGGATTTCTCCACCCTGGTCAAAAAACTGGTGGACGAGGGCCGCTTGAGCCTGAAAGAAGGGCAGGAACTGGGCAAGGTGACCTACCACGATTCCTGCCATCTCAAGCGCACCCTGCGCGTAGACAGGCAACCGCGTGAACTGCTACAAAAAGCTGGCTATGAGATCAGCGAAATGTTTGAATGCGATGTATGCTGCGGCATGGGCGGATCGTATTCAGTCAAGCTGCCCGAGATGTCGGCCCCGATTTTGCAACGCAAGTTGAAAAACATCAAGGATACCGGCGCGCCGGTGGTGGCCATGGACTGTCCGGGCTGCGTCATGCAGATACGCGGCGGCATGGATAAGGACGGCGCTGCGGTGCAGGTGCGGCACACGGCGGAACTGATAGCCGAACAACTCAAAGACTGACAGGCAGGTAGCCTATAATTCAAGACAAGGCGGGAATTTCTACAGCCGGCACGGCAAGAGATTCCCGCTTTTTTTTATAAGGCACGGTCGACAAAATCGTGTACCCGGTCAGAAAGGAAAGGAGGATGGAGCGTGGCAAACAATCTGTATCTCACCGCTACCGAGGAGCGCAGCGGCAAATCGGCGGTGCTTTTGGGCGTTATGCAGATGATTATGAAAGAGGTGGGCCGTACCGCTATTTTTCGGCCCATTATCGATGACCATGTGTTCGGCCGCACAGACCACGATATCAATTTGATATTGCAGTACTTCAACCTGGATACCCCCTACGAAGACACCCACGCCTACACCCTCAGCCAGGCCCGCCAGTTGATCACCAGTGGCCAGGAAGAACTGCTCTACAACAATATTCTCAAGAAGTATAAGAAGCTTGAGGCCGACTACGACTTCATTCTCTGCGAGGGCACTGACTTTCGCGGCAAGGATCCCGGCTTTGAGTTCGACCTCAATGCCAATATCGCCGCCAACCTGGGCGCACCGGTTTTGCTGGTGGCATCGGGCCGCGACAAGAATACCAACGAGATCTGCGCCCATGTGCACATCAGTGTAGACAGCCTGCAGGGCATGAACATCGACATTACCGGCTGCATCATCAACCGGGTGCCGGAGAGCTTTATCCGCGACACCGCCGTCAACACCTGGTGCCGGGACCAGTTCGGCGGCGAATTTCCGCTCTATGTCATTCCTGAAAACAAGGCACTGGGCCGCCCCACCATTGACGACGTCAAACGCTGGCTGGGCGCGGAGGTGCTCTACGGCAAGGGCAGCATGCTCAATTTGGTGGACAACTACCTGGTTGCAGCCATGCAGATCAGCAACTTCCTCACCTATATCAAGGAGGGCAGCCTGATCATTACCCCGGGCGACCGCTCCGATATCATTATCTCCAGCTTGGCCAGCCGCATCTCTTCCGCCTATCCGAATATTTCGGGCATCCTGCTGACCGGCGGCATTGAAATCAGCCCCACGGTGCAGCGGCTGATCAAAGGCTGGACAGGTATTCCGGTCCCGGTTCTATATGTGGAATCCCACACCTTTGACACCGTGCACAGCGTCAATGAACTCTACGGCCACATCGAGCCCGGCGACGAACGCCGCACCGCCACGGCCCTGGGCTGGTTCTCCCGTTATGTCAATGTGATGGAGTTGGGCAAGCGGGTGATTTCGACCCGTTCCAGCAAGATCACCCCACGCATGTTTGAATACAGCCTGGTGGAAAAGGCCTCCCAGAACAAACAGCACATTGTTTTGCCCGAGGGCACGGGCGAGCGCATCCTGACTGCAACCGACATTATCCTGCGCCGCAATATCGCTGAGATAACTTTATTGGGCAAGGAAGAGGAAATTCTGGCTAAGGCCACCAGCCTGAACCTGAATATCGAAGGCGCGCACATCATCGATCCGATCAACTCCGAATACTACAAGGATTTTGTCGAAACCTATTTTGAACTGCGCAAGCACAAGAACATCGTGCGCGACGTGGCCCGCGACCGCATGTCGGATCGCACCTACTTCAGCACTATGATGGTGCACAAGGACCTGGCCGACGGCATGGTTTCAGGTTCTGAGACTACCACCGCGCAGACCATTCGCCCGGCCTTTGAATTCATCAAGACCAAGCCCGGCGTTTCCGTGGTTTCCTCCATCTTTATCATGCTCTTGCAATCCAAGGTGCTGGCCTTTGGCGACTGCGCCGTGGTGCCCGACCCGGATGCGCAGCAGCTCGCTGAAATCGCCCTGAGTTCGGCCGAGACCGCCAGGATCTACGGTATCGAGCCCCGAGTGGCCATGCTGAGCTATTCCACCGGCTCTTCAGGCTCGGGCAAGGATGTGGACAAGGTCATCCAGGCAACGGAAATCGCCCAGGCCCTTATGACCGAGCGGGGCCTAAACTTCCCGCTTGAAGGCCCCTTGCAGTACGATGCCGCCTTTGACGCCACGGTGGGCAAGCTCAAACTGCCGGGCTCGCAGGTGGCCGGCCGGGCCACGGTTTTCATCTTTCCGGATCTCAACACCGGCAACAACACCTATAAGGCCGTACAGCGCGCAGCCAATGCCGTGGCCATGGGCCCGGTTCTGCAGGGCCTGCGCAAGCCGGTCAACGATCTCTCCCGCGGCTGCACTGTGCAGGATATTGTCTACACCGTGGCCCTTACCGCCATTCAGGCCCAGGTGGCCAAGAATGGGCGGGACAAGAATGCGTGAATCACAAGTAAGGAAGAATAAGGAAGAACTATGAAACTTTTGATCATTAATTCAGGCAGTTCGTCCATCAAATACCAGTTACTGGCCATGGAAAAGGAGGAGGTGCTGGCCTCCGGCCTGGTGGAGCGCATCGGCGAGGCCATGGGCCTGATCAAGTGCACCTTTTTCCCGGACAGCGACCGGCAGCACAAGGTGGAAAAGGAAGAACCGGTGGTCAGCCACAACCAGGGCATGCTGCGAGTGATCGATCTGCTCTGCGATGCCAAAGAAGGCATTATTGCCGATACCAAAGAGATTGACGCTATCGGCCACCGGGTAGTGCATGGCGGCGAAGATTTCAGTGATCCTACCCTGATCACCGACGAGGTGGTGGCAGCAATCGAGAAAAACATTCCGCTTGCGCCCCTGCACAATCCGCCCAATCTGGACGGCATCCGGGTGGCGCGACAGCTCTTCCCAGATGCACCCCAAGTGGCCGTGTTTGACACCGCCTTTCATCAGAGCATGCCCAGCCGCGCCTTTTTATACGCCCTGCCGCGCGAACTCTACGAAAAACACCGGGTGCGGCGCTACGGCTTCCATGGCACCTCCCATGCCTATGTGGCAGCCGAATGCGCCAAGATGCTCGGCAAGGAGTTGAACACCTGTAACCTGATTACCGTGCACCTGGGCAATGGTTCTTCCATGACTGCCATTGAAAAGGGCAAAAGCGTGGACACCAGCCTGGGCATGACGCCTCTTGAAGGCCTGGTTATGGGCACGCGCTGCGGTGATGTGGACCCGGCTCTGCACCTCTTTTTGCAGCAGAACCTGGGCTTGGATCTGCCCGCCATTGATCGCATGCTCAACAAGGAATCCGGCCTCAAGGGGCTTTGCGGCATGAATGATCTGCGTGATATCCACCGAGCCGTGGAAGCAGGGGATGAATGGGCCCAGCATGCTCTGGATGTGCTCTGCTACCGCAACCGCAAGTATCTGGCCTCATTTATTGCCGTACTTGGCCAAGTGGATGCCATTGCCTTTACTGCAGGCATTGGCGAGAATGATCCGGTGGTGCGGGCAGAAACCCTGCGGGGGCTGGAAAATTTCGGCATTATGCTTGATGAGGTTAAAAATCAGGAACGCTCCTGCATTGCCCGCTGCCTCAGCACCGAAGCCAGCACAATCAGGATTTTTGTCATTCCCACCAACGAAGAACTGTCCATTGCCCGGCAAACCGCCCGGCTCATTCAAAAATAGAGCAGGGAAACGGCTTCACGTAATGGAGCTATACCGCGAAGCTATAAAATATATCGTTCCGTAACCAATCACGGGGTGTCTGCATCCTATCTGTCTAAAATTGCTGAGAATTTTTCAGGCCAAAATGTCAGTGAAAAGCTGGAGTCAAGAAAATCAGTTCGTTAGAAATTGTTACGTTAAAATAGCGCAAATTTTATTCAACAATTTCAGTATGTTTACCCTGTGATCAGTTACCACACAGATACTTGCCCCAGCCCCGGTGTGGTTTATCGTCAACCTGCGCCGGGGCCGGGGGACGTGCGTTTTTCAGAAAGCTTATGAAGCGCTTTCCCAGGGGCGACAGGCTGCGGTTCATGTGCCGGGTGCGATAGAAGGTGCGCGACAGGGAAAGGCCGGCAATGCTCAGCGCCTTCAGAGAGCCTGTCTTCACATTTTCAGAAACGGCCACCCGAGAAACAATGGAAACCGCGCCCCCGGCCAATACCGCGTTGACCACGGCGGCGGTGCTGCCCATTTCAGAAATGATGTTGAAATCGTGCAGGTGGTATGCTTGCCGGGCCAGGAGATCGCGGATGGTCAGGAGTGTGCCGGAGCCGGATTTGCGGGTGATATAGGGCTCACGGCTTAGTTCGTCCAGCGTTACGGATGTGCGCCCCGCCCAGGGGTGGCCGGATGCAACGATCATAGCCAATTCATCTTCAAAAAGCGGTTCCTGAAAGATGCTCCGCTGCCGGGTTTTGGCCCCCACAAGCCCGAATTCCACCCGTCCTTCCAGTACATCGTCGATGATCATCTCCGTGTCCCCGTTGATCAGTCTGATGCGGACCTCCGGATACTCCCGGATAAAGGCGCTCGCCAGAGGCGGCAGAATATAGCCCCCGGGAATGGTGCTGCCGCCGATAACGAGCTGCCCTCGGATCTTGCTGTAGTGTTCGGCAATGGCGGTCTCCGCCTGTTCAGACAGGGCGATGATCTTGGTTGCGTAGCCATAGAGGATTTCGCCCGCGCTGGTGGGCGCCGCCTCTCTGGCATGCGGTCAATGAGGCGGCACCCGAGCCTCTCTTCCAGATCCTTGATGTGGCTTGAGACCGTGGGCTGGGAGAGATGGACGGCGTTGGCTGTTTTGGAAAAACTCTTCAATTCCACCAGCCGGCAAAAGATACGCAACTGCCACAGATCCATGGTGGAATTGCCCATCTGACAACGGGAGTTTTTTGAAGATTCTTCTGAAAACACCATGCGATTCTCCTTTCTTGCAGGTCTTTTCCGAACTCGGCTGTGTTGTGCATATTGCGCTGATACCGGTGGGTAGTTCTGTGCACACGCCTTGCGCGTACAGCGCTCTTTTCCGGCGCTCGTGCCATGATCAGTCGTTAGGCCCACAAGGTACGCTTAAGATATGGCATTGGAATAATACTGTATTTTGGGGCTGAGGCTAAATTCTTCTTGTCAAGCGGCCCCACCATCATAATTGTGTGGGCACTGGAATTTTTTTGGCGGCTGAGAGCAGGGTGCCCAGCCGGTTCGTCTCATCCAAGCAAAAAAGGAGAATACCATGGGATTGTTCAGTAAAATTCTGGAAAAACTCGGTTTCAACAAGAGCGCACAGGCCGCTGAAGCACCGGCAGCACCGCAGGGCCCTGCAGCCCAGGCTCCGTCTGCCTCTCCGGCTCCTAGTCAGGCCGTGCCCCAGGTAGATGTCGTGGCACAACTGGAGGCCAAGGCTGCGGCTAATCCGCAGAAGCTGAACTGGAAAGAGTCCATTGTTGATCTGCTCAAACTGCTGGGTCTGGATTCCAGCCTGGATGCCCGCAAGGAACTGGCGGTGGAGTTGGGTTGCCCGCCTGAGAAGATGAATGATTCCGCCCAGATGAATATGTGGTTGCATAAGACCGTGTTGCAGAAACTGGCGGAGAACGGCGGCAACATTCCACCTGAGCTGCTGGACTAAATCTTTTTTTATTGTATCTTGTTTGACCCAAGGCGTTATCAGCTCCTCTCGTGCAGGAAGCTGGTAACGCTTTTTTTGTTCTTAGCGTTTTTTACCGGCCTCTGCCGGTTTTTGTTTTTTTGTGGTTGAGCAGGTGTTTTTCCCGCCGCTTTCTGCGGATATGGATAAAAAACCAGCGGGCCAGGAAATAGGTCATGAGTCCGGCCGGGATGGCCAGAACCAGACCCCCGCAGAACATGATTTTAATGGTATCCCAGCCAACGCCGCGCAAGACGTCCAGACTTGAGAGCAGCCCCTGTTCCTTAATCTGGTGCAGGATACTTTGAATGCGCTCCCAGGAAAGCCGACCCGGAAAGAAAAAATTACCCGTCCGCCAAACCAGGTAATACTGGGGTACAATGGTGAGCGGATTGCTGATCAGGGTGCCTGCCAGCAGGCCGGCAAGCACGTTGACCCGTAACACCAGCGCCACGACAATGGTTAAGACGGTGTTCAGCGGCATGGTGGGCAGGGTAGCGATAACAGCTCCCACTGCCGCCCCAAGGGCCAGGGAATCGACCGAGCCGCGCAGTCTCTGCGCGCGCCGGTAATAGAGCAAAATCGGCCGGGGCAGGTTCATGGATCAAGAAGGGGATTTGCAGCCATCACCTGACTCAGCCGGATGAAATCCGCCGGTGCAAGGGTTTCGGCCCGCGCAGTCGGCGCAATGTCGGCGCTCTCAAGCAGCATGGCCAGTTTTTCCTTATCCGCCTCCAGAGGACGCAGCGCGTTGAGCAGAGTCTTGCGGCGCTGGGCAAAGGCAGCCCGTACAATGCGACTGAACAGGCTGCGGTTGAAAGCACCCAGGGGCTTGATCCGGGCCGGTTCCGGGTAAAAGCTCAGGCGCAGTACCAGTGAATCGACCTGGGGCTGTGGATGGAATTCCGCCGGCCCCACTGCAAGCAGGGGTTCCACGTCCGCGCAGGCCGCAAGCAGGACTGTGGGCGCACCGTACACCTTGCTGCCCGGCTGGGCGTTCAGGCGCAGGCCGAGTTCCTTTTGCAGCATGATCACCGCTGAATCCAGGTGCTCACGGTGTTCGATCAGGTGAAAGAGAAAGGGGCTGGAGATGGAGTAGGGCAAGTTGGCCACAATCTTCAGCCGTGCGCCGTTCGGGCAGAGTTCAGCCAGATTGAGCTTGAGGATATCGGCATGGACCAGGCGTACATTTTGCGGCAGATCCTGCAACTCTTCATGCAGACGGATAATGCCGCTGTCCGCCTCTACCCCGATAACACGGGCTGCGGCGCCGGCAAGGGGCCTGGTCAGCGCGCCCAAGCCCACACCCACCTCCACCACCGTGTCTTCAGGATTTAGGCCTGCCAGATCAACAATGCGCTGGGCTGTGTGGCTGTGCACCAGAAAATTCTGGCCCAAACGTTTGTGTGGGGCCAACTGATGGCGGGCGAGCAGTTCCTTGGTTTGACGCAGATTCATGGCACAGGTCTTTGCCTGAGATTATTGGCGATGTAGCAGCGATGTATTGGCGATGTGTTGGCGCGGTGATTAGTGCAGGGGCGAGCGGGAATAGGCGTCGCTGTCCGGCCCGGCCAGGTTGCCGGCCAGATAGGCATGATAGCCTGCCAGGGCGATCATGGCGGCATTGTCTGTGCAGAAGATCGGTGAGGGCAGAAAAAACCTGATGCCTGCGCGCTCGCATTCGGCCTGCATCCGGCTGCGCAGGCAGGCGTTGGCTGCCACCCCGCCGCCGAGTACCACCTGTTCGTGCCGATTTGCGCGGGCAGCAGCTATGGTTTTGTGCACCAGCACCTCCACCACTGCCTCCTGAAACGAGGCGCAGATGTCATGGATGGGTACCATTCCCTCCTGGGCCGCTGCTTCCACCGCATTGCGCACTGCGGTTTTCAGACCGCTGAAACTGAAATCAAGGCTGGTTTTATCCAGCCAGGCGCGGGGGAACTGAAAGGCCTTGGCATTGCCTTTGTCGGCCAGTTCGGCAATGATCGGCCCGCCGGGATAGCCCAGGCCCAGCATTTTGGCCACCTTGTCAAAGGCCTCGCCGGCAGCATCGTCGCGGGTACGGCCCAGGCGGGTAAAGCTGGTGGGGCTGTCCACCCGGAAGAGCGCGGTAGTGCCGCCTGAGACAATAAGCGCGGTGTAGGGAAATTCCGGCATCTCTTCTTCCAAGAGGCAGGAGAGCAGGTGCCCGGCCAGGTGGTCAACCCCCACACAGGGCAGGCCCCGCACCAGGGCCAGGGCCTTGGCAAAGGTAAAGCCCACCAGGAGCGATCCCACCAGGCCCGGCCCCTGGGTGGCGGCAATGAGTTCGATATCGTCAAGTGTTACCCCAGCCTCATGCAGGGCCCGGCTTACCACGGGCTGAACGGCCTCGATATGCCTGCGCGAGGCCAGTTCCGGCACAATGCCGCCAAAGGGGGTGTGCACCTCGTTCTGACTGCTTATACTGTTGGACAGCACTCGGCGCAGGCCGGTGTCGACCACAGCGGCGGCCGTGTCATCACAGGAGCTTTCAATGGCCAGGGTGAGCATGGGCCTTCCTTGCAAAGGTTGCCTGCCGGTGGTACAGACCTGCACCGGCTCTGCAGACAAGCTGATTGACAGTTATAAATAATTCCAATCCCAGATCAAAAATGATACCAAGGAGGCGAGACAAATGCGACGCAGGCGTACATTTGGTACTCCGAGGAGGATTTGCTGGAGCCGACACAGGTAGGACTTTGATATGGGATTGGAATAAACACTCTTTTCAGGCGGAAAACATACCCCATGCACGAAGAAAATACCAGCACCGCACCCGCAACAGGCAAGCCTGCTTCTTCCCTGCTCGATCCCTTTGCACGCAGTATTTCGTATCTGCGCCTCAGCCTGACCGATCGCTGCAACCTGCGCTGCCTCTACTGTGTGACCGAGGAGGAGAGCGAGGGCAGCCTGTGCAAATTGGACCATGAGGATCTGCTCAGCTATGAGGAGATGCTGCGGGTGGTGCGGGTGGCGGTGGCCATGGGCATCAGCAAACTGCGCCTGACCGGCGGCGAGCCGTTGACCCGGCGCGGGGTGCTGCCCTTTATTGCAGCCCTGGGTGCAATTCCCGGCCTGACTGATATCCGTTTGACCACAAACGGTGTTTTTCTGGCCGACAAGGCGGCAGCGCTTCTTGCCGCAGGCGTGGGCAAGGTCAACATCAGCCTGGACTCACTGAAGCCCGAGCGTTTTGCCCGCATTACCGGGGTGGATTGTTTTCAAGAGGTATGGCGCGGGGTGGAAAAGGCCTTGGCCCTGGGCTTTTCACCGGTGAAGCTGAACGTGGTGGCCATGCGCGGGGTCAATGACGACGAACTGGTGGATTTTGCCCGTTTATCGCAGGAACTGCCCTTGCAGGTGCGTTTTATCGAGTTCATGCCCATGGGCGCGGGCAGCCGCTGGAGCAGGGATATGTATCTGAGCACCGACGCCATTATGGCAGAAGTGAGCCGCTTGGGAGATCTGCTGCCGGTGGAGCAAGTGCGCCACGACGGCCCGGCCCGGGTCTACCGCCTGGGTGCGGATGCAAGGGGCAGCCTTGGTTTTATCAGCCCCATCAGCCATCATTTCTGTGATTCCTGCAACCGTCTGCGCCTGACCTCGGCCGGGACCCTGCGCTCCTGTCTGCTGCACGACGAGGAGATCGATCTGCGCGCCATCCTGCGCAGCACCCAAGATGATGCCGCTGTGCGTGCGGCCTTTCGGCAGGCCATTGCCGACAAACCCAAAGGGCATCAACTGGAAGAACGGCTGCGCGAAAGCGGCGGGGACTGCCATGGCCGCATGTCCCGCATCGGCGGTTAAGCCATCAACGCCGTTTTCCGACACTCAGCGTTTCACTTCTTAAGCCAACGCGCCAGGCGATCAAAGGCCTCGTTGATTTCCGCTTCCTCTCCACCAAAGGAGAGCCGCAGATGCCCCTCACCACCCTGGCCAAAGCCGCCGGCAGGGATGGTGATTACCTTCGCCTCCCGCAGCATGCGTATAGCCACTGTCTCTGCATCATCGCTGCTGAACAGGTAGCGGGCCAACACGTAGAATGCGCCCTGGGGCGGAACAAAGCTAAAGAAATCAGCTAACTCTTCCAGCCGCCTACAGCAGAGTTCTCGCCGTCTGATAAGGGCAGCCTTTGTTTCATCAAGCCACTGACTGCCCACATCCAGCGCGGCCAGCGCCGCATGCTGGGAGGGCGTGGGCGCGCAGATGGCAGTGGCGTCGTGTACCTTCATGATCTGGGCCATGAGCGCTTGAGATGCCGTGACCCAGCCCACCCGCCAGCCGGTGAGCGCGTATTTTTTAGAAAGAGAAGAGATGAGCACCACCCGCTCGCGGTATTCGGGCAGGCTCAGGGGCGAGATGCGGGGGATGTTGTCGTAGACCAGGTAGTCATAGGTTTCGTCGCAGATCAAGTACAGGTTATGCTGCCGGGCCAGTGCGCAGATGGCTAAAATTTCATCGGTATTGAGCGCATTTCCCGTTGGGTTGCCGGGGGTGCACAGCATGATGGCCCTGGTTTTCGGTGTGATCGCTTGATGCAGCGCCTCGATATCCAAACCCCAACAGCTGTTCAGTGGCGCAAACACGGGCCTGCCGCCGGCCAGATGGATTTGCTCGATATAGGAGGCATAGGTGGGTGAGGGCAGGATGACCTCTTCGCCTTCATCCACCAGGGTAAGCACGGTGCAGAGCAGGGCCTCCATACCGCCCACGGTCACGCAGATTTCCGACTCCGGATCTGCCTGGATGCCTTTTTCCTCAAAGAGGAGCCGGGCCAGCCGCTTGCGCAGGGCGGGCATGCCGGTTTGCAGGCTGTACTTGCCGCAGGAGGAATCGTTCTGCAGCACCGTGCAGACCGCATCCAGAACAGTCTGCGGGGTGGCGAAGGAGGGCACACCCTGGCCGAGCGAAACACAGCCGCCGATGCGCGCTGCTTCTATGGCCATGTTCTTGGTGGCCGAGGGTGCAATGGCCCGCACTCGGCGGCTGGCGGCAAGTGCGGTAGGCGGGGCAAAAGAGGTGGGCGTCATGGAAAGATCTTTCCCGGATTGAGGATCTGGTTGGGGTCAAAGAGGTCTTTGATGCTGCGCTGCAGGGCCAGCATCTCCTCCGGCAACTCCATGCTGATGTAGGGCTTTTTCGCAAGCCCAATGCCATGCTCGCCGGAAATGGTGCCGCCCAGTTCCAGCACCAGGGCTAGCAGGGCGCGCACCCCCTCGTGGGCAAGCTCTTCCAGCGCCCTGTCTTGGGTGGTGATGTTGAGGTGGATGTTGCCGTCGCCTGCATGGCCAAAGGCAAAGATCTCCAGTTGATAGCGCTCTTCATACTCGGGCAGGGCATTGACTAGGCGGGCAATGGCGCTGATGGGCACGGTCACGTCTTCAGACAGATACAGGGCCGCATAGTCGTGGATACGCAAACTCACCTGCCGCCGCACCTCCCAGATGCGCTGCCGCCGTTTTTGGTCCGTGGCCGGCAGAGTGGCAATGGCTCCGTTCGCCAGCACCAGTTTGTTGATGGCCTCCATTTCCTCGGCTATGGGAATGGCCGGGCCGTCCAGTTCCAAAATCAGCAAGGAGGGCTTGCCCGCAGGCAGAGGAAAGGGCAGCATCTCTCCGACCAGGCCCAGGCAGCGGTGATCCAGCACTTCGATGGCGCAGGGCAGGTGGCCTGCTCGCATGATGGCGGCCACGTTTTCCATGGCACTGGTAACGGAGGGAAAGGCGCAGAGCAGGGTCTGCACCGCAGCGGGCCTGGGCAGGAGTTTGAGCACTAAGGCGGTGATTACCCCCAGGGTGCCTTCGCTGCCCACTAGGAGATTAGTTAAATCGTAGCCAACCACGCCCTTTCTGGTGCGTACCCCGGTGCGCACACAGTCGCCACTGGGTAAGACCGCCTCCAGCCCCAAGATGTAGTCGCGGGTGGTGCCGTACTTGACGCAGGCCGGGCCGCCCGCATCGGTGGCGGCATTGCCGCCGATGGTGCTCAGATCCATGCCGGCCGGATCGGGTGGATAGAACATGCCCGCCTCCCAAGCCGCATCTCGCACCTTCTGGCTGATCACCCCGGCTTCTACCTCCATAAGAAAATTATCGCGGTCAATCAGGCGGATCCGGTTCAGGTCCTGCAGGGACAGCACCACTCCGCCCAGATGGGCCAGGCAGGCCCCGGCAAGGCCGGAACCACCTCCTCGGGGAATAACCGGAAATCCGTGTGTGTTGGCAAGTTTGATCAGGGTTTGCACATCTTTGGTGTTTTGCGCCCGCACCACCAGTTCCGGGGCAAATTCCAGGCCGGAGGCATCACTATAGTACTCTTCCAAGTGCGCAGGGTCTGCAAGCACGGCCCCAGGGCTCAACTCTTCAACAAGGATGCGCCTAAGCGCCTCGGTGATAAACATGGCAGATAGGTGAGGTAGGAAAGAACAATGGTCGGGTCGACAAAGGGAGGAGAGGCCGGAACTCAGCTCCGCCCAAACCCTGGAATGTAGAGCACTTTTTCAATCTTCTTCAACAGCAGCATGGCTAGGCTGACCAGGGCCAGATAGTAGAGGGCGATGACGGCAAAGACTTCGGTAAAACGGAAGTACTCGGTGGCAATGGTCTTGCCTTCGCCGGTCAGTTCCATACAGGTGACGATATAGGCCAGGGACGAATACTTGATCAGGTAGATGATTTCATTGCCGCAGCCGTGGATGGCCCGTCTGAGCGCCTGCGGAATGATGACCGACTGCAGGGTCTGCAGGGTGCTGAAACCAAGGGCCTGTGCGCCCAGGTACTGGCCCTTTTTGATGGAAAGCAGCGCCCCGCGTACGTACTCGCTTTGGTACGCGCCGCTGCACAGGATAAAGCCGATCACTGCAGCCCAGTAGGGGCTCAGGTAGATGCCCAGATTGGGCAGGCCGTAGTAGAGGACAAAGAGCTGAACCACTAAGGGCGTGCCCCGGAAAAGCGCGGCATAGGCATCGCCCACAGTGCGCATCCAGGCCAGGCCAAAGGCGCGGATGGCCCCGGTGGCAATGCCGATGAGCACACCGCCGCAGGCAGAGGGCACAATCAGGGCCACACTCATGACCAGGCCCCTGTTCAGGGCGCTGAGCAGATCCTGATAAAAGGGCGACAGGCTCAGCATGCACAGTCACCTTCGGCAATTTCGGTCAGCCGGTCGCAGAAACCCGCACTCTTGCTGCCGCAGCCGGGGCTGAGCAACTGGGCGGGTTCGCCCTGCTCCACAATAACGCCCGCCTCCATGAACAGGATTTCATCGGCCAAGGTGGAGATCAGGCTGATCTGGTGGGTGGCCATGAGCATGGTCATGCCCTTGCCGGCCAAACTGCGGATAACGGCCAAGACCTCGCCGGTCAGTTCCGGGTCGAGCGCGCTGGTGGGCTCATCCAAGAGCAAAACCTGCGGGTCCATGGCCAGGGCGCGGGCAATGGCCACCCGCTGTTTCTGACCGCCGGAGAGCTGGGCCGGATACAGATCCGCCTTGTCGGCCAGGCCAACCTGGTCCAGTTCCAGCCTGGCCCGCTCTTCCGCCTTGGCGCGGCTGATCTTCTTCACCTTGCGCAGGGCAACAGTGATGTTGTCCAGGGCATTTAAGTGGTCAAAGAGGTTGAATTCCTGAAAGATCATGCCGACCTGCTGCCGGAGCTGGTACAAGCTTCTTTTATTGGCCAGATCAATCTGTTGGCCATCTAGGCTGATAGCACCCTCATCCGGTAGTACCAAACAGTTCAGGCACTGCAGGAGCGTACTTTTGCCGCCCCCGGAAGGCCCGATCAGGGTTTTTATTTCGCCTCGTCTCAGCCCCACGCTCACCCCGTTGAGGATGCGCTGACCGGAGAAGGATTTGCAGATATTGTCGGCCTGCAAGACCGGCACAACAGTGTCGTTCATGATGATTCTTCTCCGGAATAGCCGGGAATACGCATCTTCTGCTCCAGTTTGCGCAGGGCCGTGACTCCGGCCCAGGTGAGAACAAAGTAGAGCAGGGCCGCGGCCAGGTAGAGCGGCAGATGCTGATAGGTGCGCGAGGCGACAAACTGGGCCCTGGCCATGATCTCCGGCGCACCGATAACAAAGGCCAGGGCCGAGTCCTTGAGGATGATGGAATATTCGTTTGACCAGGCGGCAATGGAGAGGCGCAGGGCCTGGGGTAGAATAATGGTGCGGATGGCGGTGGCATCACTCATGCCCAGGGCACTGGCGGCCCGGAACTGGCCCCGGGGCAAGGACTGGATTGCACCCCGGAAGATATTGGCCTGATAAGCCCCGGTAGTCAGTCCCAGTACCACGGCCACTGCGGCCAGGGCGTTCATCTGGATGTTCAGATAGGGAAAGAGGCCGAAATAGAAGAGGAAGAGCAGGGCGAGAATGGGTACGCCCCTGAAAAACCAGAGATAGGCGGCAAGTAAAAATCTGAGCCATCTGGGCCCGTATACCAGGCCAACTGCAACCAGAACCCCGATGACCAAGCCGATGCCCATGGCTGCCAGTACAATAACGGCCGTGTTCACCGCGCCGATGAGCAGGTAGGGAAAGGCATCAATAACAGCGTTTATCTGGGCTTGCATGGAATCGGCTCAGGCCGGAAAGTAAACGCCCGGCAGGTTTCCTGCGGCACATCTGCAGGACAGGCACGAGGCGGAGGGAAAGAGGGAGGTACAAAACCCGGCCCGCAACAGGGATAGCATTGACTGTGTACCCATGTTGCGAGCCCATCTGTTTGAACGTATCTTATTCCGGTTCCAAATCAACAAAAATGTATCTGAGAGACGAGACACATGCGTCGCAGGCGTACATAAAGGTATGTCCTGCGAGCATGTGCTGAAGCCGATATAGATAGGGCTTTGATATGGAAGAAGAATTATTTCCGCCTTTATTGGTTCAGATTGTATTTCTCGACCAGCTCGTTCCAGTACGGAGTTGCCATCAGTTTCTTCAGGCTCCCATTTACCTTCTCCAGCAGTTCGGTATCTTCCTTGCGCACGGCATAGCCGAAATCTTCTTCCGGCATGCCAAAGGTACCCAGAATTTTCACATTCTTCTTGGCAACAGCGTCATTCGCCGGAGCATCATCCATGGCAGCGGCGTCGATGCGACCATTGAGCAGGTCTTCAACCGCCAGCGGGGCTGAACTGTAGTAGCGCAGGGTGACATTATAGCCCTTCTCCGCGATATAATCCTTGAGCCATTTCGCCTCGGTGGTGCCCTGCTGAACACCCAGGGTTTTTTTCTGGGTGTAGATATCTTCAACGCTCAGGGCTGAATCGTTTTTCACCACAAAAACCTGTTTAATGATCCAGTAGGGGATGGTGAAATTAACCTGCTTGGCCCTTTCCGGATTGATGCTCATACCAGAGGCGATGATATCAATTTTTTTGGTTACCAGGCTGGTGACAATGCCGTCCCATTCGATGGCCACGTGGCTCACTTCCAGGCCCAGATCCTTGGCAATCCAGTCCATGGCATCCACGTCAAAACCGCTGGGTTTGCCGGTTTTGTCAATAAAGGCAAAGGGTGGGAAGTTGGCGTCAATACCGTTGACGATCTTGCCGGCAGCCAAGGCCTGACCTGCACAAAGAAAGAGGGCGCAAAGGGTGAATACAAGCAGTTTTCGCATGGCAGTTTTTCCTCAGGGTTTGTTTTGGTGCGGCTGTTTGGCGTTGTGGAGCTCCGCCGGCAGGCAGCAGGTAATTCCAGTTTCAAATCAAAGAAATGTATCAAGGAGGCGCGGAAAATGCGGCGCAGGCGTACATTAAAGTACTCCGAGAAGCATTTTTCGAAGCCGACACAGATAGGGCTTTGATATGGAAGTGGAATAATGTGTGTTATTTGCCATTGGTAAAAATCGATCATATAGTTAAAAACTATCTTGGTGTCAAATGATTCATCTTCAAGTGATGCCTCACCCTGCACACCACTTGGTCCTGCCCGCACAACAGAACGGGCCGCTGTAGAAAGAGGCCGGGCTTGCTGCAGTTTTCACCTGTCGCATTCGTCTGCAAGGCCTCCAGGGTTTCATATCCGAGACGTTCACTCACTCTAGCCTTCTTATTGTTCATCTCCTGTGGAGGTCTGATCCATGCGACGAAGAGATATCCTCAAAACCATTGCCCTGGGCGGTGCCGCTACCGTGATCCGCCCCTTTAGCAGCTTTGGCAGCTTTGATGTACTGGCCCAAACCAGCAATGCCGATCCTACAGGCCCTGCCGATCTGGTGGCCGTGCTGGGCGGTGAACCCGCGGAAATGCTGGATCAGGCCCTCTATGAACTGGGCGGCATAGGGCGTTTTGTCCGCACCGGCAACAAGGTGGTGATCAAGCCCAATATCGGCTGGGACAACAGCCCGGAAGAGGCCGGCAACTCCAACCCGGAACTGATTGCCGCCCTGGTGCGCCATTGCCTTGAAGCCGGGGCCGCCAAGGTGAGCGTGCTTGATCATACCTGCGACCAGTGGAATGCCTGCTACAGCAACAGCGGTATCGAAGCGGCGGTCAAGGCCGCGGGCGGAGAAATGCTGCCCGCCCACAACCAGGCCACTTATCAGGAGGTGGCCCTGCCCAGGGCCAAAGTGTTGAAAAAAGCGAAGATCCACCGCGCCATCATGGAAAGCGATGCCTGGTTCAATGTGCCCATCCTCAAGACCCATGGCGGTGCAGGCATGACGGTTTCCATGAAAAACCTGATGGGCATTGTCTGGGATCGCGGTTATTTCCACTGGAACGATTTGAATCAGTGCATTGCCGACATCTGCACCCTGCCCAAACCGCCTGTCTTGAACATTGTCGATGCCTACCGGGTCTTGCTGGAAGGCGGGCCGCGCGGCGGCCGGGGTAAGGATGTGGCAATGGCCAAGGGGCTTTTTGCCTCGCCCGACATGGTGGCCGTGGATACGGCGGCCATCCGCTTTTTTGGCCAACTCCGTGCCATGCCTCTGCAAAATATTGCCTATCTGCAAAAGGGCGCGGAGCTGGCGGTAGGCACAACCGATCTTGACACTCTGGCCATCAAACGGGTCAAGATCTGATGCAGGTGGGGTCGGCAAAACTGCTGCAATACGGCCGCAGGTTGGGTGGGGCCCTGATTTTTATTTTGCTGGTCTTGTTTTTTGCAGCGCCGGGAGATGTTTTCCCGCAAGCGGCTCAGTGGGCAACAAGGCTGCAAGTGGTGCCCGCCTTGCTTGCCGGAGCCTGGCTGGTGCCGGCCCTTTTGGCACTGGCCACCCTGGTTTTCGGCAGAGTCTATTGTTCGCTTATCTGCCCCCTTGGCTTGCTGCAGGATCTCTTGGGCCGTTTGTATCCTAAAAAATACCGGTCTCGCCCACGCTTTCGTCCGCCTTCGCCAAGGTTGCGCCAGGGCATTGTTATCTTTTTTCTGATAGTGTTGATTTTCGGCAACACCGTGCTGCTCAGCCTGCTGGAGCCATATAGTCTATTCGGCATCATGGCCGTGCATCTGTTCAAACAGGGCTGGATCAGCCTGAACAATATGCTTGCCCAGTTTGCCCCCTTGGCCGCGTTTTTGGGCCTGCACCCCTTGCAGTATTCCAACCTGGGCCTGGTCTCATTTCTTGTGGCTGTGCTGTTGCTGGTTTTTTTTGCGGTTTTTGTCCTGCTGCGCGGCCGTGATTACTGCGGTCGTCTTTGCCCGGTGGGAACCGTGCTCGGCCGGCTCGGCCGTTTTGCCCTGCTGCGGCTGCGCTTTGAAGAGGAGCAGTGCGTGCACTGCGGTCGCTGCGAGCGGGTCTGCAAGACTTCTTGTTTGGATATTGACCGGCAAGAGGCGGATTACAGCCGTTGCGTGGTCTGCTTCAACTGTGTGGCCGCCTGCCCGCACAAGGCCCTGCGCTATGGTCTGCCGCAGCGGCGCGCAAAAACGCAAAATGCTCTTTCGATCTCTGAAAATGGTGGCGGTGCGGTGCAACAGTCTGCATCCTTGCCGGTCTACGAGACTGGGCGGCGTCAGTTTGTGGGGCTGCACCTTGCGGCCGCCTCGGGCATGGCTGCCCTTGCCGTGACCCATGCGGCCAAAAGGGCCCAGGCAGGCCTTGCAGGCAATGCTGTGGAAACAGGCGATACAGCAGCCGCACGCATAGCGCTCACACCGCCGGGTTCGGGTTCCCGCTCCCATTTTTCCAGGCGCTGCACTGCCTGCCAGCTCTGTGTGGCCCGCTGTCCATCGCGGGTTTTGCGACCATCCACAGGTGAATACGGCCTTCTGCAGATCTTGCAGCCACGCATGGATTTTCACCTGGGTTTTTGCAACTACGACTGCGTGGTCTGTTCCCAGGTTTGCCCAAGCGGCGCGATTCTGCCGTTCACAGTTCCGGAAAAACATGAAACCCAGACCGGCAACGTCAATTTTATCCAGCACCTCTGTGTGGTGGAAAGCAAACAGCAGAGTTGCGGCGCCTGTGCCGAGCATTGCCCCACATTGGCAGTGAAAATGGTGCCCTATGATCAGGCGCCACACCTCACCATTCCCACCATTACCCCGGATCTGTGCGTGGGTTGCGGGGCCTGTGAATATGCCTGCCCAGTGGTGCCGGACAAGGCGATCTATGTGCAGGGACTGCTTGCGCACAAAAAGGCGCGTATCCTGCCCAAGGGGCAGGAGGTGGAGCGACAGGTGGAGGGCTTTGGTTTTTAGTGGAAGGGCGAGGCAAGGAACTGGATGCGTAGGAACAAGCGCAACTGTCAGCTTCTCAAAGCTGTTGAGTATTATAACAGCTTTGAGAAGTCCGAATGCATTTTTCTTGTTCGGATTAATTTATCCTTTTCATTTGAGCGCGTAACGAGGATGGGACATCCTCCAATAACACAATAGAAATACTTCCATCTGTATTTTTATTGTTGTGTGCTGAATCTTGACCTAAAGTTGCTGATACTTGTTCAGGAGAGAGTGTATACATTGCTCCATTAAGAGGGTCGACAATAAACCACCCAATGAGTCCGCCGAAAATTATGTTTCCACCGATATACCAGCCATTCGGGCTAGATTTAACTGGTATTTCCTGTTCCTGGTATCCATCTTTTGATATTTTTACGACATAATCTTTCCCACCCCAGTAGCTTCCGTCGCTTTTTTGCAACGTAACATTTGTTGGCGTCTTTCCTCTAAATATTTCAGAATTCTTTTCATCAATAATGACTATATCTGCGTCACTTGGAGTGCTTGATATAGGCATTAATTGCGTTCTGTCCCCAACTATCGATGCACATCCTCCGAGAAGTAATCCGACTCCAATAACTGCTACTACGATTTGTTTTTTCACTGGTTTTCTCCTTGTATCAAGCCATTAATATAAGTTCTGCTAGGATATCGGGCTTGATTTCAATCGCCTAACAGTTGAGAATTTAAAAGTATTTCTGAATCTGTGAGGTTGATGCAATAAAATGATTCCTATCACACTGATTTTATGTAATTATCAAGATGGCCAAAAACTTCACCCAGTAGGTGAAGTTTTTAGGGCTCCTCGTCATTTAGTGTGGACTTGATCCCTTTATACTTCAAATCCACACTAAATGA
>JAUNUN010000095.1 GCA_030538155.1 bacterium
ATGTTTGCAAAGGGGCAGGTCTTTTAAGGCCTACTGGCAGCCATTATGGCTAAAAGAGCCACACAGGCGGGTAGTGTGCATGTTATGCGTAACCACTCACTATACTGACTGCGTCAATCCGGAGCAACAGCTTTAAGTGAAGGATGCACAGGACCTCAGCGGCCTCGCACTCTGAAAATCCTCACTTGCGCCAGGTTCAAAAACAAGGCACGAATGGTTTCCACTTTGCCTGGCCTGGCTTTGCTGGTATAGCGCAGGTACAGTGGAAAGGTTACAGTCACATGAAACAAGACAAAACAAGGAGCCGCATGGGCCACATCACCCTGGTCACTGGAGGGGCAAAAAGCGGTAAAAGTGTCTTTGCCGAACAACTGGCAGAGCAAAGCGGCGGCCGTCTGGGCTACATTGCCACAGCCAGGGCCGGAGACGAGGAAATGCGCCGGCGCATCATCCGGCATCAGGAGCGCCGGGATACGCGCTGGCAGACCCTGGAAGAGCCGCTGCGACCATCTGCCCTCATCGCCGCGAAAGAGACCCAGACAGATTTTGATGTGCTGCTCCTCGACTGCCTGACGGTGCTCATCAGCAATATCCTATTAAGCGAGCCGCTGAACTGGGATGCACCTGATCCTAAAGCCCTGCTGTCAGTAGAAACCCTGGTGATGGTGGAAATGGAAGCACTTGTCGGAGCAGCGGCAAATTTTACGGGCCACCTCATCATGGTGGCCAATGAAGTGGGCTTTGGCATTGTGCCGCCCTCACCCCTGGCCCGTTTCTTCCGCGACTGCGCCGGCAGTGCCGGCCAATATCTGGCTGCCAGGGCCGATTATGTCTACTTGGTGGTTGCAGGGCTGCCGCTCTGCCTGAAAAAGGCATAGCCATGTCTTCGCTGATCCTGATGATCCAGTTCATGACCCGGTACCCCGTACCCGGCGCTATACCTTTCTCTGCGAAATATTTCGTCCAAGGGATGAAATGGATGCCGGTAGTGGGCCTGCTTGTCGGCCTGCCTGCAGCTCTGGTGATGCTTATAGCTCCACCCTTCCTCGGTAGCGGGCTCAGTGCCTTTGTCGCAGTTCTCATTTTGATCATAGTGACCGGCGCTTTGCATCTTGACGGCATAGGCGACACTGCGGACGGACTTTTTTCCTGCCGCTCCCGTGAGGAAATGCTCGCCATCATGCGCGATTCCACCTTGGGCGTTAACGGCGTCACCGCAATAGTCCTCACCATTCTGCTCAAATACCTGCTGCTGGCGACCCTGCCTGCCACGACTGCGGCCATTGCCCTGCTTGCCGCCCCTCTGGCCGCTCGCATGGCCCTGACCTGGCATGCGGCCACGGCCGAGTATGCCCGCGCCGAATCCGGTCTGGGCGAGTTCGTCAACCAGGTTGGTCTTCCTCAAGCAAGGAGCGCAAGCCTGATCGCCCTGGCCCTACTGACACCGATTTTGCTTTTCATGCCAATGGCCTGGCCCTTGTGCCTGCTGCTCCTTGCTGTAACACTTACCGGTACCATTCTTATTGCCGTACTCTTTGCGCGCTCGCTTACTCAAAAAGTTGGCGGCATTACCGGCGACACTATCGGCGCCACCATTGAACTGTGCGAACTCTGCACCCTGCTCATTTTTTATCTTTTCTGGAAACATCTGTCATGAACATCACCAGATTTTATCTCATCCGCCACGGAGAAACCGAAGAAAACCAGCGCGGTATTCTCGCGGGCAGCACTGACGTACCCCTGAATGACAACGGTCGCAGCCAATCTATTGCTCTAGCCCACCTGGTGCGAACCCTGCCGGTTGACGTCATCTTTTCCAGCCCGTTGCAAAGGGCTGTAGAAACCGCCATTCTTGCCTTTGGCAAGGAGGCCCGCATCATCACCGACAGCAGCCTGCGGGAATTCCACTTTGGGGAATGGGAAGGACTGCACTTTTCGGATATATCCAAACGCTATCCCGAACTATGGAAAACCTGGATACACGACTGGGAAAACACAAACATTCCCGAGGCCGAGGCTTTCGCCGCCTTTGTCCAGCGGGTTCTTTCCTTCAGCAACAGCATCTTGCGCAACCATCAAGGTCAAAATCTGGCTATCGTTTCCCATGGCGGCTGGATTCGCGCCCTGCTCGGGCACCATTTCAGCGGTTCTGCCGGAACCGGCTACTGGAAATTCAAGGTTGAAAATGCCACGGTCTCTGAAGTGGAATTTGCCGGCGAATTACCCATCCTGACCCGGTTCAACCACCGTTAGCAGAGCTGCCATGAAATTATTACAGAAGACCATTGAAACCATAGGCCCGCTTGATGCCGCAGCCATGGCTGCGGCCCAGAAGGAAATCGACTACTGCCTCAAACCACCCGGCAGCCTGGGCAAGTTGGAAGATATTGTTCGCCAGATTGCGGGCATCACCGGCAAAATACATAACAACATCAGCAAAAAGGCGATTGTGGTGATGATGGCGGATAATGGCGTGTTCAATGAAGGCGTTGCCATGTACCCGCAGGATGTCACCCGTATTGGCGCGGACTTTGTCACCAGCGGCCGCATGGGGGTCAACTTTCTCGCCAAATACGCCCAGGCCGATATTATTGCCGTGGATATCGGCATCAGTGTGGACATTGACTGTCCAAGGGCGCTGCACCGCAAGATCCGCTACGGCACGGCCAATATTTTGCAGGAACCGGCCATGGAGCGCGCCGAAGCGATCAAAGCTCTGGAGACCGGCATTGAGGTGACGCTTGCCGCGATAGACGAAGGCTACGATCTTTTTGGCGTGGGCGAAATAGGTATCGGCAACACCACGGCCAGCGCGGCAGTGCTCTATGCCTTTACCCAGGCCCCGATAGAACGGATTGTCGGCAGGGGCGCAGGGTTGACCGATGCAGCCTTTGCCCGTAAAAAGGAAGTGGTGCGAGATGCGGTGCGACTGCACCAGCCCAACCCGGAAGATCCCCTGGATGTGCTGGCCAAGGTGGGAGGGCTTGATATAGCCGGCATGGCCGGAGTGTATCTGGCCTGTGCTTCTCGGCGTGTTCCGGTGGTCACGGATGGGCTTATCTCGAATGTAGCAGCCCTGACCGCCATGCGGCTTGCGCCGGAATCAATCGGCTACATGATCCCATCGCACCTCTCCTTTGAACCGGGCGCTGTGCTGCTGCAGGAGATAACTGGACTCACCCCCATGCTGAACATGGATATGCGCTTGGGCGAGGGCACTGGTTGCGCCCTGCTCTTCAACATTATTGAGGCCGCACTGCGTATGATCGAGGAGATGGGGACCTTTGCAGTGCTTGGCAAGAGCAAGGATGAAATTGCCGACAGAGCCAGGGCTTATCGAGGCGAGTTCGGCCATTGATTCATTGATTGTTGAAGTAAACTGCTTCCGGAAGACGCGGGGCGCCTCACGCATTTGATCATTTTTGAATATTAAACGAGAAAAGCCCCTCATCTA
>JAUNUN010000096.1 GCA_030538155.1 bacterium
ATTCCGCGCGGCCCGCCCTGTCCACTCTCTGGACGGTGGAAGGCATGTTCGATGGTGAATACCGGATGGCATTCAGTTTGAAACCACCGCGCTATGTGCGTTTCCCGTGGCTGATCTATGGCGGCATCATGGGATTACAGGCCGATCTGGCACTATTGCCCGAAATAGCACAAGAGGCTTGGCCTTAAAAAGGTGAATAAGGGTTAGGCCAGAAACGCCAAATACAAAAACCAGCTAAGGCCACACCAAGAATGGCAAGCATCATGCGCTCTAGAATAGTCAGTGACCTTGAAGACAATGATTCCTCGGGCTCGCCTTCACCACCAGGATTGGGATGATCACAATGGGGGCAGCGCTTGGCAAAGCGAGAAACTTCTTTATTGCACGCAATACAGTCAGTGAGAAGCGAACTGCGAGTATCGGTCATGTCGTACACCTCTTATGGAATGGAAAGTTATGGCTAATCATGATGATGGTAACAAAAAAATGAGTGAAGACAAGCCCTCCGGCATCGAGATACTGGCCGCTGCACTAAACTCGGTGGAATCGGTCAGGGTCACGCGTGTTTCAGCGCCGCATGTTTGCTCCTTTTCACCGCCACAGATCTTGTTTGAATCTTCAGTGGAATTTGCCGCTGCTTTACGCAAAAAGCTCCATGCCGACGAGAGAGCTGCCTGCCCGCGTTTACGGGTTCCCTGGGATGTCAGTAATGTTTGGACAAATGTGTTGACGTCTTGCTTCGTTTTCGATGCAGACCACAAAGCCTGCTACAGGGGCCTGCAACGCCCTCGCATTGATTTCTTCTCGCGCGTATTTCGGAAAAAGAAGCTGCTCCAGGAGATTGCAGCACTCGAAGCAACGGTAAGCAGCGATTACGAAATACTCGTGGAAATGATCAACTCAGCCGCTGCACAGGTGCTTCAGGAAAAAAGCCCTGGCCCTATGTCTGATGACTCCAAAAAAGAAGAATAGATCCAACAAATACAGGGGAATAGAAGCCATGAAGATGAAGAAGGTTTTCTCCGCCGCTGCTCTGGCTGCCATGATCACAATCAGCTATCCAGCCACTGCACCGGCAGTGTTTTGCTCAAACTGTAGCACGGTCTTTCAACAGGTACTGGAGTACGCGACTCAACTCGAAGAGCTGGCGGAACTTGTTGTACAAACCCAGGAAGCCATCAAGCAGACCGAGATGGAAATCAAAAACCTTGAAAAGCTCGGCAAAGATCTGCGTGAGAAACCACTGGAGACCATGCTCGATCTGGCTAACAAGACCGCAAAACTCAACACCTATCGGGCTGAGGAGAATGTGTTGGCGCAGATATTTAATGAGCTGTTTCCGGAACAGAGCATGTTTGCCGATCTGGCCGGTGCAACAGCGGGCGAGATCGAGGCCGCAAACAAGCAGTATCAGAGACACTACGACGAATGGTCAAAGGCCATTGACCAGGCGACCCAGGCCACCTTTCAGCTCAGTGGTCGGCAACTAAAGGATATGGAGGAGAGCGGCGAGCTGCGAGGATACCTGGAAAACCTGCTCAATGAGCCTGAAGGACATATGCAGGCTATTCAGGCAGGCAATCAACTGGCTGCATTACAGATTCAAGAGATCCGCCAGTTCCGAGAACTGGCGGCTACTCAGGCACAATCTGAAATTACACAGCAAATGAAGCAGGAAAAACAGGAAGAGATGGCAGAGGAGCTTAGTAGAGAATTTTATAAAATTGATAAACTGGAAAGGCCAGACAGGCGAGGTGAAGCCTTATAAAGGTTCGTGCCGTCTATCTTTTATTTGCATTTTCCTTATATGCTCAATTTCTTGTGGAGTGGTTTTGATGAATACATGTTTATCCCCATATTCGATCATTGCCAGTGTGTCTTTTTCTGTCCCTAGAGCAATTACACACCATCTAGAATTTCCACCAACAAGGCTGACAGTAATAATTCCATCTCCAGATTCTGCATATGTGACATTACGAATTTCATCATCCTCATAGGTCGCTGTCTTTTCAGAAAAAGTATATGTATAGGGCTTACCACTCAGAGGATTATTTTCTCTTGATTTCCATGCACCCTCTACTTTACTCCATGTGGCAACCTGCGCATCACAGCCACATAACATTACACTAAAAAATAAAATTACAAACAACTTACCAATGCGCATAACAAAATACTCCTATTTAATATTAATTTGTTCGTTGATAACAGTCTTTTTAATTTTAGACCCTGTCATCTGCTTAGCTGACGTGACAAAAGATACTGCATCGCAGATTGTAGAGCAATTCAAAAATAAAGCTACATTATATGGTGATATATTTGATAATTACGCCCAGGATCTTCTTGGGATTATATTGATAATAGAAATCGGTTTTTTAGGAATTAAGGCGACTTTAAATCGCTCCGAAATTTCAGAAATCCTTGCCCAGTTTCTGTTTGTTATTGCAGCAGCAGCGTTTTTTTTAGCCGTTATTAATAACTATCAGACATGGACAGGAAATATCATAAATGGACTTAGCGCAATATCGAAACAGGCAGGTGGAATTGATTTAGAAAATCCTCTGTATGCTGGATTTGATATCGCTATGGAAATTGGGAGAAAGGTGAAAGATGCTGCTTGGGCCGATAAAATAGGAATTATTATCGCAGGGCTAATCATTGTCATCTGCTTCGCACTCATTGGAGGAAGGGTCATAATCATTAAATGTGAGGCATATCTAGCTATCAATGCAGCCATTATTCTTTTGGGCTTTGGGGCATCTTCATTTCTCAGAGAATACGCTATCAATGTATTGCGGTATGTATTGAGTGTCGCCTTCAAGCTTTTTGTGATGCAATTGGTTCTCGGCGTCGGCATGTCTTTTATTGCAGACTTTAAAATCAATTCTGTCAGATTTGAAGATCTTTTTATCTTAATTGCTTCTGCCGTCGTCCTCCTCGTACTAATCAGTACCCTCCCTGACACCGTTGCAGGCATCATCAGCGGCTCACATGTCGGCGGTGGCGTGGGTCTCAGAGCAGCTACCGGCGCGGTAGCGGGTGCAGCAGCTACCGGCGCAATGCTTGGAGCTAAAGCTGTCGGCGGCACGGCCAATCTCGGCGCTACAGTCAGCCGTGCAGCCAAGATAGCGAGCCTGCAAGGGCATGGCGGGGTCAGCGGTACAGCCAGCCAGCTCTGGAAGAGCTATCAGGAGGCCCGGCAGGACGAAAAACGCGCCGGGGTGGGGCCAAGCTCGGTTGGCG
>JAUNUN010000037.1 GCA_030538155.1 bacterium
AAGAGCATGAGCACCTCAAGAAAGTGACGCCGCCGGGAGAGGCCAAAACCTGGTTGCCTTTGGTGCACATCATGATTGGCAACATGAAGAAATTCATCAACGGAACTTTTCACGGTGTTTCTTCGCACTATCTCCAGGAATATCTTGATGAGTTTTGCTACCGCTTTAACCGCAGGTTTTGGGAACCAGAGCTTCCCTTGCGCCTGCTCAATGCCTGCCTGGCTCATGGGCCAGTGAAAAATGCTGAGTTTCATTAAGAGCCACTAAAGCTTATTAACGCACCGTCCTGCGCAGCAGCCTAGATGGCGTTTTCTGCTCGGGCTTCGACTGTTCTTCTTCATCTTCACCCATCCGGGGCAGAAACTGCCTGGCCTGTTTTTGCAGGGTATTGATGCCATCCGGTTCTTTCAGGATCTGCACAGCCTGGTGGATGGCCCTGCGCAGCATGGCCTCGGCATCTTCGTTCACTGCCGCAGGTATGCCTGCAGGCTCATTAAAAAGCTCATCAGGGATCGGGCTGGTCAGGTCAATCCGCACCGCTTTGATCTGGTTGATCACCCCCATAACCCGAGCTTCCGCCTGCAGTGGGATATCGGTATCGTGCAGCAGGCAAGACGAAGAAAAACCACCAAAGCTTACCTGATCACAGACAAAACCGAGCATGGTGGTACTGCGGCTCTGCACGATGGAGCCTGCATTTTCAAACAGGGATGGCCCGATTTTACCGGCATTGGCGGCAAAAACCTTTTTTTCTGCCGTGCTCAGCTGTTCATATTCCTGCTGGTACAGTTTGGCCGGGTTGGTGTTTTTTTCGCCCCAGTTGTCGCTGAGATTGTAGCGCACAACCCATTCCGGCGTAGTGACTTCACGGGTTTTGGTGCTTACCGTTTTGCCAAGCAACTCCATGGTAGACTGGCTCTGCTTGACGCGCAGGCGGCCAAATTCCTTGATATAGAGGATTTCCGTACCCTGCTGGGTGCCACTCATCTCATAGTGGATGGTGCCCTCACGAAAAGGCGTGCGCCGCTCCCAGGGCAGGCCTTCATCAGCCAAAGCCGTCGCGCACAGGGTCAGGGAAAGGAGAAAAACCGGTACAAAGTATCCAGGCTGCATGGTATTGCTCCACACCAAGAAAAAACTAGGTTGGCCAGACACCTGCTCTACTGTAGATATGGCACTGGCGTTCCACAAACTGCACCAACTCAGCAAGGAGAGACCAATGTTCAGCATAAGTCAGACCATCGCTGAACGGAAGATACAAGAAGCTATGGCAGAGGGTTCCCTGCCCGACCTGAGCCACTGGAAAGACAAGCCCCTGCCCCAGGACGAAAGCCTAGCCAAGGTTGCGCCTGATCTGCGCCTGGCCTTCAAGCTCCTGAAAAACGCGGGCTATATTCCAGAAGGTCTGGTCCTGCACAAGGAAATCCTCCACACCGAAGAGTTGTTCAGGCATGCGAGTGATGAGCAGGATAAGCTCCGGCACCTGCGCCGCATCAGCGTGCTCCGCACCAAGATGGAGACCTGCCATGGCCGCAGCATCCACCTGGACGAAGACGGCCCCTATTTTAGCCGCGTGGTGGAACAGTTAAATACGCCTGCGAAGTAGCTCCAATTTCAGCTCAGAGTCAAAGACACGGTCGCCGCTGTCAGTATTTTCAAGAAAAACAACAGGCCGCCTCACAAGACGTCTATCCTGGTAAAGAGATCCGCATCTTTCTGGATTTTCTCCGCACTGCCTATACTGACTCGCAGCGGCTGTTCTCCAAGCGAGGCAAAGAGGTCTGCATACCGCCGCAGCCCTGTATTGGTAGCTGAGAGGATGGCCGCAATCCTGGCCTGCAGAAAATCAACGGTGACACCGGAGAGATACTGGTCGCGGCCCAGCGCCCCCTTAGCTGCCGGCCCCTGATGCGGAGTAACGCTGCTGTAGGCGCCCAAGATCACCTGCTCAAGCGAGGCGGCAGACAAATCGAGTTTGGCAATCACCCGCGACAGATCCGCATAGGCGCTGTAGGTCTTCGCCACCTGCGGATCTCGGTAACTCACCAGGCCAAAGTTGCCGGTGATGTGGTTGAACTGGATGAAACAACCATAGGCCCCGCCCATCTGGCGCACCGTATTCCACAGGTAGTCACGGGAGAGCCAGGTCTTGAGCACCTCGAAATCGCCACCATATTGCACCTGCGCTGCATCCTTAAAAAGCCGACAGGCCTGCACATTGTAGGCAATTTCTGCAGCTGTGGTAAAGGCCTGGGTAGCTGGAAATGCGACAAAATCGGGCCGTAGCGCTTGGGTCGCCGTGGAATCAAGCCCTTGCAGCATGCCTGCACCCAAGCGGGAAAAACGTTCGACCTCTGCACTATCCGCCGTGATCGCGCAGATCAAACCAGGCCGCCTGAACAGCGCCCTGCGGATGCGCTCAAGCGCGGCGAGAAAACCTTCCTCCATGCTGGTATAAGCGCTTGCAAGCTCTTTCAACTGCTGATAGGCAGACATGCCTTGCACAGCTTCACGGTACTTCCCCGGCAGGCTCAGGTGCGAAAAGACGCGCAAGGCGGCCAGGCCGTAACCCTCACTCTGGGCATTGTGCTCGGCCCAGGCAAATTCCCGTCGCACAATTTCCTCAATGCGGCGGCGATCGGAAAAATCCGCATCTGCCAGCACCTCGCCCACCAGGTCCATGGCCTGCGGCAAGTAGGCAGCCAGGGCCTTGATATGCAGCCACAGTACGGGCTGCACCCGGTTCTGCGTCTCTGCCCTGGTGTAGGCATGGAAAGAGTGATTGAAGCCGCCCATGTAGCGGTTCGCCTCCTTGGCAAACTGCATGTAGTTTTTCTTGCTGGTGCCCAGTTCGGTAATAATGATGCCAAAGAGGTCGAGATAGAGCAAATCCTCGGCACTGAGGGCAGAGCAGTCCAGACCGACATCAAAGTACACCACCCCGCTACTGGCCAGTTCGCTGACCAGAAAGGGCCGGTTTACAAGTTGGTCCACACGCACACTGTGCAGGGCAGGACGCGCATCCACCTCGCTTGTCGACAAGCGCGGCAGATGGGCCAACTCTTCTTCTGTCGGCGGGGTGGCTTGCAAGGCCATGAGTTGCCGGGTCTCTTCCACCAGGAGCCGGCGCTCTTCAGGGCCAAGCTTTGCCCCAATCTGCTCAAGCCGGGCCTGTTCTTCCTGTAGGTTCGCCTCCACTCCTTGCGGGTCCGGCTCAAGAATCACCTGCACGGTAACCGGATTATCCAGCAAATGTTCCCGGATCAGCTGTTCAAACCAGCGCTCATGCAAGGCCTTATTGCGCACCTGGGCCAGCAGTTCATCCACGCACAGCGCCTCAAAGGGGGAGATGCCATGCTTCATGGCCTCCTGGGCCCGCATAATGAGCTGCAAACCGCGCTGCGGCTTGTTCATCTCTTCCCGCACCTTGAACTCAAAGGTGTTCAGTTCAGACAGCACCAATTCCTGCTCCAGGCCCTGGGTCGCAATATCGGCCAAAACCTGCCGGTACAAGGAAAAAAAGGTCTCGCCCTTGTCCGGGTCAGAACCCATCAGGTAGGTGAGCATCAAGACCTTGAAGCCTGAGCCCGTCATGCACAGACCGCCGAAGTCCTTCCCCAGATCTTCGCCAAGAATGGCGTTTTTCAGGGGCGAGGCATCGGAGTTGAAGAGGATATTGGCAATAATTTCAAAGGCCAGGGTTTTTTCACGCTCCTGCGCCGTGCCCACTGCCGAGGCCACGGCAAGAAAGGTCTTGCCGCTGACGTCGCTGCCCGCCTGTACCGGATAGCGGTCGTGCAGGGTTTGCAATGCCGCAGGCGTCTCCCCCTCCTCGCACTGGGCCAGCGGCCCTGCCTCTTGGTATTGGGCGAGGAAACGCTCCTGTACATAGGCCAGTTCCTCTTCCAACGGCGCATCCCCATAAAAGAACAAAGTGCTGTTCGAGGGATGGTAGTGCAGCGCATGAAAGCGGCTGAACTGCTCATAGCTGAGATCCGGTATGGCGCGCGGATCGCCGCCGGATTCGTGCGCATAGGTGGAACCCGGCATGAGCCCCTTGTAGACATCGTACACCAGGCTGCGCAAGGGGTCGGCATAGGCCCCCTTCATCTCGTTGAAAACCACGCCCATGAATTGGAGCGGAGCCTTCTCTTCCTCCAGATGCACATGCCAACCCTCCTGGGCAAAGGTGCTGGGCAAGAGCAATGGGTGAAAAACAACATCACAGTACACATCCATGATGTTGAAGTATTCACGCAGATTGCGGGTGGCAAAGGGGTAATAGGTGCTGTCCGATCCGGTCATGGCGTTCAAAAAGGTCAGCAGACCACCCTTATGGATTTCACCGAACACGTCCCGTACCGGGTATTTTTTCGAGCCCATGAGCACGGCATGCTCCAAGATATGGGCCACTCCGGTGGAATCGCTTGGAACGGTGCGGAAGGAGATGCAAAAGGTCTTGTTGGCATCGTCATTCTTGATGGCCAAGGCCTTGCAGCCCAGTACGGTGTGAGTGAACAGGAAGACCGTGGACTGAATTTCAGCAAAATAGGCGCGCTCATCCAGGCGAAAGCCGTGGCAGAGGGAGCCAAGGGGCAAATCATTCATAAGGGTGACAAAAAATTAGAAATTTTTATGGGAATCCAAAAGGATAGTTACCGGGCCATCGTTGCACAAACTCACCTGCATCATGGCCTGAAACACACCGCTTGCAAGTGGAACCTGCCGCTCCCGGCACAGGGCCAGAAAGGCCTCGTACATGGCCTTGGCCTTTTCCGGAGGCGCAGCCTCATGCCAGGAAGGACGGCGGCCCTTACGGCAATCGCCCAAGAGGGTGAATTGCGAAACCACCAGCAAGGCGCCGCCCGTATCCAGCAGGGAACGGTTCATCAGACCCTGCTCATCGGCAAAGATACGCAGATTAAGGATTTTGTCCACCATCCAGGCAGTATCCTGGCTGGTATCCTGTGCATGCACGCCCAAGAGGACCACTAAACCCTCCGCAATTGCGCCTGTGGCAAGGCCATCCACCATCACCTGTGCCTGACTGACCCGCTGTATCACTGCCCGCATGATCTACCCTTGAACCTGATTACTGTTTTGCCTAGGTGTCATAACGAATATTTTTTCTGGAATTCCAGGAATCTATCTTATTTGCGGCTGTAGCGCACCGCAAAGGTGCTGGATAATGGCCACGGCGGCAATGGCAGCGGTTTCGGCGCGGAGCACATGGCTGCCCAAAGAAAAGGATTGAAAGCCCTGCTCCCTGAGCCAGGCCAGTTCATCCCGGTGCAGACCGCCCTCGGGTCCGATCAGCAGGCAAACAGGACCGGTATTGGCATCTATGGCTGCAAGCGGCAGACCGGCCTGCTGCTCATCCTCCCAGGCCACCAGGCGCAGGGTTGCCCAAGAAAAATCGCTTGCCGTCAAATGCGGCACAGGCTGCGCAGAGCCAATCTGCATCGGTATAGTTCGTTTGCACTGCTTGCAGGACTCGATAACGATGCGTTGCCAGCGCGCACCGGCAGCCTCGCCTCCGCCCCGTTTTTCACAAAACTTGGTCACCAGCGGCAAAAAGGAGTGCACGCCCAGTTCATTGGCCTTTTGCACCACCAGATCCATCTTGTTGCCCTTGAGCTGGGCAAGTGCCAGGGTGAGGGGCGGGTATGCAGGCGCAGACTCCCGGCGGCGCTCGATAATCGCCAAACTGATGTGCCCCTGCTTTACTGTTTGCAGGCGCGCGTGCATAACCCGGCCGCTCCCGTCAAAAAACTCCACTTCATCGCCTGCACACAGACGCAAGACCTGCGCCATGTGGCGGGCCTCTTGCCCTTTCAGGATAAATGTATCCTGCTCAAGAGTGGGAACTAAATCCGGAGGAAGATAAAAACGCCGCATGGTAGTTTTGAGCAAGAGCGGTTATGGCCTGCGCAGGCACGAATCCGGCCGACTGAGGCAGCGTGACAGCCAAAAGCGCCGGAATGTGTTGACGAAAAAAGGAGAACAGTATATACGAGACAGCGGCACTGCCGCCAAAGAAGTACTCAAAATACGGACAGATTGCAATTGCCGGTGCCTGGTATTTAAAAATACGCCGGCATTCCAGACGATCTGGCTGATCAAAACAGCAGTTTCCCTTTTGTCGGGGCGTAGCGCAGCCTGGTTAGCGCGCCTGCCTTGGGAGCAGGAGGTCGGAGGTTCGAATCCTCTCGCCCCGACCATTTAAAGCATATTAAAAACAACTAGTTGCCCGGTTGACAAAAGAGGCCTCGTCATGAAATTTTGTTTCGGGGTACAAATCCAGCACCATTGGGACACCAGAGAATAAAGGGGTTATGGCTTGTTGCTGTAACCCCTTTATTCTTGTCTAGGCCAACACTTTGTTTGAATCAAAAGCCTCCTGCCTACCAGCGAGCGTTCACTAACGCTTCACCACTTTCGCCTACAGCTTCCAACCGGTGCTCCAATTTCTCCCACACGCCACCTGTGTGTGCCCTTTCCAAGTCATAAGCGTTTCATGCAGCCTCCACCAGGTCTTGCAGGATGAACAGCTCCATACCGATAGTGTCGTCAATTCTTGGGGTGTCACTGTGGTAGGCAGCCATCAGCAACCACAGAAGGGTGCGAGGTTTTTCCCCCTTTTGGGTGAACGTAACAAGGTCGCAACCTCCCAGTTCGGACTTCTCGCCCTTTTGGACGAAAACCTCAAGGGGGCCGCCCCACCATTGAATACTACTTCACCATCAAGGCAGTTTCTGATGAGTCTTAGAAAAAAGCGGAGGCATGCCAGATGAGGTCACGAAACGCTACCCCATCAGACGGCGTGTCTTTGATATCTTGTCGCGGCGTAAAACTGCGTCGCCAAGATAAGGGGGGGGGGTATCAAAACGTTATCCCCGTATTTGTGTGGTGGTAAAATACCACCCCATCGTCAAACGCGACGGGAGGGCGCACCGGCGGGGCAAAGGGAGTAGCAAAACACTGGAGGCCACCATGTACGCCCAGGTGAGCACTGAGATCAAATGCCGGCAGAAAACAGCAAAAAAGCCGCAGGGTACATACCTCTGCGGCTTGAAGCTAAGCGGGTGCCCGGCGGCAGCCCGCGTCTCTACCGAAATCAGGAATTATCGCAGTGGGCGCAACTCTGGTTGGAGTTGATATACTGCCGGATGCTCTTGGCAATGGTGGTAAAGATGCCGACTGACTTGGCTTCGTCGGTTTCCAAAAGGGTGATACGGAAACCCTGCAGGTCGGTGGCGAAAGAAGAGAGCGGCACCACGCAGATACCGGTCGAGGCCAGCAGGTGGTAGACAAAGCGTTTGTCCGGCTGCACGCCCGCGCCGGTTACCAGGTGATTCACGGTTTCGCGCACTGCGTCGTTTTCAATGGGCAGCGACTGTTTATGGGTGAGTACGCCCTCCTCAAAAACCACGCTCATGTAAAACGCGCCATTGGTGCGGTTGACCAAGACGCCCTTGACATCCTTCAAGATATTGTAGGCGATATTGGAGTTGCGCTCGTAGATGCTCACTCGCTGTTGCAGGTTGGGCAAGTACTGCGGGTGCGATTTGATGCGCGGCATAACCACCTGTGGCAGGGTGGCGGAGCAGACCTCCAACATCTTGGCGTTTAAAATGGACTGCACATAGGTGGCGAACATGGGGTCGCGCTTGCGGTTATAGGTCTCGATCCAGCCGCAACGGCCGCCCGGCCAGGGCATTTCCTTGGAGATGCCGCGCATGCAGATGGCAGGCACCTTGTTGCCGATTACCGTGCACAGAGGCGTGCAGGTGGTACCGTTGAAGGTCATGTTCTGGTAGACCTCATCACAGATGATGAAGAGATCGTTCTTTTCGCAGATGTCGACAATGGCCCGCATCACATCCGCCGGGTAGACCGCGCCGGTGGGATTGTCCGGATTGATGACCAGGATGCCCGCCACGGCCGGGTTGTACTTGATGTGGTTTTCTATATCCTCCAGATCCGGATACCAGAGGTGGTTGGGATCAAGGATGTAAGTAACCGGCTCTGCCCCGGCATGGGCCGCCTCGGCAGAGGAATGGGTGGTATAGCTCGGTGTGGGTACAATGATGCGGGCCGTGCGCTTCAAAAAACCGTAAACCTTTGAAATAGCGTCGCCCAAACCATTGAAGAAGATGACATCTTCGGCGTCTATCTGCACCCCACCCTTGCTGTTGGTGGTTTGCGCTACAAACTCACGCGCCGCCGGCATACCCTTGGTAGGGCTGTAGGCATAGGTGGCGTTGTCGTGCACGGCCTCGGCCACGATTTCTTTCATCCAGTCCGGAATCGCCTCGCCCTTGGCCACCGGATCGCCGATGTTTTCGTAATATACCTGTACACCCAATCGCTCCAGTTGTTCGGCCACCGCAACGATGTTGCGGATTTCATAAGTCAATACACTGGCGCCGGCATGTAAAATATCTGTTCGCATGGTCAAGCTCTAGCAGGGAAAAAGGAAGCCTGCCGAAACGACTCTCCGGCAGGCACGATATTTTATATTTTTAGCCAAGAATGCAGTGGGAGTCAACAGGCATATCCACTGCGCCTGTGGTTGCATAAGGCCGGTGGGCCGGGCACGACCACCGGCCTCTTTGTTCATTATTCAGATCATTGGCAATGTATCACGGGAGGCGAGGCACATGCAGCGCAGATGTACAATGGGGTGATGGGGTGCTGCAAGTGTTTGCCGGAATCGTCCCAGACAGGGCTTTGATATGGAATATGGAATTATGCGATATCGTAGCTTTTCAGCTTGTTGAGCAAGGTCTTGCGGGTAATCTCTAGGCGGCGGGCCGCCTCGCTGCGGTTGCCGCCGGTTTCCTCAAGCGTTTTGAGGATGAGCGCCTTCTCCGCCTCCTTGAGGGTGGCCGGTTCTTCCACCGGCACTTCCTCGTACAGGCCGGCCCAGCGCTGCAGGGCCATGGGTAAGACGGAAATATCCAGATAGTCCCCGCGCATGAGGATGACCCCACGCTCGATGGCGTGCTCAAGCTCGCGCACATTGCCAGGCCAGGGGTAGCGGTTGAAGAGATCCATGCAGTCAGGGGTGAACCCCTTGACCTCTCGTTTGTTTTGACGGGCAAACTTGTCCACAAAATAGTTCGTCAAAAGCGGAATATCGCCCTGACGTTCACGCAGGGGCGGCACCTCCAGCTCCACCACCTTAAGGCGGTAAAACAAATCCTCCCGAAACATGCCGCTCTGCACAGCCTCCTCAAGGTTACGGTTGGTGGCCGCAAGGATGCGGGCATCCACCCGGATGGTTTCCTGACCGCCCACCCGCTGCACTTCGTGCTCCTGCAGGGCGCGCAGGAGCTTTACCTGCATGGCTGCAGAGGTTTCGCCGATCTCATCCAGAAAGAGGGTACCGCCATGGGCCTGGACAAAGCGGCCCTCGCGGCGGCGGTCTGCGCCGGTAAAGGCCCCGCGTTCGTGGCCGAAAAGTTCGGATTCGAGCAGGGTTTCCGTCAGGGCGGCACAGTTGATCTTGATGAAGGGGCCATCCGCCCGCTCGCTTTTATGGTGCAGAGCCGAGGCCACCAGTTCCTTGCCCGTGCCGGATTCACCGGTGATGAGCACGGTGGCCGTGGTGGGTGCGACCTGGGCGATCATCTGCCACAACTCCAGCATGGGTTGTGACTGACCGATCATCTTCATATCAGCACTGATGGCCAGCCCCTGCGGCGCTTTTTTTTCCTCGGGCCGGCGGTGCCCCATGGCCACTTCCATGGTGGTGCGCAGACGCTCGAAATCAAGCGGCTTGGTGAGATAATCCTGGGCTCCCTGCTTGATGGCTGCCACCGCCGAATCCACCGAGGAAAAGGCGGTCATAATAATGACCGGAATGGCGGGATTGATGGCGCGGATGCGGCGCAAGGCCTCCATGCCGTCCATGCGCGCCATGCGCACATCCATGAGGATGGCGTCAAAGGGCTGGGACTGTACCGCTGCAACCGCTGCCACGCCGTCGTCCGCCTCGCTGCACTCCCAACCCCAGTCGGCAAAAAGGGAGCAGAGCGTATAGCGGTGCACCCGTTCATCATCCACCACCAGAATGTTCAGCTTTTTCCCCTGCATACGTGCTCCATTAAAATATGATTGCCGCAAAAACAACTTGTTAGCATACCATGAACCGTCTTAATCGTGCAAACAAAAGCAGGAAGACAGACCTCAGCACCTCGACAGGCCGTGGATACAAGTCGTGGATTTTGCACCATGAAACTGCATTAACCTTGGCACGCTGCCGGCTTTACGATACAGTGACAGCTTGCCTTTTCTGAGGCCATTTATGCTTACCAGCAAGTCAAAAAAGTACGAAACTCTTATTCCGCACCATTTTCAGGAGGAAAGCATGCACCATCCCCAGCACAACATCTTCGGCAGCAAGGGACTTATCCTCTTTGCGGCCACCCTCTGCACCCTGGCCCTCTTTGCGGCCACGAGCGCCCTGGCAGCACCCATCAAGCTCTCCAACCAATTTCCGCCCCAGCACCATGTTTCCAAGGGCCTGCAGGTCTTTGCCGACAAGGTGAAGGAATGCTCAAAGGGGGAGATGGAGGTGAGAATATTCGACTCCAGCTCCCTGTTCCGCGATGCGGAAATCGTCAAGGCCATCCGCAACGGCAGCACGGAAATCGGCCTGGTGCCGGTGAACAAGTGGTCGGGCATTCTGCCTGCGGTCGATATTTTTGAGGTGCCCTTTACCTTTGCCAATCTGCAGTCTCTGGAGCAGTTCTTAAACGCCGGTGCAGCACCCATCTTTGACGAGGCCTTTGCCAAGTACGGCACCAAGGTGCTGTTTTGGGTGGATTACGGCTATGTGCAGTTCTTCAACAACAAGCGGCCCCTCAAAAGCCCTGCCGACTTTTCCGGCCTGACCATGCGTGCCTTTTCCGCAGGTGATGCGGAAATCCTCAAGGCTCTGGGTGCGGCCCCCACCATCATCAGCTCCTCTGAGCTGTATATGGCCCTGCAGCGCGGCACCATTGACGGCACCACCACCGGCATGCCCGCAGCCGTGGCCCGCAAGGTCACCGAGGTGCAGAAATATATGACCCTATCCAACTATAGCACCGCTGAATTCCTCGTACAGGCCAACCAAAAATGGTGGAACGGCCTGAGCAGCGAGCAGCAGGAGATTTTGAACAAGGCCTCGCGCGATGCCGAAGCCTTTATCCGCCAGGAAGTGGCCAAGGCCGAGGATGAAGCCCTGGCAGCCATTAAAGCGGCCGGTCTTGAAGTGCATGAACTGACCAGCGAGGAGCGCCAGGCCTTTGTCGGCGCCACCGCTGCCCTGCGCGAGAGTTATCTCAAGAAAAGCGGTGAATTGGGGGAAAAGCTGATGCCCATTGCCGATAAGCTGCCTAAATAAGATCCCCACAAATAAGGCTCTATAAGACAATTATGCTCGTATTTCGTGTACTGCGCGCAGCCATTGAGGGAATCAACCGTGCCGCTGCCCTGGTCAGCGGACTGGCCCTGCTGGTCATCGGTTGCATGGTCTTCGCAGAGGTTATCCTGCGGGCCGGCGGCCGGCCTTCGGAATGGCTGCCCGAATGGAGCGGCTATCTCTTCAGTTGGGCCATGGTGGGCGGGGCGGCCTATACCCTGATGCGCGACCGGCATGTGCGGGTGGAACTCTTGCAGATGCATCTGCCCGCATCCGTCAACCGGGTGCTGAATTTCTGCACGGCCCTGGCAGGCGCTGCTTTTTGTGTACTGGTGGCAATGAGCGGCTGGGAACATTTTCAGGATGCCCTGCTCACCGGGGAGACCACGGCCACCACCCTGCGGGTGCCGCTGTGGATCATTGAGTTTCCGGTTTTCCTCTCCTTTGCCCTTTTGGCCCTGCAGTTCCTGATCGAGGCCTGTAAGGCTCTGTTCGGCTTCCGCCGGGATATGCAAAATACCGCTACCGATTCCACGAATGTGCAACTGAGCAAGGAGTCCAACCATGCTTGAACTGGCCATTGTTGTCGGGCTCCTATTGCTCATCCTGGTTACCGGCCTACCCGTGGCCTTTGGCCTGGGCATCACTGCGGTGCTGCTTGCCCTGATAAACGGCATCCCCTTAGGCTTTGTCGGCATCACTGTGCTGGAATCCTTGAACAGCAGTACCCTCATGGCCGTGCCGCTCTTTATCTTCATGAGTCAGGTATTGCTCATCGGCCGGGTGGGCGATCAGCTCTTTGAAACCGTCAATTCCTGGGTGCGGCACCTGCCCGGCGGCCTGAGCGTGGCCACCGTGCTTTCCTGCGCGGTCTTTGCCGCTATCACCGGTTCCGGTGCGGCCACTGCCGCCACCATCGGCACCGTGGCCTACCCGGCCATGGTGAATCGCAGCTACGATCAAAAATTCACCCTGGGCCTGCTGGCCTGCGGCGGCACCCTGGGCATCCTGATTCCGCCGAGCATCCCGATGATTCTCTACTCATCCATCACCGATGCCTCGCTGGACCGGCTCTTTATTGCCGGTGTGGTTCCCGGTCTGCTCCTGACCCTGATCCTCTCGATCTACGCGGTGTGGCGCAGCCGCCGGGGGGCCTTTGAACCCTTGCCCAAAGCGGGCTGGACGGAGCGCCGACGGCTCACCCTGCGTAATCTGCCCGGCCTGCTCTTGCCGGTGGTGGTTATCGGCGGCATCTATACCGGCATCTTCACGCCCACGGAAGCAGCGGCAGTGGGCCTGGTCTACAGCCTCTTCATCACCATGGTCATCTACCGCACCCTGAGCATCCGCCAGATCCCGAGAGTGTGCCTGGAGGGGCTGACCACCTCCTGCATGATCGGCATGATCATCATCGGCGCGCATTTTTTCGGCAAGGTCATGACCATTTTAGGCATTCCCCAGCAGCTCACGGCCCTGGTGGTGGAGAATAACTTCAGCCCGATGATGTTCATCCTCACCATCAACCTGCTTTTGCTGCTTCTGGGCGCGATTCTGGAGACGGTTTCCGTGGTGCTGCTCACCACCCCGCTGATTCTACCCATTATGCACAGCCTGAACATCGACCCGATCTGGTATGGTGTGGTCCTGACCGTGAACATGGCCATTGCCCTGATCACTCCACCGGTGGGCATGGATCTGTATGTGATCAAAAGCCTGCGTGACGACATCAGTCTGAGCATGGTCATCCGGGGGGTAGCGCCCTTTATCGTCATCATGACCTGTTTCCTGGCGCTGATCATCCTCGTTCCTTCGCTCAGCACCTGGCTGCCCTCGCTAATGCCGGTCAAGGGAGGGGTAGCGCTGTAATTCCAGATTCAGGCCGATGATGAAACACGGAGGCCTGCGCCAGCAATCTGCAACCTATTCAACCAGGAGATTCCATGCCCCAGCCCCTGATTCGCTACGGTATTGACGAACGACCGCCGCTTGCCGCCCTTCTGCTCTTTGCCCTGCAGTGGCTCGCTGTCATGGGGGTTTCGGCCATTATCCTGGGCAAGGTAGTGGCTGCCCTGCACTTCTCCGAGCCGGTGGCGCAGTTGCTCTACATGCAAAAGCTGCTCTTTGTCACCGCGCTCAGCCTGATTGCACAAATCACCATAGGCCACCGTCTGCCCCTGGTAGTAGGGCCGGCGGTTATCCTCTTGGTGGGCATCATCTCCAGCGGCGCTCAAAATATCGACACCATCTACACCAGCATTATGGCGGGCGGTATCTTCCTGACGCTCCTCTGCGGATTGGGCCTGTTTCACTATGTGGCCAGGCTCTTCACCCCCAGAGTGGTAGCCACCATCCTTATTCTCATTGCGCTTACCATCACCCCCACCATCCTCAAGCTCCTGCTGACAGCGCCCAGCACCCAGGCGGTTCCCGCAAATCTGCTCTTTGGTTTGTTGCTGTTACTGGCCATGCTGGGCGCAGACCGTCTGCTCAAGGGCATGTGGCGGGCAACCATGCTGGTTTGGGCACTGGTCGGCGGCAGTATTGCAAGTCTCATTTTTTTACCCACAGCCACGACGCAACCGCTGCTTGATCTACCGCTTTTCTCTTCTGTTTTTCAGGACTGCACCACCAACCTGAGCTGGGATTTGGGGCTGATTCTCTCTTTTTTTATCTGCTTCATTGCCCTGGCCATTAACGATTTGGGTTCCATAGAATCCATTGGCAGGCTGCTGCAGCCCAAAGGTATGGAGCGCCGTCTTAGCCGGGGCATGATACTGACCGGGCTTTCCAATACGCTCGCGGGTTTTCTGGGAGTGATCGGCCTAGTGAACTTCTCGCTGACCGCCGGCATCATTGCCTCAAACGGCAATGCCTCCCGCATCAGCTTCCTTCCGGCAGCCCTGGTCATGCTGCTCATAGCCTTTATGCCGCCGTTGGTGGCCTTTGCCTGGAATGTGCCGCCGGTGGTGGTCGGCGTCATTTTGCTGCATATCATGAGCCTGCAACTGGCCGCCGGAATGATGGTGGCCTTCGGCACCAAGGGCTTCGGCTTTCAGGACGCGCTCATCATCAGTATTCCGGTGATGGTGAGTGTGCTCGTCTCCTTTCTGCCCCCGGAAGTGGCGGCAGCCTTTCCCCAACTACTGATTCCAGTGGCCAGTAACGGCTTTGTGGTGGGCACGTTGATGGTGCTCTTGCTGGAGCATGTGCTGCTCAGGCCCCAGAAGAGCAGCTCCTAACGGGAAGCCCCGGTAGCGCCACGCCACAACATCCCTATACCCCTCTGTAAAAACGACCGGACAGCATCAACACTGCCCGGCTTGCTTTTGCGGTATGCCGCACCTTCTTTCCCTTTACCGGAACACGTATTTTCCATGACTACAGCACGATCCGACCAAAATATCGTTATCGGATTTGGTAAAGGCGGCAAAACCCTGGTGGGTTTCCTCGCAAAACAAGGTCAAAACGTGGCCCAGATCGAACGTTCGTCCTCAATGTATGGCGGCACCTGCATCAATGTGGCCTGATTGCCACCAAATCACTTATCACCCAGGCAGAAAAAGGCCTGTCCTACCCAGGCGCACCACACCAAAGAGCAGCTTACAGCCGCTTTGCGGGCCAAAAAAACCACGACAAGCCGGCAGGGTTTGAGCACATCACCATCTTGGATGGCGAGGCCTCGTTCCTCTCCGCACGCGAAGTGCCGGTGATACACTCACCCCACCATGGCCGAGGGCCTGAACGATTTGTTTGCCTGAAAAGGCACTTGCCGCACTAAAGCCTAAAGTCCAAAGAAGAAGAATCCGCCATACACAAGCCCCCAGGCCGCATAACTGGGCGGATAAAAGGCACAAACCATGGAAAACATCTGCACCCTGTGCGGCCAGCGCGGCCTGTCGCACAGGAAGTGATACAGACTGGAGGCAAGCAGTACTGTGCCGCCGAGGCCGGCGCTTAGGCGCATAGCAGCCTGGAGAGGAGCCTTCGGCAGAATATGGAAGCCATGGAGCGCGAGACCAACCGCCGGCACCAGCAGCAAGCAGGCATGGATGCATAACTCCCTGCCGGCAAAGGCCTTTTTCTGCTCCTCCGGCAGTGCCAGGGGCCGGGCAAAAATAGCCCTGAACCCTGGACCTGCTGGGCCGATTGCCAAAAACAGGCAAACACAGGAAAAGGCGACAAGCCCTAAGGGAAAGGCAAAGCGCAGTTGTTCCAAAAAGGGCACGGCGTCAAATAAGGTCAGCAGCAGCATACCTAGTACAAAGAGGCCCAGGGTAGCGGCTTGGGCAAAAACATACAGGCCGGACAACCAGGGCGGAAAGACGAGCGGCGCACGCTCTTTTTGAGAAGGGGCGCGGGGCTGCGGCCCGTTGTTTTGTGCTGTGCGGCTTGATTCGGCCCTACCGGCCTGCTCCCGGCTCTCTTCCGCCCTACAGGTTGATTCAGCCCCGCTGCCCTGCCCCCGACTGTAAGATGCTGATGCAGAGCTTGATTCACCAGCGCTTTTTTTCCTCTTCTTCCCTTTCTTCCCCTCATCGCTCTCCGTATCTTGCTGGTCTTGTGCTGAAAAAAGCGTGCGCATACGGTCGTAGTCGCTTCTGCAGATCGGGTCGATCAGCACCTGGTAGGCCTCGTTGATGGCCTGCATCTTCTGAGTATTGCCCAGGCCCATATCGGGATGATACTGTTTCGACATGGCCCTGTAGGCCGCCTTAATAACAATATCTTCCGCTTCGGGGTGTACCCCCAAAATAGCGTAGTAGTCGATATCCGGGTTAAAGTGCATTATGTCGGCAGGGTATCCCCTGGGATAAAAAGCTGGAATCCATTCCCAAGTTGACCCTGCTCGGTAGTTTATGCACAGTTGAACATGCTTGCATATGCCGGCAATGTTTAGCGATATTTGATGCTACGTACAGGTATTAATACGTATGCCCTTCTCCCGCGCCCACAGCCAATTTTTGTTTGACCGCGCTGCGCAGACGTACGAGGCAAAACATGGCTGCAGCCACCATGCCGAGCAAAGCAATCAAAAAAACGCGCCAGCCGAAATGCTCATAGATGATTCCGGGCGCAAATGAGCCCATGGTGCCGCCCAGGTAGTAGAACGAAATATACACGCCATTGGCAATGGCCTTGTTCTGACTGGCCAAGGTGTTGATATAACCCGATAAAAGTGCGTGCACCATGAACATGCCGGTGCAGAAAACAAACATATTGGCAAACATGGCCATATGGTGCTGCACCATAAAACCGGCGACCCCAAGGGCATAGATGCACAGGCCGGTTGCGGCCATGGCAAACTCCGAACCAAACCAGGTAATCAGGCGGCGGATATTAAGGGAAACGAGAATCCCCATGATATAGCCGCTGTACATGATGCCGATGCCGGTTTCGCCAAAGCCGGGGTTGATCCGCTTCAACTCAAAGGGGAGGAAGTTGAGCAGCCCGGCAAAGACAAAAAATACTGCAAAAATAGCAAGATAAATCCACAACAGATGTCCCTGCCGGATAAGTGCAAACACTTCACCCGGCCGGGGGCGGCTGTACTGCACATTGGCGTCTCTTTCCAGGCTGCGTAGCTGAAAAAATCCCAGTATTAAAAGCACGCCCAGAAGAAAGAAGAAGAAGCGCCAGCCAATCAGTTCCGTGAACAGGCCGGAGAGAAAACGGCCTAAAAAACCACCCAGGATGGTAGCGGCAATGTAGCGCGCCACTGCCGACTGTACCTCGCTGGGTTTGGCGGTAAAGGAGATGTAGCTGATCAGCGAGGTGAAAATGGCAGGGATGACCATGCCCTGCAGGCCTCGAATGATCAGCAACAGCACATAGTTGTTGGTGATGCAGAAAACCAGTTCCAAAAGCCCCAGGATGAGCACGGCAGAACGCAGGATGAGGCGCGCGGAAAAGGCTTCGAGCATAAAGCCGTAGAACATGGGCGCAAAACCCAGGGGCAGCATCATCAGGGTGGTGAAGAGGATGGCCTGCAGCGAGCTTAAGTGAAATTCCTGCTGAAAGACCGGCTGGATGGGCTGGGCCGCGTAGAGGGAGCAAAAAGCGAGCACCGTGCAGAAGTAGATTTTTGTTAGATTACTACTGAAAAAACGCTCGCCTGTGATCTGCACCGTACGCCTCCTGTATTTGAAATGAGCACTGCCTGCCCGTTCACCTGCGCATGACTCTATCAAGGGCCGGCCCCTTAAAAAGACGCAGCAGCACCAGACTGAAGACCAGGGCCGCAACAAGCCGCACCAACAGGATGAACCAGAAGTTAGCGCCGAAGAGCGTAAAGAGCAAAACATCTTCGATGGAGGAGTGGGAAATCATCAAAAAAGTACCGATGAAGAAGATGTCGCGGCGGCTCAGCGAGCCCCGGCCTGCCTCGCGCAGCAGAATCCCGGCCCCGTAGGTAATACCCAAAATTTGCCCGATGATGATGGAAAAAGCGGTGCCGGCCCCTTCGACATGCTTTTTAATGGCCGGCAGGGATTTGATCCAATCCATCAAGAGAATCAGACCGCAGACCAGCACAATCACCTGGGCCGAGAGGATGAGGGCATTGCCTGCAGAGCTCAGGAGCATGGCGGCAAAGCTGTCAAACTGCTGCACGGCCAACCCCTGCCCCGTGCCGGTGGCCTCCCCGCCGCTCTTAAAGGATGCGGGCAGAAGCGTGAGCGGCAGCACTGCAAGCAGTCCGCCAAAAAAACGCAGGCCAATGGAGTACAGGCTGGAAATGCCGAGCCTGGCCATAATAGCGTTTTCAACCGGCAGGGAATGGCAGATGCCGATGAACACACCCAGAATGGTCCACTGATGGCTGCTCAGTTCCAACGGAGCGGCAAAGGCAATGGCGGTATAGACATTGAGAAGGATGCCCGCGGCCAGGGCCGAAGCTGCCTCCAGCGGTAGATCCAAAAAAGTGGTGAGTGGGGACAGCAGCCTGCCGATTGGCCTGAGCAGGTCGAAGTAGAGCAGGATATCGGAGAGGATGTAAAAGGGCACTACAAACTTGAGCACAATCAGGGCGCTGGCAAGCGCCGCTTGCAGGCCCTCCGGCAAACGCTTAAACCCGCATGCCACGTGCCTTTTGAGTTTGGAAATGGCGTGCCGCATGGTCTCTTGGGCAGAAACGGCGTCCTAATAGCAGGCACAGAGCCCGCTAACGCACAAGATCCATGACAAAGGTCAGGGCAAAACCGAGGAGCATGTAGGCCACACAGCCGCTCAGGGCTATCACCAGCACCAAAAGCCAGGATTTATGGCCATATCCCTTGGGGAAATGCTCGCGCACATAGCGCACCTGCCTGCGACCGGACAGAACAAACCAACCGCAGACGTAGAGCACCAAGAGGCTGACCGTGAAAGTATCCACTACCTTGGCTTCAGGGAGCAGGGCGGAAAAGATCTGGTTGCCCAGAAGAATGATGCAGCCGGCCACAAACCACCACAAAGATTGCTGGGCCCGCTTTTCTTCCTGCAGGATGCGCCAGTTCAGCATCTGCACCATGGAGCCGAACAAGGGGGTCAGAATCAGACTCAGGAGCATGGCGGTAAGAGGATTCCACAGGTATACGGAAGGTGCCGCCTTGCCGCCCGGCCTGCGTTGCAACTCTGTCTGCCGGAACTGTCGGGTTTGCCTAGGCTGTTCCTCCACCTCCTGCGCAGCAAGCATTGCTTTCATTGCCCCCCATCCTTCAGCATCTGAACCAGCTTTTCTTCCCCTAAAGGCCGGCTGTGTTTGACCCGCATGCTTTCCTGCCATTCCCTGGCAAAATCGCGCTGGAGAAAATAGTTGACGGCGCAGGTAATGCCCATGGCCGACATTGCGCCAAGCGTTGCCAGGGCCATATCCTTGTGGGCATCCCAGACATCGCCCTGGGTGCCCAGGTAGGCGGCCCCCAGATCGCCGCCAAATATTTCCGCCGCGCCCCATTCAAACAGCTCAAAGAGCATGGAGGTCGACATGGCGACATCAAGCGGCAGAAAATAACTCCAGAAGCCACGCGCATCCGCTACCCGGAAAAAGAGTTCACGAATAGGATAGGCCAAGAGCAGACCGTAGGAAAAATGCACCACCCGGTCAAAGTTGTTGCGCTGCCAACCCACCAGTTCGTTAAAGGAGGTGCCGAAAAACCGCTCGCTCCAGGCATCGTAGGGCACCTGCGCATAGGTGTAGTGGCTGCCGACTTCGTGCAGGCATAAAAAAAAGAAGATCAGCGTATAGGAAAGCCGTGACAACGGCAAGCGCTTATATGAAGCACCCAGGGCCAGGGCAAACACCAAGACCAGTACGTTTTCCAGGGCCCAGTCGGCCCGGTTGTGCGGTTTGATGGCCAGGGCCACAAAAACGAGGCTGAAGATGGCGCTCAGGCCGAGCAGCCAGCGGAGATTTTTGGGGGCGGTTTGCATGGATAGTGCTGGATACGGCTTGTCTCAGCCAAGAAAGGCCTGGATGCGACGGGTCAGATCTTCTTCCGGCATCGCGCCGACAATGCGGTCAGCCTCCTGCCCCTGTCTAAAAAAGATCAGGGTGGGCACGCCCCTGATGCCGAAGCGGGCGGCATTGGCCTGCTCGCTTGCGGTATTGATCTTATAAATGATGAGCTTGCCGGAAAAACGCGCAGCCAGAGACTCTAGTACCGGGGCCAGCATCTGGCAGGGACCGCAGGTAGGAGAATAAAAATCCACCAGAACCGGCGCTCCGGCCTGTTGTATACGGCCGGCAAAGTCGCTGTCCGTCAGGGTGTTGACCCGGCCCGCCTGGGCTGCACCAGCCAGGGAAACCCCACACTTGCCGCATTTTGGCTTCAATCCGGCCTTATCTTGGGCTACCCGGTTTTTAGCGCCGCAAGACGGGCAATGATAGATGCTGTCCATGATTATCGTCTCCCGATTGTGCCGGCTGTACCGGCTTTCTCAGCTTTCTCATGTTTGTGGTTGAACTTTTTCGCTTCAACTCAAAATCGAGGCGCGCACCTTGCCCGCCCGCACTCGCACCAGCCAGTAGCGGGAAGGATTGTCCCGCATGGCCCGGCGCAGGGTCTGGCTGACATCGTGGCTGTCATCAACCAGGTTGTACAGAACCGAATCGATGCCGATAAAGCCGTCCAAAAGATGCACCAGGGTGTGCAAGACCTTGGTGGCATAGCCATGTTGCAAATCCACCAACTGGCGCAGGTTCTGCACCCCTTCTTTTTCCAGATGGCTGACCATGCGGTGGGCAAAGGAGCGGTTGGCAAGCAGGCCTTCATCCATGCCGTCCCAAAAAGCCTCTTCATCGGCGCGGTTTGCCTCTTCGGGTAGAACGCGTAGGTTATCGTAGCTGAGCAGCGGGTTATCGGTAAGATACCGCTCCACATGACGGCAGGCGTTTTCAGCGCTCTGGGCCTGGGCCAGAAAAAGATGGGCTACCGGAAGTAGTTCCATGGTGTTCCTGATGTAAAATGCTGCACAAGGGCAAGGCGAGTTATGGCGACAGTGCGACAGTATGCCGGGCAGGCGGGTGGTTTGGCTGTTCTCAACCCTTATGCTGTGTCGGTTTCCGGGCAGAGAGCAGGTAGTCTGCCCGCACGTTGCCCAGGGCGGCAAAGATATTTTTTTTGGCCCCGGGAATGCGGCGGTAGATTTCGGCAGCCAGGCTGTGCATGTCTTCGCGCCGGGTCTTTCCTGCCAGCGGACAGTTGGACGGAACCGGCTTCAGGCCGTTTGCACGGGCGACTGCTTCGATCTCCTTTTTCTCCACATAGGCAAGCGGCCGGATCAGGGCCAGCCTGCCGTCAAAGAGATCCTGCCTGGGCCGCATGGTGCTGATATTGCCTGCACAGGTGATATTTAAAAGAAAGGTTTCGATCAGATCATCCTGATGATGGCCAAAAGCAATTTTGTTGCAACCCAACCTGCGTGCCTCTGTAAACAAAAGCGTACGCCGGGCCCGGGCGCAGACAAAGCAGCCCTGCCCTGCCTCTTCTTCATTAGCGCCCTCTGTTGCAGCAAAATCCGGACGTTTGCCGGTGACAATGTCCAACTGTAAGCCGGACCGAGCCAGTTCTTCCCGGATGGCAACCGCAGTTGCGCCAGGCACTCCCCCGGATATGTGCCCTGGATCCTGCATATCCACATGCACCGGCATAAGCCGGTAGCGTATTGGCGCTTTCCACTGCCAGAAGAAAAGCAGGTGGGCCAGCACCAGTGAATCCACCCCGCCGGACACGGCTACCAGCACCCGGTCGCCATCGGCCAGCATGGCGTAGTCGTGCATGGCCTGCCCCACCAGCCGGTTCACCTTGGCCGGCAGCCGCATACGCACGACAAAAATTATTTCGTAAGATGCTTACACTGTCCGAGCTGACCCATCAAACCCTCGCGCGCAAGTTCTTCAGCGGTCAGCCAGGTCATGCCGCGACGGCCGGCCTTGCCAAGGGTAAACAGGTTTTCCATCACCGACTGCTGCTGCTCGTCGAAGCGGCCATGGCAGAGCACGGTGCCGGTACCTACATCGTACAAACGGTAGGCCAGGGTAACGGCCGCCGGCTCTTGCACCCCGTAGGGGCCGCCCTCACGTTCGACATAACGGCTGAGCGAGGTTTCCAGAATGGCGTTACAGCCCACACTCTGGGCCACCTCGCGCGAGGTCTCCAAATTCACCACTGCATCCGGAGCCTGCAGGCCACCGATCTGGTCGACGTCAAGCATACGCGCCTTCTTGTTAGCACTTAAGGCATTGCGGAGGATGGCGTCCACCACCGCGGCTCCGGCGCTGAGAGCTTTTTCCTCATCAGCGGTCAGCACCCTGTCTTCGGAAACAGACACCTGCACCGGCAGTACACCAAAGCAGGTGAGCGCGGGCGCGGCTGTCCTGGCCGCTGCGGCGGGTGCCGGGTTCTGCATATCCGTTGAAGCGCAGCCGGCGGCCAAACCCAGAACACCCAGCATGACGCCGGAAAGCAAGAATTGTTGTGCGGTCACAGGAATCCTCCCTGTCGTAGTGGGATGATGGAGCAGTGGAATGTACAGATATTACAATATTCCTTTCGAGGAAAATTGCCCTTCAAGACCCGGCATGGGCGCAACTGCCAGCCGCAGAGCCTGACCCAGGGCCTTGAAAATTGCTTCGATAATGTGGTGCCCGTTTTCTCCATGGAGCAAATCCACATGCAGAGTGCAGCCCGCATGCACGCTGAAGGCCCGCAAAAATTCCTGGGCCAGGCAACTGTCAAAGTTGCCTATTTTCTCCTCTCGCAGTTGCACCTGATAGTGGAGATAGGGCCGGTTGGATAAATCAAGGCATACGCGAACCAGGGTCTCGTCCATGGGAACATAAGCATGGCCGTAGCGACAGATACCGGCCTTGTCTCCCAGGGCCTTGGCAAAGGCCCGGCCCAGGCATATGCCCATGTCTTCAACCGTGTGGTGATCATCAATGTGGGTATCACCCTTGGCATGCAGAGTGAGGTTGAAAAAACCGTGCACTGCCAACAGGGTGAGCATATGATCCATGAAACCTACCCCGCTCTGTATCAGGGCCTGGCCTTTGCCGTCCAGTGCCAGTTCAAGGCGGATATCGGTTTCGCGGGTGGCCCGTTCAACCTTGGCACAACGGCCGTTTTGCTCTGTCATGCACACTCCTCGGTACAAAAATTACGAAAAATACGACAAGAAATGGTGTGGTTCCACTGTCTGTCAGCCTAAGCTCAGCCAAGCACTGCACCACAAATGGGCCGCAGACATCTTGGCACTGTAGCTAATTTCCAGGCGAGATTCAATAATAGCCTTGTACCTCTTAAGGAATAATAGAAATGGAGGCTGCAGCGTCGGTCTCCCCAGTCCTTTCCCATACCTGTAGGCAGGAATGAAACAGAACATGCTTTTTTTATTGACACCTCCCCCAAAAACCGTTTATAGTCCTTGCTCGCTACGTTGCTTAGCAATGCGGGAATAACTCAGTGGTAGAGTGCAACCTTGCCAAGGTTGAAGTCGCGAGTTCGAATCTCGTTTCCCGCTCCAAAGAAGGTTCCAGGCTCGAACCGTTGTTCGAGCCTTTTTTTCTAGCAGGATTTGAGCAGATGAAAACCTATTACACACCGGTCGAAGAGATTGAACGGAAGTGGTATGTGGCCAATGCCGACGGCAAAGTGCTCGGACGCATTGCCGCTGAAATCGCCACGCTGCTTCGCGGCAAACACAAACCGACCTTCTGTACCTTCCAGGACAACGGTGATTTTGTCATCGTGGTCAATGCCGAGCGTGTACACCTTACCGGCGGCAAGCTGGACAAGAAAGTGTACTATCGCCATTCCGGCTATCCTGGCGGCATCAAGGAGCAAACCGCCCGTGAGCTGCTTGCCAAAAAGCCGGAAGACCTCATCCGTAAGGCGGTTCAGGGCATGCTGCCCAAGAACAAGCTTGGCCGGGCTCAGTTGAAAAAGCTGAAAATCTATACTGGTGGAGAGCATCCGCACCAGGCGCAGAAACCAGAAATCTACGAGATCCGTTAAGGGAGCGCACATTCATGGCTCAGGAAAAAACCTACGCAACCGGCAAAAGAAAAACAGCAACCGCGCGTGTCTGGCTCACCCCGGGTAGCGGACAGCTTGCTGTCAACAAGATGGAGCCGGCTGAATATTTCGGCAATATCTACTTTGAGCCCAAAGTTGCCAAACCCTTTGCAGTAACTGAAACCACTGCCCGTTACGATGTTGTCGCAACCGTGGCCGGCGGCGGCAAGTCTGCTCAGGTGGATGCGCTTGTGCACGGCATTGCCCGCGCCCTGCAGGAACTTGATCCTGAAATGCGGCTGCCGCTGAAAAAGGCAGGGCTGCTTACCCGCGATCCGCGTGCCAAGGAGCGTAAAAAATACGGCCTTCGCGGTGCCCGTGCCCGGTTCCAGTTCTCTAAGCGTTAAAAAAAGATACGTATTATCCACTGTCTTTTTGTTGAAACCAAAAGGAATAACGAGGCTGCTCGTTATTCCTTTTTTTATGCTTTTTGTACATTTTCTATTTCTCTTTGAAAGAGCTAAGCGCTCAACCAGGATACAATCAATTCCGCGCCCAGCTCATATAATTCCAGTTTCGGATCAAAGATGATCTCAAGGAGGCGAGGAAAATGCGACGCAGACGTACATTAAAGTACTCCAAGGAGCATTTTTCGAAGCCGACACAGAGAGGGTTTTGATATGGAAGTGGAATAATCCGTACAATACAGACTTGGCGCAGTGCGTTCTCGTGCGACCTGCACAGCATATAATGCGCACTGCCCGTTTCCATGGGGGAGATTTACTATGCTTGATGTTGGCATTGTCGGCGCATCCGGGTACACAGGCGTTGAACTCATCCGCATCCTTGCCGGCCACCCACAGGTGCGGCTCACCGTGGCCACCTCGCGTCAGTACGCCGGCAAGAACGTGGCCGAGGTATTCCCGAGTCTGAACAAGCGTATCGATATCCGCTGTGAAAATCTCGGTGTGGAAGAACTGCTTTCCCGCGCCGATTTTTTCTTTGCCGCAGTTCCCCATAAAACCGCCATGGATATTGTGCCGCAACTGCTGCAGGCCGGGAAGAAGGTGGTTGATCTGAGTGCGGACTACCGGCTCCACGATCAGGCGGTGTACGAAGAGTGGTACCAGCCGCACAGCAGCCCGGAATTCCTGGGCGAAGCAGTCTACGGTCTACCCGAACTGTACCGGGACGATATCCGCCCTGCCCGGCTGGTGGCTAATCCGGGCTGCTACCCCACCTCGGTCATCCTGGCGCTCGCGCCTCTGTTGCGCGAAGGATTCATCGACCCAGCAACCATCATTATCGATTCCAAATCCGGCACCTCCGGCGCTGGCCGTGCTGCCGGCGTGGCCAACCTCTACTGCGAGGTGGCCGACAGCTTCAAGGCCTACAAGGTGGGCGGCAGCCATCGCCATATCCCGGAAATCGAGCAGGAATTGAGCCTGGCCGCGCAGTCTGAGGTGCGGGTTTCCTTTACTCCGCATCTTCTGCCCATATCGCGCGGCATCCTCAGCACTATCTATGCCACGCCCAACGAGAAGAGCAACCAGACCGACCTGCACGAACTCTATAACGACACCTATGGCAGCGAACCCTTTGTACGGGTTTTGCCCGCCGGCCGGCAGCCTGCCACCCAGCACGTGCGCGGCTCAAACTGCTGCGATATTGCTCTGCAGGCGGATACACGCACCGGCCGCATCATTATTACCTCGGTTATCGACAATATCGGCAAGGGTGCCTCCGGCCAGGCCGTACAGAACATGAATATCATGAACGGTTTCGCCGAAGAGGCGGGTCTGATGGGAGCGGCCTTCTTCCCCTGATGGAGCGCAGCATCCGGCTCTTGCTCGCCTACGACGGCAGCAACTACTGCGGCTGGCAGCGGCAACGCCAGGGCGAGCCCACCATTCAAGGTATCCTGGAAGAAGGCCTGCAAATCATTTGCGGCCATCCGCTCACCGTGCATGGGGCCGGCCGCACCGATGCAGGCGTGCATGCGCTTGCCATGGTGGCCCATTTTCACACCCAGGTGGCCCACCCGATGGCCGCCTTTTGCAAGGGACTCAATTCCCTTCTGCCGCCGGATATCCGAATTTTAAGCGCAGAAGAAGCCGGGCCTGAATTTCACAGCCGTTTTAGCGCCCTTGCCAAAATCTATCGCTATGATTTTTTCACCGGCGAGATCATGCTGCCGTCAAAACGCCTGTACACAGGCCATCTGCCGGGGATATTTGATCCCGTCCCAGTGCGAGAGGCCCTGCGGCAACTGGCAGGCACCCATGATTTTTCCAGCTTTGAACGCTCCGGTTCGCGCGACCTGAGTTGCACCAGCGGCCGCGGGGCGATCCGCACCCTTTATGAGGCAAGCTGTGAGCCCTTGGCAGAAATTCCACAGGGCTGGTCGCTGCGCCTGAAAGGGGATGGTTTTTTACGGCAGATGGTGCGCATCATCGCGGGCACGGTGATTGAAATCGGCCTGGGCAAGCGCCCGCCCGACTCCATCTCGCAGATCCTCGCGATCAGGGACAGAAAAGCTGCGGGCCAGACGGCTCCGGCCTGCGGCCTTTTTTTAGAACAAGTCATCTATCCGCCTGCAGCATAAAGAGTATGTTTGTTGCCACCTGCCCCCTTATCCTCGCCTCGGCCTCGCCGAGAAGGCGGGAACTGCTGCTCTCTCTTGGCCTGCACTGGACCTGCATCCCTGCAAGCATTGATGAGACCCCATTTGCCTCCGAAGAACCTGCCGCCTTTGCCCGGCGCATGGCAGAAGACAAGGCGCAGACGGTGGCGGTACAGGAACCCGCATCTGCCTGTGTTCTGGCTGCAGACACGCTAGTGTGCATTGATGGCCGCATCTTGGGTAAACCCTGTGACCAGCAGGAGGCCCTGTGCTTCCTTGAACTGCTCAACGGCAGGAGCCACACCGTAATCACCGCCTACTCGATCAAGGCCGGGTTCTGTGACCTGGATCATACCGCCCACACCAGCACCAGGGTGCAATTCGGTCATTTTGACCGCTCCATCCTCAAAGCCTATGCCGCCTGTGGGGAACCGATGGACAAGGCCGGAGCCTACGCCATTCAGGGCGCGGGCTGTTTTCTGGTTGCGGCTGTTGACGGCTCCAGCACCAATGTCATTGGCCTGCCGGTAAACGAAGTGGTGCAGGTGCTTGTGCAGTACCAGATTATTGTGCCCAAGGGCTGACTTTTGCTTTTCTAGTTCTGATTCAGGCCCTTCGAACAACACGTTCCAGCTGTAAGAAAAATCAGCCTGAACCGGCCGATGTCTTTTCCAGAACCGCCATGGTTTCTATGTGGTGGGTTTGCGGGAACATATCCACCGGCACTACCCGAATAAGACGATAGCCTCCGGCCTGTATCAGGCGCAGGTCGCGGGCATGGGTGGCCGGGTCGCAGGAGATGGACACGATGCGCCTGGGCTGCAGTTGCGGCAGCAGGGCTGCAGCCTTGCCCAGGCCCTGTCGGGGCGGGTCAAGCAGGATGGTATCAAAACGTGCACCATCACGACTGAGGCGGGCCAGTTCGGAAGAAGCGTCAGCCCTGGCGAAACTGATGTTGCCAAGCCCGGCCTCTTTGCCATTGTGCCGCGCCCAGCGGATGCCTGCTTCGCTGTACTCGATGCCCAGCACCTCCGCACCCAAAAGAGCCAGGGGGACGGAAAAGTTGCCGGAGCCGCAAAAAAGATCGAGCGCCGTCTCGGGTACACCAGCCGCGCCCATGGCCAGTGCCACCAAGTCTTCGTTTTGCCGGCAGTTCACCTGAAAAAAGGAATGCGCCGGCCAGCGCAGTTCGTAGCTGAGGCCTGAATGGTGGAATTGTTGGTAGAAAAAAAACTCTTGCTCGGCCATTCCCAGAGGAGACAGCACCTGACCCTGGGCCGTACTGATCCAGTCCACCATGCTAGAGAGGGCTGCACACATACGGCCAAGCAGCTTGAGCACCCGGCCATCCCGCAGATTTTTGCCGTGCAGCACCAGGGCAATGCGGTCGCTGGCCGGGCATTGGTTGAATTCCAGTGCTTGTACATAGGGGGCAAGCTGGATGACGGACTGCCTGTCTTGCACAATCCAGCCCAGAGCCGCATTGATGCCCTCTGTTGCCAGCAGACAGCGGTCAACCGGCACCAGGCTGTTGCTGCGGCGGCGGTGAAAACCGAGCACCCCATCACTTCCCAGGTGCAGGCGCAGACGATGGCGGTAGCCAAACTGTTGCGGGGAGGGTTTGGCCGGGGTGAGGACAGCGTCTGCTGCGCCTGCCGTCTCTACGCCCGCACGCTGCAGGCTTTCGGCCACAATTGCCGTCTTCATGCGGAGTTGGGCTCCATAGGCCGCATGCTGCAGATTGCAGCCACCGCAGTCCGCATAAAAGGGGCATGGGGCAGCAATCCGCTCTACAGATGCCTCAAGCACCGCTGCAACAGCAGCCTCCACATGGCCGCCACGTTCCTTGAGTACGCGAATCCGCACCTCTTCTCCCGGCAGCGCGCCTTCCACCAGCACCACCTTGCCGTCCGGTAAACGGCCCAGCCCCTGGCCCCCGTGCACCAATTTTTCAATATGCACAGGGGACAGCTCAAGATTTTTTATTGACATGGAGAGGCAGTGCCACTTGGGCTTTGGGCTTGGGCTGCACCCGTCGCAGGTCGCGACAATTATAGGGGCAACAGTGTAGCATCAGGTAAAGGGCAGTATCCAGGCGTTTTTTTGCAGGTGTTGTGTACGCGTGACCATATTTGTGCTCAGGCTTTCCTATGTCCACTCTGGTACTGCTTGCTGCAAGAGACAAAAATGCCTATTTTTATTTGATATACGAGAAAGCTCCGCGTCAGGAGACAAACTCTTGGCCGCATCTCACTACCACGCCAACAATCAGGAGAAGATCATGCGCAAAGATACCCACACCTACAGCCACATGCACGGAGAATTACAGCAACTGATCGACCGGGCCCAAGAACTGGTGGACGCCACTGCCGGCAAACTCGATGATGGTATTCAGAGTGCGCGCGACGCCCTGGTCAACGGGCTTGAGGATGCTCGCTGGCAGGCGGCTGATCTGGAAGACCGGGTGCGCGTCAGGACGGATCAGGCCCAGAGCTTTGTTGAAGAGAAACCCTATCAGGCGGTGGGGTATTCCTTTATGGCCGGGATTTTTCTGGGCTGGCTCTTAAGCAAGTAGGCGCACTAACCTGATAACTACCCAGTAATGTCCGGTTAGGAATTTGCATGGGAGAAGCGAGGGGTAAAAAGTAGCTC
>JAUNUN010000038.1 GCA_030538155.1 bacterium
GTTTGCAAAGGGGCAGGTCTTTTAAGGCCTACTGGCAGCCATTATGGCTAGGATGGGGTTAAGTAGATCCCGCTGAGCACTGACCGTATTTCCTTATTTCAGTACCAAAACTATCGCGGGCAGACGGGCCTGATTGATTGTCGCTACTGAAAACTAAACACTACTAGGCGCAGAGCGCCGGTAGATGCGTTCCCACGCCGGAGCGTGGGAACGATGTGGCGTAGCCGCTAAAGGCAACAGAGGAAACTCATCCATAAAAAAATCCCAAAAACCAGTGCAGCCCTGACCAGGACGATCAGGGCTGTATTTCAAAAAGCACATTCTATCAGCGTTTTAATTCGCCTCTTGGGTACGCCAGAAGGGTAGGAAGTTCCGTTTTGGTTCAAAGACGCCCTTGTCCTGGCTGCCCACATCCAAACTGGCCGGAAAAGACGGGGCATCCTGCTGGCGCAGGCCGGCCTTGCCCCTGACGACCGCCCCACCCTGTTTCGGATCCACCGGTAAAAAGGTCTGCTCAACTTCGGGATAGCGCAGCGGCAGGCCGGTGTTGAACTGCAGATCCGTCATATCGAGCCGGTCACCGATCTGTTCATAATCGATCAGGGCCCGGGCAATGGCGCTCCAGGCAGGCAAAGCCCCGCGCGAGCCGCCTATACGGGCTGCGCCCTGCACCATGGGCAGATTGATATCGTACCCGGTATACACGCCCACGGTGTAGCCGTTCTCCAGGCTCAGCACGGATGGATCATCCTCGGCCAGCACCGGCACATAGCCGAAAAAGGCGGCATTGCGGTACTCGTTGGCCGTGCCGGTTTTCCCCATGAGCGGCAGGGCCTGCTTGATCTGGGCCAGCTTTTTCTTCCGGTCGGGATCAGTGCTGTGCAGGGCCACATTGTTGGCGGCATACTTGCCGGTGCCGTAGGCCACGGTGTTTTGCAGAACACTGCCGATAGCGGCAGAGGTGCGGCCATCGAATATCCGGGTTGCATAGGCCTTGCGGTTATAGACCTCGCGGCCTTCGGGCGTGATAATGCGGTCAATGAGCGAAGGCCCGTCGCGATCCACCCGGTTTTCGCCTTCGAGCCGGTCCATCACCTCGCTGTCGGCCGGATCGTAGCGGTTGCCGGTGATGATTGCCTCATAGACCCTGGCCAACTCCGACAGGGTGACCACGTTGGAACCCAAGGGCAGGGAAAGCACCGGCTCAATGGTGCTTTCCACCCCACATGCGCGGGCCAAATGGATGAGATACTGCAGGTTGAGCATGACGCGAAAGTCGCGCAACTCGCTGAGCACATCCAGGGTGTAGGCGCGGTTGATATCAAAGCGTCTGCCCTCCTCCTGCATGCGCTGCTCCACCTGGGCAAGCGACTCGGCGCTCAACACTCCTTCCAGAAGCACCCGCTGCCAAAAGGCATGTTCCTGGGCAGCCCCCATAATGGTGAATTGGGTCTGCAGATCACGCGGCGAAATGATAAGCCAGCCCTCGGGCACATCCCGGCGCAGGCTGAAGATGACCGCGCCGGTGCCGGTACGGTAGAGCGCTCCCGGTGCGGTTTCCGTTGACTCGCGCAGCGCCCTTTCGTTCTCGCTGACGGCTGCGGCAAATTCCGGATTGTCAAAGGCCATGTCCGGGTCGACAAGAGGTTTGTAGCTGTGCACATACTGGCGGTAAGCCACCATCTGCGGCAGGCGGGAGCGGATGCCCAAGAAGGAGGGGAAGAGCAGACCCACGTTGCGCTGCACATCCGCCGCCTTGTCGCGACCGCGGTTGGCGCGCACCATACCCGCGTATTTACTGAAGTTGTAGCCGTAGGGCAGACGGGTCAGCCGGTCGTACTCCTGCTGATTACCGGCAAAGAGAAAATCCGTTTTCAGGCTGCGAACCGCTGCGTCGTAGGCGGCCTGATCCACCATGCCCTTGGAAACCCAGAGGCCGAACTCGCTCTGCATGCGTTTTTTGTACTGCTCATAGCTTTCCTGATTGTTGCCATCCACCTTGGGGGCCATGCCCACCTGCTGGGCTATCTCTCGCAGGGCAGGCAGTTCCAGCCGGTCGGTAAGGTGATAGAGCAGCCATACGGTGGCCAGGTTTTCCGAGGTCACCCCGGCCCAACTGAGCGATACATCGGCAAAGGGGCTGGTATGGTCGGGCCGTGGAAAATAGGGCTGATCCATAAACACAAAGACATTGCGACGGTTATTGAGCATGTCCACCGGGCTCCAGCCAAGCTGTAGGGCCGCGGCATAGAGAAAGGGCTTGAAGGCCGAACCCATGAGACGGCGGGCACTGGTGGCCCGGTTGAAGTGCACGTTGGACATGCCGCCACTCATGGCCCGGATCGCCCCCTGCTGCAGGACAATGGCCCCGCCCTCCACCTTGGGGTAGCGCTCAAGATCGAGCAGCAGCTCGCCATTTTGGCCGGGGTTTTCCCGCACACTCACATATATTTTGTCGCCGGGCTGCAACTGGGCCCGCAGGGCGTTTTTCTGGGCTGCGCCTGCCTTGGCCCAGGGGCCCTGACGGTGAATGGCTAAAGATCCGGCCAGGTTGTCAAAACCATCCGCAGCAAGAAAGGCCTGCCGCTCACCGGCAAGCTCTACCCCCAAGAGGCCGCCGGCTGCATCCGTGCCGGTGAAGGTGCCGAAAACAAAGGCGCCCGGCGCGATATCCTCATCACCGCTGTAGCTCAGCTCCGCATATTCCTTCTGCACTTCCGCACGACTATAGCCCCTGAGCACCACATCAAGCTGGGAGAGCTGGCTGCGCAGGGCACGCACGGTTTTATGTTGCAGGTCTTTATCTATAGTGGTGATGACGCGCGCGCCCGAGGTGGAGATATTGGAGATGCCGTTTTCTTCCAGGTATTCCGCCAAAATGGGTGAGCTGACCCCTTCCTTGACCAGATCCATGGTGGCATTCTGCTCGTACGACATCTTGCCCTGGTTGAATTCGATTTCGGTGGTGCGTGCGGCCACGAACTCGTCCTGGCTGATCATGCGCTCTTTCAGCATCTGCTGCAGCACGTAGCGCACCCGCTCCATGGCCCGTTTCTTGGTTTCAATCGGATCTTCCCGGTTCTTCTGCAAAAACGGGTTGTAGTAATTCGGCCGCTTAACGCTGCCGGCAATAAAGGCGGCCTCAACCAGGCTCAGCTCGGCCGGTTCCTTGTCGAAAAAATAGCGCGCCGCCACGCCCAGGCCATGGCCATTGCCGCTGACATAGAACTGGTTGCAGTAAAATTCCAGGATCTTCTCCTTGGAATAACGGTGTTCCAGGCGGAAGGCCTGCAACAGCTCCTTGATCTTGGCCGGAATGCTGCGCGATTCGCGTTTGAACAGGTTCTTGGCAGTTTGCTGGGTAATGGTGCTGCCGCCCTGCACGATCCTACCGGCCTTGTAGTTGACCAAGAGTGCGCGCCCAATGCCGGGCAGGTCCACACCGAAATGGCTGAAATACTGGTTGTCTTCCGAGGCGATCAGGGCCTTGACAAAGATTTGCGGGATATCTTCATACTTAAGGTACTGGCGATGGATATCCTCAAAAAGCACGCCAAACTGGGTGACCCCGTCGCTGTAGTAAACCGGGCTTTCCCGGCCCAGGATCTCACTGATGCGCTCCTCTTCCATTTCAGGTGCGGGCGCAAGTGCAATTTGGTAGTAGAGAAAACCGGCACCGCCAAGGGCGGCCAGGATCACAACGATGAACAGGGACAGGAAAAGATAACGCAGCGTTTTCATGGAATGAGAGGATTAAACCCCGTTAAACGATCAACCAAGCATCCGGTCCGGTTAAGGCGTAGCAAGGCATTTCCGGCCCTGCGGAACACGCGGACGCACCAAGGCACAACAGGGGCCGTACTGTACTGTCATTGGCCGCCAAGTTCTACCAAAATGAAAGGGGGACGGGAAGATCTACCTGTTTTTACGCACAAAGAAACCATTACCGCTGCTGAGACGCAGCGGCCGGCATCGTCTCGGGGCAGGAGGAGCAGCAAGGGCAAACAAAGAATTTACCATTTCTTTACTTTGCGCCCGGCCCCGGTCGCGCTATAGTCGGCCAATCTTGCGTTCGTTTGTTTTATTTTAACCTAGGAGAAGATCCATGAAGCAATTGGGAGCTGAGTTTTTCGGAACATTCTGGCTGGTTTTAGGAGGCTGCGGCAGCGCGGTGCTGGCAGCGGCCTTTCCAGATGTGGGCATTGGTCTGCTTGGCGTGTCATTTGCCTTTGGTTTGACTGTCTTGACCATGGCCTATGCAGTCGGCCACATTTCCGGCGGTCACTTCAACCCGGCGGTATCCATTGGTCTGTGGGCGGGCGGCCGCTTTCCTGCCGGTAAAATTGCGCCCTATATCCTGGCCCAGGTTGCGGGCGCGGTGGTGGCCGGTGGCGTCCTCTACCTTATCGCCGGCGGCCAGGCAGGGTTTGACGCCGGTGCAGGCTTTGCCTCCAACGGCTACGGCGAACTTTCTCCGGGCAAGTACTCCTTTTCTGCTGCTTTGATCTGTGAAATCGTCATGACCATGATGTTTCTGGTCATTATCCTGGGCGCAACCGATGCCCGTGCCCCCCAGGGCATGGCCCCCATCGCCATCGGCCTTGGCCTGACCCTCATTCACCTGATCAGCATTCCGGTCACCAACACCTCGGTCAACCCTGCACGTAGCCTGGGCGTGGCCCTCTATGCCGGTGCCCCCTACCTGGCCCAGGTATGGCTGTTCTGGGTTGCTCCCATTATCGGTGCGGTGCTGGGCGCTGCAGTGTACCGCTTTATCGGCGCAAGCGAGAGCAATAACTAGACACTAACACACCCAAACACCGCGCCGGCTGCGGGTGAGGCCATCTGCCGCATCCTGACCCGGTGCTGCCCCAAGGCCGGCGCGGGGTATTGCCGTCCAGTTCATAGAAAAGCCGTCTTCCTCTCCTATCCAATAGAGAAGAAGACGGTTTTTTATTGCTACACGCCGCAAGCAGGGCAGCCCGCCTCCATTGCCGGTACCGGCTCCCCTGTCCCGCCTATTTTATCCTGTTGTTCGAGCAGTGAATACACTATGTTGATCATTCATCGGCAATGATCAAAAAGTCTGATCGTTTAAACGAAAGCATATCAAGGCCTGCCTGTTCAGCGTATCTGCCATGCACAACAACCCCGGCATAGCCACAACCCCATGAAAAACTGGTTCTTTCTCACTCTGGCCATTGTCAGCGAAGTGATCGCGACATCCGCACTCAAATCCAGCGCAGGCTTTACCAGGTTGTTGCCTTCTTTAGTGGTTATCAGCGGCTATGGGCTTGCCTTCTACCTGCTTTCCCTCACCTTGAAGGGCATTCCGATCGCCGTCGCCTATGCGGTCTGGTCCGGCCTTGGCATAGTGTTCATCATGGCTGCTGCCTGGTTCTTCCATGATCAGAGGCCGGATCTCTGGGGTTTTGTGGGGATGGCGCTCATCGTCAGCGGGGTTCTGGTGCTCAACCTGCTTTCAAAAATGACGGTACACTAGATAAAAAACCACATGTCGGCACAGAACCACACCCTCAACAAGCTGCACCCCTATCTTCCCGGTGAGCGGGCCAGGATGATGATCATCTCCGCCTGCATCGGCGTGATGACCGGCCTTGCCATTATCGCCTTCCGGGAGAGTGTGACCCTGGTGGAAACCCTGGTCATGCACCATGGCGCAGCCATGCTGGGCATCGATCAGGGCGGCTGGCGGCGGGCCCTGATACCGCTGCTGCCCATGGCCGGGATGGTGCTGCTCATTCCCCTTTCCCTGGCCTTTCCCGGCGAGATCAATGGTTATGGTTTTCCCAAATTTCTGCGCCGAGTCAACCTGGAGAACGGGGTGCTCAAGGCGCGCACCATTGTCCTTAAGCTGAGTTCCTGCGCCATCTCCATTGGTTCCGGCAACTCTGCGGGCACCGAGGGGCCCATTGCCCAGATCGGCGGTGCGATCGGCTCCCAGATCGGCCGGCGTTTCCGCGTTTCGGGCAATCGCATGAAGGTCTATATTGCCGCAGGCTGCGCGGGCGGCATTGCCGGCATCTTCAATGCACCCCTGGCCGGGATGTTTTTTGCCTCGGAAATTGTTCTTCTGGGCACCTATGAAATCTCCTCCTTCTCTGCCTTGGTGATTTCCTCGGCCATGTCCACCGTGGTTTCACGCGCCTATTACGGTGAAATTCCTGCCTTTCCCATCCCGCCCTACACCATTGTCAACTACTTTGTCGAACTGCCCCTCTATACCCTGATGGCTATTCTGGTGGGACTTGCCGCAGTCGCCTACATCCGTTTTTTCTACCATATGCGCGACCGCTTCCAGGCCCTGCGCTTAAACAGTCAGGTCAAGCCCATCCTGGGGGCCTTTCTTGTGGGCAGCATTGCCATTTACTTCCCCCAGATCATGGGCGACGGCTACCACTACATTGCCAAGGCCCTGGCCGGGGATACCCTGCTCTGGCGCATGGCCCTGCTGGTAGTGCTCAAGTCCGTGGCCACGGCCATTACCCTGGGTTCCGGCGGGGCGGGCGGCGTTTTTGCGCCTTCCCTCTTTATCGGCGCGGTCTTGGGCGGGTCTTACGGCATTGTGGTGCACAACCTTCTGCCCAACTATACGGCCACGCCCGGCGCTTACGCCACCGTGGGGATCGGCGCCTTTCTAGCCGCCTCCACCCATGCGCCCCTGACCGCCATCTTCCTGCTTTTTGAGATGACCGGCAACTACATGATCATCATTCCGGTGATGATCACCGCAGTCCTCGGTACCATTACCGCAAAATGGCTCTACAACGACTCCATCGACACCGTTGACTTCACCCGCGACGGTATCGACATCCATGAGGGCCGGGAAACAGCCATTATGAAATCGGTCAAGGTGGGCAAGGCCATTACCGAGAACGTCAATTTCATCAGCGAAACCGCCAACGTCAACCAGCTCCTGGAGATGTTTCGCGACACCAGCAACCACTTCTACTTCCCGGTCATCAACCACAAGGGCCTGATGGTGGGAGTGGTGTCCATGCAGGATGTGAAAACCGTGCTCATGGATGACGAGGCGCGGGAATGTCAACTGGTGGGGGCCATCTGCTCGCGCAAGGTGATTATGCTGACTCCGGACGACAACCTGTATACAGCCATCCAGCTCTTTGACGTCAAGGGCATTGACGAGATCCCGGTGGTGGAAAGTCTGGACAAACCTTGGGTTTTGGGCATGCTCAAGCGACAGGATGTGATCAACGCCTACAACCACGAGATGATCAAAAGAGGTATTCATGAACGGGCAGAGTCCATCCGCATGGTCTGCTCGGCCAGTTAACAGCAGCGGAATACTCCATGCACATCACCATTTTCTCATTCGGCTTCAAATACGGCCATGCCAAGGCAAACTATGTCTTTGACCTGCGCTTTCTGCCCAACCCCTACTGGGAACCCGAGTTACGGCCCTATGCCGGCACTGATGCGCGAGTGGCCGCCTATGTGCTTGAGCATCCAGAAACAATTGAATTTCTTGCATTAGTGCAGGCACTGCTTACCTTTGTCTGTGCCGCCTTGAAAGACGGCAAGAGGCAAGAACTCTCCATCGCCTGCGGCTGTACCGGCGGCCGGCACCGTTCGGTGGCGATCAGCGAACACCTGGCGGCCTGGCTCAGGCAAGAGGGTTATCAGGTTGCATGCACGCATCGGGATGTGCTGCGGGAAGCGGGCTGATACCTCTGTTTGATCTGGAACGTGCATGAGAAGAAAGGAAGCAAGCTATTTTGACCACCCTTTAAGCCCAGGAGGCTGAAATGAAGGAAGTCTTGAAAAACATCATGTATGCGGGCCTTGGCGCTGCCTTTATTACCAAGGAAAAACTGGAAGAGCTGCAGAAGGAACTCATTGAAAAGGGCAAGATGTCGCAGGAGGAAGGCAAGCAGTTTGTCGATGAGCTGCGGCTGAAATCCGAAAAGGCCCGGGAACAACTCGACGGCTGGATCACCAGTCGGGTCGAGGAACGGGTGCACCAGCTCAACCTGGCCACCAGGGATGAAATCGCGGAACTGCAGCACAAGATCGATGAGCTGCAAAGCCTGATCAACAAGGACAAAAGCGCCGAGTAGGCGTTCATGTTCAGTCTGCGCAAGCTGGGCACATTCGGCCGCACCTACCGCCACCTGCAGCGCTACAACCGTATCCTGCAGGTGCTGCTCAAGTACGGCTTCAGCGACCTCATCAACCGGCTGCACATAGATCAGTATCTGGAATCCGGCTGGCAGTTCCTCAGGGGCAGCCGGCCGGAAGAGCCGCTGGAACGCATCTCCCGGCCGGAGCGGCTCAGGCTGGCCTTTGAGGAGCTTGGCCCCACCTTCATCAAACTGGGACAGTTGCTCTCATCCAGGCCGGATCTACTCCCGCCGGCCTACCTGAACGAACTCTCCCGCCTGCAGGACAAGATCCCGCCGGTCCCCTGGGAGGAGATCGACGCCGTGTTCCGGCGTGAATTCGGTGCTCCGGCAGAGGCTGTTTTTCCTGGTTTTGAACACAAGGCCATGGCAGCAGCCTCTATTGGTCAGGTGCACCGAGCCCGCCTGGAAAGCGGCCGGGAGGTGGTGGTCAAGATACGGCGACCGGGCATTGCCCAGCTCATCAGTGTGGATCTGGAGATATTCAGCCACATCGCCGCCCTGATGGAGCAGTACCTGGAGGAGATGCGCGGGCATTCACCGACCGCGGTGGTGGATGAATTTGCCGCCAGCCTCAACCGCGAACTCGATTTTTCCATCGAACTCACCAATATTCAGCGTTTTACCCTGCAGTTCAGGGGCAACCGCACCATCCACGTGCCGGCGGTTTATCCGGAGCTGAGCAGCAGCCGCATCCTGGTGATGGAGTATATCGACGGCATCAAGGCCTCTGATCTGCCGCGCCTGCGTGCAGAGGGCTATAACTTGGGCCTGATTGCGGAACGGGGCGCGAACCTGGTGATGGAACAGATCTTCCAGCACGGTTTTTTCCATGCCGATCCCCACCCGGGCAATCTCTTCATCCTGCCGGACAATGTGGTCTGCTTTATTGATTTCGGTCAGATGGGGCGGCTCTCGCGCCAAGACAAGGAAGACTTCACGGCCCTGATTTTGAGTTTGGTGAAAAAAGACGAGCACGACATGGTCAATGGCGTGCTGCGCACCACCATCCAGTTGCAGGAAGTGGACAGGGAGCGTCTGGAGCGCGACCTGGTCTTTTTTGTGGACCGCTACCTCTACCAGCCCCTGCACAAGCTGGAAGCGGCCAAGGTCTTTCAGGACTTGCTCACCTTAGTGACCCGTCACCGTTTGTCCTTCAAGCCGAGCCTGTATCTGATGATGAAGGCCTTAAGCACCCTTGAGGGCGTGGGCATGATGCTCAACCCCAAGCTGGAGCTCTTTTCCCTGGCCAAGCCCTTTATGCAGCGTTTGCAGTTTGAGCGCATGCAGCCCAAGCGTTTGCTTGAAGATGCGACTCAACTGAGCCGCAGTTATGTGCGTCTTTTGCGGGTTCTGCCTGAAGAGTTGCAGTCGATTCTGCTGCAACTGCAAAACGGCAAACTCAAGATCGGTTTTGAACATCGCGGCATCAAACCCCTGCAACTCACCCTGGAACGGATCTCCAACCGCATCGCCTATGCGATCGTACTGGCTGCCCTGATCGTGGGCAGCTCGCTCATCGTCCTCTCAGGCATCCCCCCGCACTGGCACAATGTGCCGGTGATCGGGCTCTTTGGTTTTCTTCTGGCGGCCTGCATGGGCTTTGGCTTGCTGATCTCCATCCTCCGCCATAACAAGATGTAACTCCAGTTCAGTAATCTCAGGCCGGATCAGGGCGCTTGCAAGGCGCATTCTGTATCGCAGCGGCAAATGCTTCCCCAAGCACCTGCGGGTATGCCTGTGTATACCTACCTGCACCTGCATCACATTCGCCTCGCCGCCTCAATACCTTGGCTGTTTTGTCTGGAACTGAAATATCCTCTATTTTTTCACCCAAGCGCCATTGATCTGCACAAACTGGCCTGCCGGGGTTTTATCCATGGCCTTTTTACCGGCCAGTTGCTCTACGGCCTTGAGCTCAATGCCGTTGCGTTTGGCAATATCCACATACTCTTGTTTGCGCTTGGCATTGATGGATTTCACCAGGTCAGCCGCAGCCGGATTGGCCTGCACCACGGCCAGGTAGCCGCTCGGCGTTTCACCAACGAGCCCGCTCTTCTTGGCAGAGGCCAGATCCAGCGCCCAGGCAGCGGATACCAGCAGCAGAAAAGCGGATACAACTATAAGAATAGAACGTAGCATCATTTTCTCCACGGTTAGAACAGACCACTGTCCTTGCTGAGCACGTCATCCAGTTCTTTTTCCACCTTCACCCGGATTTCGTGTTCAATTTTCACATTCAGATTGATGGTGATCGGTTTGTCCGGAGGCTCGACCTGCACCTTGGGCGTACAGCCCGGCGCGAGCAGATAAAAAGCCGCCGCCGCGATCAGCATGGTTGTTCGCATACAGTTCCTCCTGCGCACGATTGCGCACCTTTCGTACAAAAGTACAAAGCCCTGGCTATTGTGCCTGGTTGGGTTGAAAACGCTCCTGCACCCGGCGGTTCAGCTCGAATGTCAGGCCCTGACTATACTGAAGACTCTTCAGCAGGGAAAGGAGATTCTGTTCGGCCCGCAGGTTGAGGTGCACCGGGCGATTGGTCTCAAGTTCCGGGCTTTTGCCCTGCAACTGCAGGCCGGCAATCAGGGTGCCGTCCGGCTGGTAGGTAAGTGAGGCGGCCAGGCTGTGGTAGCGATAATCTTCCAGGGCCTTGAGTACATACTCACTGTAGGGCGAGCTTTTCAGGGCCTCGCTCGAGGGCTGGTAGTGGATGACGCCGCTGCCCGCATTGGCAAGAGAACCATCCGCCACACTGAAGCCGCCTTTGTCGTGGCGCACCGGAACAGTGCCGTTGATGCGGCCGCTGACCTCAAGCCCATCCACCTGGTGCAGGGCCAGAATCGCGGCCAGATCCAGATTGTGCAGGCTGAAGCTGCAGGTGTTGCTGCTGCGGCTAAGGTCATAGCGGCACTGGCTCGCCTGCACCTTGCCGTCAAAGACGTGCAGGCTGCCGTCCTGGATAAGGAGCGCAGGCATTGCCCCTTTCTTGCTTGGCGGCAGCAGCTGCACGCGCGCAACCAGATCTTCCAGCCTGATCGGCCCCTCAATTGCCGCAAGCGTAAGTTTACCTGCCTGCACCGAACGGAGTTGGGGCAGAAGCTGCAAACTATGCTTGAGGCTCAGGCCGCTGTATCTGATGTTGGCATGGCTGGCCGCAGCGTTGCGCAGATCCAGATCGAGCCGGGCAGTCATGGGGGCCTTGCCCCAGTTCAGGCGTAGTTCTGCTCCCAGATCACCCTGTTCGACTGCAACAGCACTTAAGGCCGGCGGAGGCTGGGCCAAAAGGCCCAGCAGCGAAGTATCAGGGGCAAGCGATAGCGGTTTTTTTGTCTGCAGCGCCAGTTGGTTGGCCCCGTCTGCAGCCTTGCGCTGCCAATTGAGATGGAAGGCACCGTCAATCTCAGACAAAAGGAAATCCGCCTGCACAAGGCTCTTTTCCGGGTTTTGTTGCAGGTGCAGATCGATATTGCGCACGTTCAAAGGTGCAAAGGCGGTCGTCCCCGTCTTCAGCCCCTTGACGCCAAGCGGCGCGGAGGGCTGCCAGCGCAGCTCCTGTCGGTTTTGAAAGAGCACCACTTCAAGCGGCAGCGACGTTTGCAGGCCGGCCAGTTGCAGGCCGGGTGCAGTCAGTTGCTTCAGTTCAAGGCGTGTTGTGGGGTCCAGCACAATCCGGCTCTTTCCCTTGGCAGGGTCTTGTTGCTGCGGGCCGAAGGCATAATGTATCTGGGCGGCAATATTGTCAGCTGTCAGCGCGGCCAGCCGCATGGTTTCCAGGCGCAGACCCTTCAGTTGCAGGGCTTGCGCCGGCTGCCAGCCTATCTGCAGGCTATCCGGCGAAAAGCGCATGGTTCCTTGCAGAGGCAAGATGCCGCTGTCGAGCTGAAACTCCCCAGCCTTGAGGCCCTGCACTTCCAGTCGGGAAGCACTTGCCAGCAGCAGATCCTCACTGGCGGGCGGGCTCTCTGCATACACATTGAGCGCAAGACGCTCAGCCTGCCGGCCCGAGGCGGCATGGCCAACGTCCTTCCCCTGGGCACTCAGGTGCACAGTGCGCAGTTCTTGTTCCTCCTGATTGACCAGGTGATTGACTAGCGCCTGCACCTGCAACCTGCCCCGATCCAGCGGCAAAAAGGCCTGCACATTGTGCGGCAGCCAGCTCTGCAGACCGGCCAGATCAATATCCAGGCCGACCTCCAGTTTTTTACCGGTGAGATCCAGCTTAAGCACAAGCGCTGATTCCTGCCCCCTTTTGACATGCTCCCGCACCAGCAGGGAGCCGCCCTTAGGGCTGGATGTATAGTCCAGCAGGAGATCAGGCGAGCTGAACTCCTGCCCGTTCAGGCCGGCATGCAGCACCAGGTTTTCAATGCGCAGAGCCTCAAGCGGCAGGGTCTTGATGTTTTCCAGGAATTGAAACACCTGTGCTAAAGAAAATGCCTGCGGCGCTTGTGCTGCATCTTCTGCAGGGCCGCTCTTCCAGTCCGGCAGGCTCAGTTCTACCCGGCCGATCTTCAAGCGCTCCACCTTGCCTGCCAGCACCTGACCAAAGCTGAAATCATACTCCACCTGTGCAAGCGACACCTGGACCGCGCCTTTGTCCAGGGGGAGCAGACCGGTGGCATAGTCGATACTCACATGGTTGGTGCTGATATCCTTCAGATGGAAGGTTGCCTCCTGCAGGCCCGCGCGGCTGAGAAAGGAAGGCGCAAGCCGGTTGATGAGAGCGCTGCGAAAGACCAGTATCGTGCCTACCAACCCTGCCAGCACCAGCAGAGTCGCAAAGAGGCCGCGCATAAGGCCTTTGCCGCGCCTGCCCCGCCTGTCAGGCCTGCCGTGCTTGCTGACCGCTTGAGCGGCAGGTGTGTTTGCCTGGCTGCTCGGGTCTTCGCCTTCGCCTTCCGGTTGGGCGCTGTTTGGCTCTGGTTGTGATCGGCTCATGTCAGGGAAAGATACGCATCAAGGCTTATCAGGGTTAGTCACTCTACGCTTGCTCTAACCAGGGGCAATGTCAAGCACCGTAAATATTTGGTAAAGAAAGTACTCTCTTACCTGCATGGGCTGGCCAAAGCCCTTGCTCTTCCCTATAATGATGAAGGAAAAATACAGGCCGCCCTTCCTGGCCGTTCCGGTCTTCACTTTAACCTTTGGAATACCACTATGTCTTTCTCCATGCCAAGCCTTTGTCGCTCTTGCCGCTCTTTACGGCGGCGTTCCCTCGCCCTGACCTGCTGCTTTATGCTGTTCAGCCCGGCAGCCTTGCTCGTCGCAGCCCAAGGGCCCGACCCCATCCCTGTTCCTGCCCCTGCTGCAGCTGAGGCAGAAGCAGAAGCGCCAAAACATGAAAACGCCCTGACCAAGGCCTTCAGCGGCAATGCTGCCGCAGCAGAGACCGCCAAACCTCAGGCGGATGCGGCTGTTGATCCAGCCCAAGTTGCAGCTCCCGCAAACGACCAGGCAACAGGTTTTGGCCAGAGAGCTGCCCAGGCCGCCGGTCAGAAGATGCGCGTGCTCATCGTGGCCAACAAGGAGGCCACCATTGCCGGTCGTTTTTACGGCACCATCAGCAAGATCCACGTTAAAGAAAGTGAACGCTTCAAGGCCGGCCAGCCGCTGGTCAGCTTCGACTGCAGAGAGCTTGCCGCCGAGCGGGCCGTGGCCCAAGCCGAACTGAGTTTGCACAACACCACCAACAAGGCCAATGCCGAACTCTACGCCGAAAAGGTGATCGGCTCTTTGGAGAAAAACCTCTCCCAGGCCAAGGTGGGCGAGGCCAACGCCAAGATCAAGGCGGTCAGCGCCAAAATGGCCAACTGCTCCATTGCCGCCCCTTTTGACGGCCAGGTGGTGGAACTGCAGGCCAAGGCCCATGAAACCCTGCAGCCCGGCGCGCCCATCATGCTGATTCAGAACTCCCGCGATCTGGAGGCCCACGTGCACGTACCCTCCACCTGGCTGGCCTGGCTCAAGCCCGGCGCTACCTTCCAAACCCAGATAGAGGAAACCGGCTCTACCTACCAGGCAGAGGTCACCTCAGTGGGCGCACGGGTCGATCCGGTCAGTCGCACGGTGAAAATCTACGCCAAGATTCCCGGCGATCATCCGGCTCTCTTGCCCGGCATGAGCGGTTACGCAGAGTTTAAGCAGCAATGATGCCGGAGCAGCGCAAAGAGCAGCTCAGCGTTCTCGCGCAGGGAACCGGAGGCAAGGAGCGGCCCTCTGCCACCGCATCCGATCCGCTGGTTCGCCTCATTGCCCTCGAGCGGCAGGCCCGGCGCAGTGAAACCCGGCAGGAACTGCTCTTCACCATGGTGAACTGGACGCACCGCCTGATTCCCTACTATCAGGCCCTGTTTTTTCGCATCAGTGCAAGCGGCGGCCGGGCCACGCTCGAAGCGGTTTCCGCTGTGGCCACGGTAGACAAGAACACCCCTTTTGCCCTGTGGACGCAAAACCTCTGCCTAAGCCTCATTAAGGCCAATCCCGAGCACAAGCTCAGCCTGGCCGTGCCGGAAAACCTGGATAAAACCCTGGCAGACGGCTGGCAGCAGTGGCTGCCGCCCCATGTGCTCTACTGCCCGCTCAAGGGGCGTGGCGATGCGCTGTTAGGCGTACTTATGCTGGCGCGGGAAGAACCCTTTTCCGGGGCCGAGCTTTCCCTCATGGAAATGCTCATCGACACCTACGGCCACGCCCTTTCCACCTTTAAGGACAGCAGCAAAAGACGGCTGTCTGATCTGAGCAAAAAAAAGCGCAGAAACATTGCTCTTGGCGTAAGTGCAGCCCTTCTGCTCCTTTTGTTCCTTGTACGCATTCCGGAAAGTGTGCTCGCGCCGGCTGAAATTGTGCCGCAAGAGCCGATCATCGTCACCTCGCCTGCCAAGGGGCAGATCCGCGACATTGATGTCATGCCCTATCAGATGGTGAAAAAAGGGCAGTTACTCCTGCATCTGGACGATACCGAGATGGTCAATCAACTGGCCCTGGCGCAGAAAACCCTGCAGGTGGTGCAGGCGGAATACCTGCGGGCCGAACAGAAGGCCTTTTCCGACCCGCTCAGCAAGGCGGATCTAGAAGTGCTGCGGGTACAGGCCGAGGAAAAAGCGCTGGTGGTCAACTACACCAGAGAAGAACTGGAACGCCAGAAAATAACCGCCGACCAGGACGGTATGGTGCTGTTCAGCGACCGCAACGACTGGATCGGCCGCCCGGTTGCCATCGGCGAAAAAGTGATGACCCTGGCCGACCCGGCCAGGGCGGAAATTCAGATCATGATGCCGGTGGACGATGCCATCGCCCTGGACGTGGGCGCGGAGGTGAAGCTCTTTTTACGTACCGACCCGCTCAACCCCATTGCCGCCACCATCAGCCGCACCAGCTTCAAGGCCGAGGAACGGCCCGGCGGCGGCATGTATTTTCCGCTGAAGGCGCAGTTCAATGAACCCGGCCAGGATCAGCGCATCGGCCTACAGGGCACGGCCAAAGTCTATGGCGGCACGGTCTCGCTCTTTTATTATGTGTTTAGAAAACCATTGGCCGTTATCCGGCGTGAGGCAGGACTCTGATGGCGGAGGCAGCCCTGCGCATCACCGGCATGCAGCCGGCAGGCCAAAAACAACAGGCTGCGCCCACCGGCTTCTTCGGCCGGCTCAGACCGGATGTGAACCTGTACCCAAGCGTGCCCCTGGCGGACGGCTCACCCACCTGGGTGCTGCACGACCAGGTGGGGAACCGTTTTCTTGAAATCGGCTGGCTGGAATTTGAAATCATCAGCCGCTGGCGTCTGAACAATGCCCAGGCCATAGTGCGTGCAGTTAACCGCGAGACCGCGCTCACTATCGACGAAACAGATATCAAGCGCACCGGCCTCTTTCTTGACAGCCGGCAGTTGCTGCTCAACGATGCCCAAACACTCTTGCGCAAGCACCAGGAGGCAGTCCAGAGAAAAAAGGGCAACCTGTTCAAGTTTTTGGTTGGCCATTACCTCTTCTTCCGCATTCCGCTGGTCTGGCCGGATACCTTTCTCAGCAATACCATGTGGCTGGCGCGGCCGGTTTTTACCGCGACCTTCCGCCGGCTGCTGGCCGGTGCAACGCTTTTGAGTCTTTTTCTGGTGCTCAGGCAGTGGGATGTGTTCATCCGCACCACCCTGGAATTCTTAAGCTGGGATTCGCTCCTCTACTACGTAGCCGCCGTTATCGTGGCCAAGTGCTTCCACGAGCTTGGCCATGCCTATTGCTGTAAGTACCACGGCCTGCATGTACCGGTCATGGGCATTGCTTTTCTCGTTTTCTGGCCCTTTCTCTACACCGACACCGGCGAGAGCTGGAAGCTCACCTCCCGCAAGAAGCGGCTGCAGATCGTTATTTCCGGCATGGCTGCAGAGGCAACTCTGGCTGTGTTCAGCACCCTGGCCTGGGCCATCCTGCCGCCGGGAGTGCTGCGCAACACCGCCTTTTTTCTGGCCACCACCTCCTGGATCATGACCCTCCTGGTCAATATCAGCCCCTTCATGCGCTGGGACGGCTACTACCTGCTCTCGGATCTGACCGGCCTTAAAAACCTGCAGCCCCGCTCCATGGAACTTGCCAAGTGGCGGCTCAGGGAGCTGATTTTCGGTTTCGGCGATCCGTCGCCGGAAGACATTGCCCCCTCGACCCGGCATTTCATGATCCTCTATGCCGTGGGCGTTTGGCTCTACCGGCTGGTCATTTTTCTCGGTATTGCCGTGATGGTGTACCACTTCTTCATCAAGATATTGGGCATCCTGCTGGCGGTGATTGAAATACTCTGGTTCATCTGGTTTCCCATTCAAAAGGAACTGGTGGTCTGGTATAAGAAGCGAGGCGAAATGCACTGGAACCGGCATAGTGTGGTCAGCGTCACCCTTTTACTCCTGCTGGCGCTGCTTTTTTTTGTCCCCTGGCGCAGCTATACCCTGCTGCCGGCTGTGCTGCGGCCGGCCGAATTCACAGAGCTGTATCCACCGGCTGCAGGCCGGGTTGAAAAGATCTATGTGCAAGAGCAGGCGGTGGTGAAAAAGGGAACCCCGCTTTTTGAGCTGGCTTCACCGGAGTTGGTCTTCAACCTCAAACAGGCGGCCGTGGAAATGAAGCTTGCCGAGGCCCTGTTACAGCGCGCCAACACCGATGTGGATCTTTTGCGGGAACAACGCGAAGTCGCCATCGAGCAGAACGTCAAGGCCCAGCAACTCTACCAGGGCTACAGGAAAAAAGAAGCCCAGTTGCGCATCACCGCGCCCTTTGACGGGGTGATGGTGTACATCCCCGATGATATCCAGCCCGGACTGTGGCTGGGGGAAGACCAGAGCCTGGGCATGCTCGCCAATACCAGCGGCCGCCAACTGGTTTTTGCCTATGCCGACTCTGAAGGCTTGGGCACGCTCGCCGTAGGTGGCGAGGGTGTTTTTTATCAGGAGCACTTCAGGAAAAAAAGTTTTCCGGTGAATATTGTTCATATAAGCCGGGTCAACAGCGAATTTTTAAACGAACCCCTTTTGGCCTCGGTGCACAAGGGCCCCATTGCGGTCGAGCCGCCGGAACAGCCCGGCCGCTACCGGCCCAAGGAATCGATCTTTCTGGTGGTATTGGCAGTTGAAGCGAACAGTATGCCGATGACCGCCATTCAGCGGGGCTATGTGCGCGTTGCCAGCGAACCGCGCAGCTATGCCCTGCGCATGTGGCGCAACTTGCACTCTCTTTTGATCCGGGAATCCGGTTTTTAGCCCCCGTGCCGGATTACGAAAAATAAAGACGACATAGACGGCGCTTTGCTGTGGAATGAAGTGCACAAATCCGCTTGTCATTCCAGGGTCGTCACGATATGACAGCATGCCGAAAACAGCCCCTTCATCCTGTACCCGCCCAGCCGGTCACAATACTCCGGCAGGGCGGCCTATATAGGCCCATATATACCCATGCAAAAAAAAATCGTTCTGTATTCTGCCGGCCTGTTCCTGGCGTTCATTTTGACTGTGCCCCTGGTCGCATTTTCTCAACCGGAGTCTGCGCCTCCGTTGCAGCAACGGCTGGAACAGCTCTATTTTGACGAAATGCAGCAGGTAGGGGCTGAACCCATCTACACCATGGGCCCGCTCTTGGATATCTACCGGAAAAATAATTTCCAGCCCCTGTGGACGGATGCGCATACAATCCTTGCTCTGGGCAGGGCGGTTATTGCCGCCGCTGAAGAGGGCCTGATCCCGGCTGACTACCACCTGGCGAGCATCAACGCTGCCCTGAGCGACGAGCCTGACGATGATGCCACTCAGGCCGTAGGCCCCGGCCGGATGCTGGATCGGGACATACTCTTCACGGATGCGCTCATCCTTTTGGGTGAACACATCCTGCACGGCAAGGTAGATAGTCGGGATGTGGAGGAAAAGGAGGGTTTGGCCGCCGGCCCGCCCCCTGAAGTGGATACTGACTATTACCTGGATGTTATCCGTTCAGGCCGGATTGTGGCGGCCATGCAGGAACGAGCCCCGCAGCACCCCAACTATCAGGCATTGAAACAAGGTCTGGCCTTGTACAAGCAGAAGGCCGGTCAGGGCGGATGGCCCAGGGTTGCCGAGGGGCCAAGCCTGAAACCGGGCATGCGCGGCCAGCGGGTTGAGGCCCTGCGTACGCGCCTTGTTGCCGGTGGAGATCTTGCAGTAGAGCTTGCGCCGGGTGAGCACTACGACTCGGCCCTCACTGCGGCTGTGCAGCAGTTTCAGAGCCGACATGGTCTGGAGGCAGACGGGGTGGCGGGCAAAAATACCATAGCTGCCATGAATATGCCGGTTGAAGACCGCATTCAGCAGATTCGCGCCAATCTGGAGCGCACCCGCTGGACCCTGCACGACATGCCGCCCTCGGCCGTACTGGTGGACATTGCCGGCTTTCAGGTGCACTACCGCCACAACGGTGAAACCCTCTGGACCAGCCGGGTAATGGTGGGCCAACCCTACAATCAAACGCCGGTGTTCCGCTCTGCCATCACCTACTTGGTGCTCAACCCGACCTGGACCATTCCGCCGGGTATGCTGAAAAACGAGACCATTCCCAAGATTCTCAAGGATCCCAACTATCTGGCTAACGAGAACCTGAAGGTCTACGATCTCAAGGGCAACCCGGTCGATGCCCGCAGTATTGAATGGAGCCGTTACCTGACCCGGGGCTTTCCCTATGTGCTGCGCCAGGATGCCGGGCCGGACAATGCCCTGGGCCGCATCAAGTTCATGTTTCCAAATCCCTTTCATGTCTACCTGCACGATACCCCGAGCAAGAGCCTCTTTGGCAGGAACAGCCGCGCCCTGAGCCATGGCTGCATCCGGGTGCAATCTCCGCTGGACCTGGGCCGGATGATCTTGGCCAATGATCCCGGTAACACCGTGACCGATGCCCGCTTTGACCAGATTTTGGAGTCCGGCAAGACCACGGGTCTTTCCCTGAAAAGCCCGCTGCCGGTGTTCCTGCTCTACATTACGGCCAAGGGAGATGCCGATGGCGCGGTCAGTTTCAGCCCGGATGTGTATGAGCGCGATCCGACCGTGATCAAGGCTCTCAATCGGCCGCCCCGGCCCTTGCTGCAAAAGCCCTTGATTGCGCATACTCCTGATACCGCCGAAGCTGCCCCACCGGCTGCGCCGAATTCTGCAGAGGAACAGGCTGCAAATGGCCAACAAACCGTACAAGTGAAAGACAAGGCACAAGAGAACAAGGCTCGTTTAGAGTGAATTCCCCACCGCCTGAAGGCGGTAGCTTCGGCGGCTCTATTCGCTCGGCCGGATTGAATCCGGCCGTCGCAGCCGCCCCCCAAAAAACGTCGCATCTAAGTGGCGACAAAGTGTACGGCAATAATAAAGCTTCAAATTAAGTCGGGGGTATAATATTCGGCCCTTCGGGCCCGCTAAAGCCTTCGCCTGAAGGCGAGGGTTTTTCTCCCATTCCCAGAAAGAGACAATAATGTGCTGTGTGCTGCTATGCACCGTAGTACCGAAACCGCAACTCAACCCATCAATCCATTGAACAATACCGGTAACAGGAAAATTATTTATGCAATCTACAGACTGGAAGCTTGAAACCATTGCCGTTCAAGGCGCATACACACCTGCCGATGGCGAGCCCCGCATTGTCCCTTTGGTGCAAAGCACCACCTATGCCTATGAGTCGGCCAAAGGCATTGCCGATCTCTTTGACCTCAAGGCCGCAGGCCACATGTATACCCGCATCAGCAATCCCACCGTGGCCGAGTTCGAGGCGAAAATGACCATGCTGGAAGGCGGTGTGGGTGCGCTGGCCTGCTCTTCGGGCCAGGCTGCCATAACCTATGCCCTGCTCAACATCTGCCGGACCGGCCAGCATATTGTGGCGGCCCAGGCACTCTACGGCGGCACCTTCAATCTGCTCTCGCAGACCCTGCCCAAGTTGGGCATTACCTGCACCTTTGTGGATCAGCATGCGCCGGCAGCGGAAATCGCTGCCGCCATTCAGGACAACACCCGCTGCCTCTTTGCCGAATCCCTGTCCAACCCCGGCACCGAGGTGCTCGACTTTGACAAGTTCAGCACCATTGCCCGCGAAGCGAAAATTCCGCTGATTGTCGACAACACCTTCCCTACTCCGCACCTGTGTCGTCCCTTTGAATTCGGGGCGGATATCGTGGTGCATTCCAGTTCCAAATATATAGACGGCCATGCCACCAGTTTGGGCGGCATCATCATCGATAGCGGCCGCTTTGACTGGACTAACGGCAAATTTCCGGAAATAACCGAGCCGGACCCCAGCTACCACGGTCTCAGCTACAGCGAGGCTTTCAAGGAGAGCGCCTATATCCTCAAGGCCAGGGTGCAACTGAGCCGCGATATGGGGGCGGTACTGGCCCCGATGAATGCCTGGCTCTCCAACCTTGGTCTGGAAACTCTGCACCTGCGCATGGAACGGCATTCTGAAAATGCCACCAGGCTGGCTGAATGGCTGGCCGCTGATAGCAGGGTGCAGTGGGTGAAATATCCCGGCCTGGAGACGGATAAGAACCATGCCCTGGCGCAGCGCTTTCTCAAGGGCACAAGCGGTGTGCTCACCTTTGGTGTGCAGGGCGGGGCTGCGACAGGCGAGCGCTTCATGAACAGCCTCAAGCTGGCCAAGCTGGTGGTGCATGTGGCGGATGCTCGCACCTCGGTGCTGCATCCGGCCAGCATGACCCACCGGCAACTGAATGCCGAACAGCAGGTTCAGGCCGGGGTCAGCCCGGAGTTGATCCGTGTTTCCGTTGGCTTGGAGCACATCGACGACATTATCGCCGATTTTGACCAGGCCCTGACGGCAGCCAATCAGGGATAGGAGACGGCCCTATCTCACCACACTGCGGGCCAGGGTCAAGACCTCGATGCGCGCTGCCCCTGCCTCGTGCAGGGCCTGGGAACAGGCCTCAACCGTGGTGCCGGTCGTAAAGACATCGTCGACAAGAAGTACTTTTTTACCAGCTAGCTGCACTCCCTTGGCCACGCTGAACACTCCGTGCAGGTTGCGGCGTCTGGCCCGGCCGCCAAGGGAGGTTTGCGGCGGACTATGCTCCAGACGCAGCAGGAGCTGAGGCGCGATACGGTCTTGCCACTGGGGAAAACAGCTCCGGGCCAGATGCAGAGCCTGGTTGAAACCGCGCTCGCGCAGACGAATCGGGTGCAGGGGTACCGGAACCATGTAATCCGGCTCGGTCAATTCCGTGTACACAACCGCCTGCCCGCAGAGCGCGACCAGGCTGGGTAAAAGAGCCAGATCACGCTGAAATTTCAGGGCCAGGATGTGGCTTCGCAGTGGATCCTGATAACGAAAGAGCGACCGGGCCAAGTTGAAAGCAGGAGCTTTGACAAGGCACGCTCCACAGAGATGGCTTGCGCCTGCCTGAAATGGTGTGCCGCAGCAGATGCACAGGGGTGGAGTGATCCAGGGCAGATCATCCTGACAGGTCCGGCAGAAAAGCGGGGGTACCGTGGCAGCCAAGGCGGCCCCACAGCCCAGGCAATGGGGGGGAAAGAGCAGGTCTGCCAGGGCCTTGAGCCAGCCCAAATCACGCTGCAGGCGCATCATGCCGATGCCATATCAAAGCCCAATCTAAGCGGACTTTGGCAAACGCGCCTCGGAGTGCGGTATGTGCGTCTGCATCGTATTTTCCTCGCCTCCTTGATATATTTTCGTTGATCTGCAACTGGAACGACTTCTGAGTCTACTTGCATTCTCTCCACCGCCCTGATACGAAACCAGCACCATTCGAACCAAAACCAGCCGCAACAGCCCTGCGGCCGACCAGCCAAACAATTTGCCATGTCTCCTCTGCAAACCCTGCGCGCTGTTGTCACTTTGATTCTCGCGCCTTTTCTTACTTTCTTTGTGTCCCTTTTTGCCCTTGTCGACATGCTCTGGCTGCGCCGCAGTGAATGGAAGGCCCAGCAGTTTCCGCGCTGGTGGGGCAAGACCATCTGCCGATTGGCCAATGTGCGGGTGCGCATCGAGGGCTTGGACAAGATCGATCCCAAGCAAATCTACATCTTTGCCGGCAACCATGCCAGCCAGTTTGACATCTTTGCCTTTCAGGGATATTTCCCGTATGACTTCAGATGGATAGCGAAGAAGGAGTTGTTCAACCTACCGGTCTTTGGCCAGGCCATGCAGCAGGTAGGTTATATCCCCATTGATCGCAGCCATGGCCGACAGGCCATGAAAAGCCTGGATGAGGCAGCCGCAAAGATTGCGGCCGGCAAGTCTGTACTCATCTTTCCGGAAGGAACCCGCAGCGACGACGGCCGCCTCAAGGAGTTCAAGGCCGGGGCTATCCTGCTTGCCATCAAGGCAGGTGTGCCCATTGTACCGATGAGCTTTAACGGCTCCTACCAGGTCTTACCCAAGGGCAAGGTATTGGCCAATGGAGGGGAGATAGTGCTGCGCCTCGGCGCGCCCATTGCCACCCAGGGCTTCAAAGCCAAAGACAAGCAGCAGCTTGCCCTTGATCTGCACCAGGCTGTGGCTGATCTTCTGGACACGCCACATCTGCCGGAACCGGAAGAGCGCGAGGGTCAGGCGAAGATTTAATTCCGGTTCAAAAATCAACGGGAATGTAGCAAGGAGGAGAGGAAAAACAGGGCTTTGATATGAATGTGGAATAATTCCGCATTCATATCAAGATGCACGCTGCACGACTGCTCTGCGCCGGGTTCATGCATGATGCCTCGAAACAAAAAAGCTATCAGTGCAAGACTGCCCTCCTGGCCGTGCGCTGATAGCTTTTTCAATTGATTGTATTCCTGTCGATAGAACCTAAAAACGGTACTGCAAGCCCACGGAAACCATGGAGGCGGAATGATCCACACCGGCGGCATCGCCTGAAACCTGCTGCTGCGCGCCGGTGACAAGATCGGTGATGAGGGTGTCGCCGTCGGCCTCTTCATACTTCTGATACTTGAAGGCAGCTGTCAGGGCCAGGTTGGGGGTGAAGTTGTAGCCAAGACCAAGGTCGATGCCGAACATGGAGGAATAGTCGAAATCGCCTTCAAAACGCAGGTTGCGCAGGTGGTGGATGTCATCATCACCAGCAGTAACCAGGGGCGAGGCGATGATCCTGCCCTTGAAAAACATTCTCCCTGCAGCAGATTCAAAACCCAGGCCGATATAGGGCACATCATACCACTGGTTGTAGGTGATGACCTTTTCACCCGCCGGAAAACTGCCCACGGTATCGTGCAGATATGCGTTCGAATACACGTAGGACCCGCCGTAGGATTCCCATTCCCAGTTATCGTGCTTGTAGCCGACCAAGACGCTGAACTTGGTTTCGCCCGCCTGATAGAAGGTAAAGGCGGCATTGATATCAAACATGTAGCCGCTGCTCAGGTCGGTATCGCCGTGATGCGACCAATGGCTGTAGCCGCCATAGCCCGTGACCAGGTAGTCGTAGTCGTCCATGGCGCCATTGCCCTTGTTCAGGTTGATCCAGAAATCCGCAGAAATGGTCAACCAGGCAAGCGGCGCAATTGAACCGCCGACATTGAACATATACACCTCGTCCAAATCCCATTTGAGTTCGCTGATCTTTTGACCTGTAAAGGGGTCATAAACCAGTTCGTTGGCCTCTCCGCTCAGATAACCGGCCCCGATATGGGCGGCAAAGGCGATAGAACTCTCCTGGGCGACAAAGTTCGCTTTTTGAGTGTGTGCAGAAAACACATCCGTTTCAGCATACAGCGGTGCTGCCAGAAAAAGCATGGCGCTCAAAACAGGTACATACAACCTTTGTTCTTTCATCTCGGCTTTCCTCTCTCTAGAATCGGATCTCGAAATTCTTGTCAGCCACAACAAGCCTTCTCAACATGAAATGATGTACAGACTGCTGTATGGTGCAGGATAAAGCAACTAAAATTCAAGATCATGCAGGAGCTGATCCGTATTTCTCTGCACGCTACAGCAAGAAAAAGTATTGCGTATAAAAAATACATAAATCTTGGTAGTGCTCAAAATCACTGGTAAGGGCTGTTGACAACAAAAAATCATGATAAAATTCATCAACTCAATACGTATACACGACTATTAAACGTATAAATTTTTATACGCCCGGTTTGCAGGCACAAAGCATATTCTACAACAAATCCAGTAAAAGATTACTCCCATTACATTGAAGAAGGCAAAACATCTCTGGGCCAGTGTATGCTTTTTCTGACTGTATCCTCCGGCGCTCTCGCGGCATTGCAGGGCATTTCTCGATACGATGTACGTTTATCCCCATTCAATACCATTAAACATTACATTTACTTGACAAAGAAAATGTTAGTATTATAAGTCAAAAAAGTTACCTTACATATTTAACATCCCGTCCCTCTTTTTTCAGGAGTATACGATGGCTAAATCGCTTGTCGAAATGACTGCAGAAATTATTCAGTCGCAAATCAGCAGCAAACAGATGAATCTGGATGAAATAAAAGTTGCCCTCAACGATACCTTCCAGACCCTTAAAGCCTTGCAAGATGCCGAAGCCACTGGAGCTGATGTTGAACAGCCAGAGGGTGCCAGCACTGTCCCCTTCCTTGATCCGAAGAAATCCATTCAAAGAAATAAAATCATCTGCATGGAGTGCGGCCAAGAGTTTAAAATGCTCTCCCCCAAGCACCTGAGTTCGCACGGGTTGGATTCCAGAAGCTACAGAAAAAAATACGGCCTGTCTGCCCGGCAGCCCCTCTGCTCCAAGGCCCTGTCGGAAAAACGCTCCCAGTCCGGTAAGGAGCGCGGCCTGCCCGAGAATCTGCGTAAATATTTGGATTCCCGTTCAGCCAAAAAGTAAGAGAAGCAGCACGTTATCTCTAAACGCGCCCTATTGCTTTGTGCGGTAAATCCCGCATAATACCACCAGCATAATACCACCACATACACCAGTGGTCTGCGATTTTTTACCGGCGCGCCCTCCAGTTCTCCTGTGCAGCAGTCTCCAGGCTGAACCTTATGCGCCACGCAACAAGGTTCAGCCTTTTTTGCCTTGGCGCTACCTGGATTTTTCCCTTCTTATCTCCCCCTGCAAGCCTGTATGATTGGTATCTTTGATTCCGGTGTCGGCGGCATGACCGTTGCACGGGCAATTGAACAACTCTTGCCCGACCTGCCCTACATTTACTTTGGCGATCTTGCCCATTCCCCCTATGGCTCCAAGAGCCGGGAAATGCTCATTGAATATTCCTGCCGCAACACGGATTTTTTACTGGCGCAAGGGGCCAAAATCATTGTAATCGCCTGCAATTCCGCCTCCAGTACCGCATCGTACATCCTCAGGGAACGGTACCAGATGCCCATTATCGATGTGATCAGTCCAGCGGTTCGCAAGGCTGCCGACCTCAGCGAACACGGTCGCATAGGGCTTATCGGCACCCGAGCAACCGTCAACTCAGGTGTGTACGGCAAGCGTCTGGAGGAGATTCGGCCGAAGAGCCGACTCTACCCCCAGGCTTGCCCCCTACTGGTACCGCTGGTGGAAGAAGGCTGGCTGGACCGGCGGGAAACCAAGATGATCGTGCGCAAGTACCTGCACCCGCTGCGCAACAAACAGATCGACACCCTTATTCTTGGCTGCACCCACTATCCGCTGCTGAAAAAAGCCATTATTCCCCGCATCGGCAAAAGAGTGCATATTATTGACTCATCTGTTGAAGCGGCCCTGTATCTAAAAACCATGCTTGACCAGGATACGGCCCTGTATGAATCGCTGCACGCACCGGATACGGCAAACAGGTACTATGTTTCGGATCTGTCTTCGCCGGTGCAATCCCTGGCTGCCTCCATTTTTGGGCGGTCTGTTCATCTGGAGAAAATCAATGTTTAGAAACTATGTTGTTCTCTCTTTCTGCTGTCTTTCCTTGCTGACTGTCCCCCCTTTTGTCGGCAGTCAGGCCTTGGCTGCCGCAGAGAAGCAAATTGCAACGCAAAAACAGCCTGTCTCAGAACGAGAACGTGCAAGCCTGCTTGTCCAGGTGGAAAAAAACTACGCCAAGATGCAAAGCCTGGAATGCTCCTTTCAGCAACTGAGCAAAAGCGGCGGCCGAGTACGGGAGGGCAACGGCAAGGCCTTTTTCTTCCGGCCGGGAGGAGCAAGCGACAGCAAGGATTTTGCTGCCAAAGGCGGGGTGATCCGTTGGGAATATCTTGGTCCGGATGAGCAGACCATTATCAATGACGGTCAGGAAATACAGATCTACACGCCGGCAGACAAACAGTTGCTGATCAGCTCCGCCGAGGCGCTTGATGCCGACCTCACCTACGCCCTGTTCACCGGCCAGAGCAGTCTGAGCGAGACCTTTACCGTGAGCGAAGGTGATGCCGACTTTCAGCTCAGCCCGCCGCCCTCTGGTTTGAGGGCTCTGTACCTTGTGCCCAAGGAGCCGCAATCACAGTTAAAACAGGCACAGATCTGGATAAACAAGGATCTGCAGATCGAACGACTGCTCATGGAAGATTACTTCGACGCCCTCACCGAGTTGAGCTTCAGCGACATGCGTTTTGACCGCATCAAACCGGGCGACCGTGCAAAAATACAGCAACTGCGTACATTGAAAACAACCCCGGATACGGAAATCATCCGGCAGTAATGGCTATGCTCATTTTCCATTGATGCCACTTCTGTCTCACAAAATTATTAAGGGATTATACTCGCTACTCGCTTAGCCATAATGGCTGCCAGTAGGCCTTAAAAGACCTGCCCCTTTGCA
>JAUNUN010000002.1 GCA_030538155.1 bacterium
TATCGAGGAGAATACTACTTCAATACTGAAACAAAAAATGCTCTTCAATTTTTATTAGATACTGACAAAAGTTTTTATAGAATAGAAAAAGGATATAGAGACGTTTATCTGAACGATGCCTTGGTACAAGGCAACTTCGGCACGGAAGCCTATCTCGGCTTTACCCCTGCAGGGATACGGGATTTTTTCTACAACTTCCACCTCTCAGAAAATTCTCCCAACCTCAACTCCTACAGGTATGGTCTGGAGAAAAAAGGGCCTCTGCAATCACTCTTAGGAGTCAAATACTTCCTCTGCAGAAACGACGAAGAATGCAGCGGGTTAAACGGTTTTTCCCTCATGCATGCATCACACGGCATGCGCATCTATAAAAATGATTCTGTGCATGCCTTTGGCCGCATGTTTTACCGGCAAATCAGTCCCCAGAATTTTCAAAACCTGGCTCCAGCAGACAAACTCTCCCTTGTGCCCCATACGGTTATAACGAATGATCCTGTCCCTGGAGTGGCACTCTACAGCGGCGCTAACCCGACTACGACACACCAGTCGGTACCGGACTTCACTTTGCACAGTTGGAATCAACACCGTTTTTCAGGTACTATCACCCTGGATCAACCGGGCATCCTTTTTTTCCCCATCCCCTTCGATCAGGGCTGGCAGGTCATGGTCAACGGGAAAAGGGAGTCGCTCTTGCAGCTTGATTTCGGTTTTTCCGGGGTTTGGCTGTCTTCTGCCGGAAAACAAGACCTTACGCTTTGCTACCGCCCTCCTTTTATGCTTAGCGGCCTCGCTGTGTCGGGTATCTCTCTCATTGCTGTTCTGTACTTACGGCGGCGTTACCCCATATTTCCAGCAGTTTGACCTCTAAGTATTGCATTTTCCCGATTTTCTCTTCCTGAGCCAATCGTTGAACCAGCTCTTGCCAATGATGAAAAAAAGAATTTCAACACATATCGCCATGATAGCAAAAATTTTCAGGCCAAATAGAACACTCGACTGGATTTTTCCCTGTTTCAAGGCAGTAAGTGGCGGTTTGAAGGCTAAGACAATATACGGGTCATCCGCTTCAGGTTGAGATACAACAGTAAGGGTATTGCCTGTAAACGATACATCCTGGGTTTGATTCACATTAAATCTGTCCGCACTGAAACCACTTGCCAGGCTCATGCCAAAAGGATCCATAAATCTAAGATTGGATAGGGTAACCCTCCCAGGCCCGTTGAGATAATCAAAGCGCAGTCCGTGCAGGCTGGTGGTAGGTAGATACGCCTGGATTTGCTTGGGCTCACCCTTTTCCGGCAACACTACCCGTATGCTCTGCTTTTCGCTGAAGCCTTTTCCTTTGTCGTAGTAGAGTTGCAGCGTTGGCGGGCGGTTTACATTCTCCTCCACTGCAATCTCAAAGACCACTATCAGTCGCATGCTGGCCTGATAGCGGCCCGTGGCATTAGGAATGGCAAATAGAGCAGCAAGGATGAGGGAAAAGAGCCGGGAGAGAGTATGCTGTTGCATGGACAAAAGCCCCATTTTATCCTGCGCAGTGGACGCATTGTCCTGCAGGTCGTTTGAAACTGATTCATAAAAGCGTTTAATTTTCTGATGCACAAGCAGAATGTGCAGGCACGACGCTCGGCTTTTGAGCGCAATGGAGAAGAATATGGCAACATCCGAATCCTATGAGCAACTGGATCTCTTTTACCTTGGCCGTGAAGTGGACGCTGCCGGCGGCAAGGTAACGGCAGCCCCCTTCTTGCTGAAGAACAAGCAACTCACCACCCATGCCGCCATCATCGGCATGACCGGAAGCGGCAAGACCGGTCTGGGTATCGCCCTTTTGGAAGAGGCGGCCCTGGATCGCATCCCCGCTATTGTCATCGACCCGAAAGGGGATATGGGCAACCTGCTCCTCAGCTTTCCGGATCTTGCGCCGGCTGATTTCGAGCCCTGGATCGATCCGCAAGCCGCAGCCCGCAAAGACCTGAGCGTGTCGGAACTGGCCCGGCAGACCGCTGTCTCCTGGGAAAAAGGGCTGGCAGACTGGCAGCAGGATGGCGAACGCATTCGCCGCATGCGCGAAAGCGCGGATTTTGCCGTGTACAGCCCCGGCAGTTCCGCCGGCCGCATGGTCTCGGTGCTGGACTCTCTGGACGCGCCGCCGGCGGATATCGTGGCCGAAAAAGACACCCTGACCGAACTGGTCAATGCCTCGGTTTCCTCCCTGCTCGGCCTTCTGGATATCGAGGCCGACCCCATGAAGAGCCGCGAGCATGTGCTCCTAGCATCCATTGTGCTGCATGCCTGGGAAAAGGGTGAATCCTTAAGCCTGGCCGCACTCATCGCGGCAGTGGCGCAGCCGCCCTTTGCCCAGATCGGTGTCTTTCCGGTGGATGCCTTCTATCCGCAGAGCAAGCGCATGGAGCTCGCCATGCAGCTCAACACCCTCATTGCCAGCCCCTCCTTCAAGAGCTGGATGCAGGGCGAACCGCTACGCATCGAGAATTTTCTCTACACGGATAAAGGGAAACCGCGCATCAGTATCTTTTCCATTGCCCATCTCAGCGATGGTGAGCGCATGTTTTTCGTTACCCTGCTGCTTGGTCGTCTCATCAACTGGATGCGGCGGCAGGAAGGCAGCAGCGGTTTGCGTGCCCTGCTTTATATGGATGAAATCTTCGGCTATTTTCCGCCCACTGCCAATCCGCCCTCCAAGGAACCGATGCTGCTTCTGCTCAAGCAGGCGCGCGCCTTTGGCCTGGGCGTGGTTCTATCCACGCAGAACCCGGTTGATCTGGACTACAAGGGCCTGGCCAATATCGGCAGCTGGTTTATCGGCCGTCTGCAGACCCGGCAGGATCAAGACCGGGTTTTGGCCGGCATGGGCAGTGCTCACAACAAGCTGGACAAGGACAGCATCCGCAACCTGCTGGCCGGATTAAAGGAGCGCACTTTCCTCCTCTATTCGGCCCACAGAGATGAACCGCTGCTCTTCAGTACCCGCTGGGTGATGTCGTATCTCAAGGGGCCCATCTCTCTGGTGGAACTGGCCCGGCTTGACCCTGTACAACAGGAAGGCGCAGGCGCGCCCGATTCCGGCACCAGCGCTGCTCCAGAACAAACAACCTTGTACAGTGCAACCAAGCCGCTGGTCAGTGGGGCCATCACCCAGTACTACGTGCCTGCGCCCCTGCCCGGAGCAGAGCAACAGTACCAAGCCTCGCTTCTGGGCCTGGCCTCGGTGCGCAATGTGGATCAGCGCCGGGGTATTGATCAGACCACGGCCGTTCAGTTGCAACTGCCGCTACCCACGGCTGCGGGAGTCACAAGCTGGGATCAGGCCGGCCCCTTTGCCGTTGCCTTTGAGCAACTGGCCGGAGAAGCGCCCGAGGCAGCACTTTTTGCCGATCTGCCGCCGGAAATGAAGGTGCTGAAAAACTTCGGCGAAGAAGAAAAACGCCTGGCCGACCACCTCTACCGCAGCCAATCCCTGCGAATTTTTCGGGTAAAATCGCTGGGCCTGGAGTCTGCCCCGGATGAGCCGGAGCAGGCCTTCAGGCTACGGATCGCCGCTGCTTTGGCAGCAAAAAAGGAGGCGGCCATGGCCACCCTTGAGCAGATCTATGCCAAGAAACAGCAGCAGGTGCAAGCCAGGCTGCAGCGGGCCGAGGCCAAACTGAGCAAGGAGGAAAGCGATGTGCGGGCCAAAGGCATGGAAACCGCCATCTCCATCGGTTCGGCCATCCTGGGCGCATTTTTGGGAAGAAAGGTCATCTCCAGCACCACGGCCAACAAGTCGGCCCGTGGGGTGCGCAATGCCGGCCAGCTTATGAAGGAGCGTCAGGATGTGCATCTGGCCCAGGAGGAGGTAGCCCGGCTCAGTCAGGAGATGGAAGCTTTAGCGGCTGAGCTGCAGCAAAAGGTGCAGGAGCAAAGCACCGATTGGGACCCGACCGCGGTTGAGCTGGAGGTGGTGACCATCGCGCCCCGAAGAAGCGATATTTATGATGTCCGGGTCTGCCTGCTCTGGGAACCGGTGTTGCAATTCGCTACAGACACCGGTACACAGATCGGCTGAGCCTTATCAGCCCAGGATAATTTTGAGCTGCTCCTGCTGCATGAGTCGGTCAAAACGGAAATGCACCGAGTAGTCGCTCTCCAGTAACTGGTAGGGCTGAACACCGATAATCATGCCGGGCAAATACTGATAGGGCGCCTCCCCGCTGACCGGAAAGATGATCTGCATCTTTCTGCCAAGTAAGATGCGGGCATTTTCCTGCCTGCCGATGCGCACCAGAAAGGCGGTACCACCCACGGAGACATCCAAGGTCTCGGCGCGAAATCCGCGCCCCACCGGATGGCCCTCCTGATTGAGCGGCTGCACCAGGATCTTCCGGGTGAGGTTGAAGCGTTCGTGCTTGCGGCGTTCCAGCTTTTTCCGCTCCAAAAAAGACCAGGTATTGTCAAAGGTGTTGAAGAACTCGAGCAGCTTATTGCGCAGTCCCGGAAAGCCCTCCTCCCAGGAAATAATGGCAGAGCGCGGCAAGAGGTAGGCCTGCACCCGGATGAGCGCGGTCAGGGTGACGGTCCAGATGGAGGGAGTAAAGAAGCTCTCGCCCGCCACATGACCCCGGTTCAGGGTGGTGACGAACACCTCCTTTTTGCCGTCGCTGTAGGATACCTTGACACTGCCCTGGTTGATGAAAAAGAGGTGATCGTTGCGCTCCCCCTGCTTGACGATGGGCTCTTCCGCTGCATAGATGCGGTGCTCAAAACTATGATAAACGGCCTGAAACTCTTCAGTACTCAGCTCTGTATGCAGGGCCTCCCAAATCTGGAGATCCTCCTGGGGAATGAGCCGCTGCTTGGCCTGCTCGATAAATTCTTCTGCCTGAATAATCTCCCTGAGCGCCATGCCCTCAATCGAGTAAAGGTGGTGTTTCAGCCCCTCGGCCTTGGCGAAATCCCCTTTTGCAGCGGCAGCACTGACCAGACCCAACAAGAGCCCCTTGGCCTTTTCCACCTCCTGCTGCTCGATGAGACGGAAGAACTGCTCCACCTCGGGCGTGCGCATAGTTTCGGCTGTTTTGGAGAGCGTGGCTGCAGAGGCCAGTCCTGAAGCGGACTCTACTTGTTCCGGCGCCCGCACCGATTCAGGAAAAACAGGCTGTTGTCCTACCCCGGCAAGGTGCAGACTCTCTACTGCCCGAGCCGCGGCCTCACGCACCGGCCCGCTGAGTCCCTGTTTTTCACCCTCTCCAGGCTCCGCCCCCATCTCGGCCAGGGCATTGCAGGCCCGTTTCGAGCCGATTTGTTCCAGTGCATGCACAATAGCGAGTTGCAGTTCTTCACTGTTGGCTGCAGCCCCGATGCTTTCATCCCGCATTAACCGGCACAGGGGCCTCACAAAACGATCATCCTTGACCTCGACGATCTTTTCGATCACCTCCTTTTTCAGGGAATCATCCACACTGTGCAGAGCCCTGAGCAAAAATTCCTTGAAATATTCGCCGCCTATGCGGGCGCCGGTTTGCAGCGCCTCCTGCTGCACCCGGATATCGGCATGGCTCAAAAAGGGCTGGATGGCAGTAAACAGTGGGGAGTTGCCCAGTTCTCCCAAGAGCCGGATGATGCTTCTGGTGACAAACCAGGGCGATTCCATACTCAACTGCTCCAAAAGCGCATTCACCGAGGCCTTGCCGCCCCGTTCAATCAAATGCAGGATACGGGTGCGTTCCGCCCGACTTTCGCTTAAGAGCAGTTGCTGAATCTGATAACGGGCCGATTCCATACCAAGACCGACTAGGGCCTGGGCCGCCGCATCTCGGCTGCTGTCCGAGTGCAAGTACTGATCCAGCAAAGATTCCAGTATTTCCGGACGGGCGGATTCCTTCAGGGCCTCGCGCGCAAGTCCGGCCACTTTTAGACGCCGGAGGCTCTCCTCACCCTCGGGCGCTTCACTGAACATCTGCAGCGCGTTGAAGGCATCGGCTGCCTGCAGATAGCGCTGCTGCTGCAGGTGCCGGCCACCCAGCCGAGAAAGAGCGGTAACAATGGCCTGCACCTGTTCCTGCTCAAGATCCGGGCAGCGCAGGGCCTGCCTGAGGGCTGGAAGCAAACGGGTCAGACGTTGCCACTGTTCCTGCCGGGTCAGCAGGGTTGCGCAGGTTGCCAGGGCAGTGGCGGCATTGGCTTGTATGTCCGGGTTGTTGTGGGCCAGTCCACGGGCCAGTTGGGAGAGCAGTTGATCGGCCTGCTCTTCCTGCCCCTGTTGCAGGTGGCTAAGCATGGCCTCAGGCGCGCCGATCACCACCTCTTTCAACAGCAAGGTTTCGATTTCGCCCTGCATGAGCCCATCCAGCCCGCCCTTGAGCTGCCGGATCTCTTCTTCTCGGCGCTTTCTTTTCCGCTCCCGGTGTACATTGATGATGGCTTCCACCTTTTCCCGGCGGAGCTGTTCCTGCACTTTTTTGTAGGCATCCTCAAGGGCCTTGCCGTCAAGCGCGAGCGCAGTCGGCGTGTTGTTCTCCCGGGCTTTGCACAGTTGCAGGCCGATGCGTTCAGCCTGGGCCCCGCTGATCTTGTGCAGCAGTTCTTCCTTGATTTCCTCGCCAAAGGCGGTGTTTTCAGGCTGCATCAGCAAGAGACCCAGCTCTTCTTCGCCAAAACCGGCCATAAGGCTGCCGGTCTCGGCGGCAATGGCCGCGAGTTTACCCTTGTCAAAGAGCAGGACATAGCGCTTGAGCATGCGTTCATGCGAGGAAAAATCGGCCTTGCCTGCCCGGAAATGAGCAGGGTCTGTGGCCTGCATGGCCGAGGTGGCGAGCAATCTGGCCGGCCAGTGCTCCTCTTCAAGGCGCAGGCGCAAACCATCCGGCAGATCGTCCATGGATTGCAGTGGGGATTGCAGTGCGGCCGCATCGAGCTGACTCGCGATTTCCGCCCGGATTTTAGGAGCCTGCCTGGTGCGCGCCAATTTTTTGAACAGGGCGCTGTCTGCAGGAATCAGATCCTCCAGCTCTGCCTTGCCCACCTGCATGGGGATATCGTTGACCAAAACCGCAACAATGCGGTTGAGCTGTTTAGGGGTCAGGTGCTCAATCGATTCATCCAAAAGGACATCGGAAACCTGATGCAAGATTTCCTCGTAGAACTGCTCACCAAAGATCCCCTTGAATTTGCGTACCAAAATCCCGCTCAGTTCCGGCGGGGCAAACTCGGCAATGCGGGCCGCAGCCTGTTTCATCACCTCCCGGCGGCTCGTACTTTCCGTTTCCTCTTCAAAAAATCGCAACACCTTGTTGAAGGTGTTGAAGCCTTTAGCACCGGTATCCACCGTGCTCTGTTGCGCTGCCGCCGCCAGCACCGAGGCCGCCCAAGTGGGGTGCTGCAAGCGCAACTGCAGGGGCAGGGGCGGTACATCTTCATCGTGCACGCTGGCCAGCAGCTCGCGGGCGTCGTTATGTTGGGCCAAATTTTCCCTTAAACCATTCTGCAGGCTGTCGCCCATGCCGGCCAGGCGGTTAATTGCGGCTTTCGCCTGTTGACCGGCATCGCCTTCCTGACGGGCTGCAGTTTCCAGTTGGATCACCGTCTGCTCCATGCGGGCCGGAGCAAGTTCCTGGATGACCGAGAGAAAAAAGGCATCGCCAACCGGTGTGGCCGGCAGCTGCGGCAGAAGCCGGGCCAAGAGGTCGGGCGAACTGCTTCCCATGGTGTGGGCGGATTCTTCAATGTTGTGGTGCCGTTTGAGCGGATCCACCTCAAGATCAAGATTGAAGAGCACTTCCAAAACCGCATCGAGCAAGTCTTCACTCTCGCCGGCGCTGAGTTCGCTGCCCAGAGGCAGACCGGTCAGCTCCTCCACCAGCTCACGGGAGAGACTCTGCAGGGAGCCGAGCACGTGCCTCCCTGCAGCCGGACCATGGCCGCTCTGCTGGCCGTCGCCTTGAACACCTGAAACGCCGCTCTCGCCGCCTTCGCCACCATGCACCTCGACGTAGCGTTTGGTATCCACGGAAACTGAATCCAACCGGGCCTGTTCCACCAAATCCGCCACCGGCACGGCAGTCTCCCGTCTGCCCATGAGGTCTGCCAGCAGGTGAAGAAAAATTTCACAGTCATCCTCGTTGAAGCTGCTGTGAAAGATAAAGGAGTGGATATTGAACTGGGTGAAAAAATGACTGAGGCCCTGAATCTGCCGGCGGCCGCTTTCCTTCTCGCTCAGACGTTCGCCGCAGATCAGAATGGTGTTCTCCGCCAAGGCAACTTCGACATCCGCATCTCCTTTTAACTTACGCAGTTCGGCAATGGCGTTCAACAGCAGCTCGCGACTCAGCCGCACCTGCGGATTGGCCGCAGGGTAGAAACGGTGGGCCCTGATGGCGGTGAAAAGTCGGAGCGGCACATCGGCAAGGAGCATGGCCGCATCCGGTGTTGTGGAGGTGAGGTTGAAGTTCATAGCTAGCCTCTTCTTTGGTCGCAGAGATAAAGGGACTCAGGTTGATTATATGGGCTGGACAGGTAATCATCAAATCTAATACAAAATTTATATTCCTTGCCCTGGTTGCCCCAACTTGTTTGACTAGGCAAGGCTGCCGGAAAAACCGGTATCTGCTTGATGCCCTAAGCGACCCTAAGCGAAGATCGTGGCGCTTCACGCTTGAACCCGTACCGGTTTCGTTGCCTGGTCGGCCGGTGCCCCAGGTTCGGGCTGCATCATTTTCGCCGCATCTGGTGCCGGCTTTTATCTGTGGCCGGTAGTAGAGTGGCATGATAGTGGCCTAGGTAATACGTTTTTGCTTCACCTCTCTCTGCAACATGGAGCAAGCAATATGGACGGATGGCTGAGTCTTCTTTTAGGCATTGGTTTGAGTGCGGCTTGCGGGTTCCGGGTCTTTGTACCCCTTCTGGTAATGAGCCTGGCCTCCCTGGACGGACACCTGACCCTGGCTCCCGGTTTCGAGTGGATCGCCACGCCCGAGGCCTGCGGCGTCTTTGCCGTAGCAACTGTCTGCGAGGTGCTTTCCTACTACATTCCCTGGTGGGACAACCTCATGGACAGTCTCTCCTCACCGGCAGCCGTGGCCGCAGGCACCATTACCACCGCCTCCGTGCTCACCGACACCTCGCCCTTTCTGCAGTGGACGCTTGCGGTTATTGCGGGCGGCGGAGCCGCAGGCATGGTGCAGGCCGGGACTGTCCTGGTGCGCGGGGCTTCGAGCTTCACCACCGCAGGCCTGGCCAACCCGGTGCTGTCCACGGTGGAGTTGGGTGCGGCCACCATTACCTCCATCCTTTCTTTGCTTGCGCCCCTTGTCGCAGTGTCAGCAGTGGTGCTTGCGGTAGTGGCGCTGGTGATCATGATCGCCAGGAGGTTGAGCCGCAGGCGCTCCGGCCGCATCAGTCCTGAACGGCGCATCCCCATGTGATTCCAATTCCATATCAAAACGCTACCTGTGTCGGCAGCGGAAAATCCTTCTCGGGGTACCTCTCTGTACAGCTGCGTCGTATTTTCCTCGCCTTCTTGATATCATTTTTGATCTGAAACCGGAATAATTCCACTTCTTATGGCCACGCCCGTCGGGGCGGCGTTTTCTCTTCTGCTCAAGCAGGGCTCATCCATTTCCTGCTGCCTCAAGCTGACCAAGTCTACCGCAAGCCGGGCAACCCGGAAACAATTGACAGCCCCTACCGAACCAACTACTCTAACGAGTTTGGTATCAACAGGCTGTTTCAGTCTTTTCTTGCCCAGGCAGACCATGAATCCCGATATTGAATGCTACTGGAACATGCGGTTTGAGCGCTGCGCCGAGGCCCTAAGCGCCAACAACTTTGCCGTCTACCGGGCCGATACGCCCGAGGCTGCACGGGGCATTATCCTGCACGAGATCATGCCGGGCATCGAGGTGCACAGTGCCTCCTGGGGCGATTCACTCACCATGCGCGCAACCGGCATCATCGAGGCGATACGGGAAAACCAGGCCATCGAACTGATCGAGACCTTTATCCCCGGACAGCCCAGGGAAGCGGTCATGGAAAACCGTCGCCGAGCCCTGCTCTGCGATCTCTTTTTCACCGGCACCAGCGCGCTCACCGAATGCGGCAAACTGGTCAATCTGGATATGGTGGGCAACCGCACCGCAGCCATTACCTTTGGCCCGCACCATGTGGTCATCTGTGTGGGCCGCAACAAGCTGGTGCCCAATGTAGGGGCAGCCATGGAGCGCATCAAGAATTACGCCGCGCCCATCAATGCCATCCGCCACAGCGGCATAAAAACACCCTGCGTCAAAACCGGCCGCTGCTTCGACTGCAAAAGTCCGGACAGGATTTGCAACTCCTGGACCATCACCGAAAAATCCTGGCCCAAACACCGCATCCGAGTGATCCTGATCAATCAAGATCTGGGGCTCTGAGTCTGCCTCTACTTTTGCTCTCACTCATTTCGTACCATCCTTCATTAAATTTTCTGCACGCATAATCATGGACAATCTCAACAGTCTTCTTGCCCAGCGCCGTGAAAAGGCCCAATCCTTGGCAGACGCCGGCGTAGCCCTGTACGGCAACCACTTCACCCACCCGCAACCCATTGCCGAACTGCTGCCCCTGGGCAAAGGCCTGGTCGCCGAGGCGCATGATGATTCCGGCACCGTGTTTCGCGTGGCCGGGCGCATCATGTCCATGCGCAAATTCGGCAAGGCCGCCTTTTTTCACCTGCGCGACAGCAGCGGCGACATCCAGGTCTATGCCCGCCGCGATCTTTTGGGCGAAGAGAGCTTCAACCTGTTTAAGAAATGGGACGTGGGCGATATCGCCGGGGTCAGCGGCCGGCTCTTCAAAACCAAGACCGGCGAGCTTTCGCTTGAGGCCTCTGAACTGCAGATGGTGAGCAAGTCGCTCAGGCCGCTGCCGGAAAAATTCCACGGTCTGACCGATGTGGAAACCCGCTACCGCCAGCGCTATCTGGATATGATCGTCAACCCCGAGGTGAGCGCAGTCTTCCGCAAGCGGGTGGAAATCATCCGCCTGATCCGCGAATTTCTGAGTGATCGCGGTTTTCTTGAAGTGGAAACACCGATGATGCAGCCCGTGCCCGGCGGGGCCACGGCCAAGCCCTTCAAGACCCACCACAAGGCGCTGGACATGGAGCTGTACCTGCGCATTGCGCCTGAGCTGTACCTGAAACGCCTCCTGGTGGGCGGCTTTGACAAGGTCTTTGAAATCAACCGCAACTTCCGCAACGAGGGTATCTCCACCCGGCATAACCCTGAATTCACTATGCTGGAATTCTACCAGGCCTATGCCACCTTTCATGACATGATGGATATCACCGAGGAGATGATCGCCTGGCTTGCGGAGATGGTGTGCGGATCCATGGATATCGTCTACCAGGGCGTGGAGGTGAACCTGGCTCCGCCCTGGCGGCGCTTGAGCATGGACGAGGCCCTGGTGCAGATCGGCGGGCTCGACCCCAGCATCCTCACCAACGACCAGGCCCTGTTGCAACTGGCCAAGAACAAAGGCATTGTGCTGCAGGCCGATGCCGGCGGCGGCAAGGCCAAGACAGAACTCTTTGAACTCCTGGTGGAGGAAAAACTGGTCGACCCCACCTTCATCACATCCTACCCTACCGAAGTTTCGCCCTTAGCGCGGCGCAACGAGGACGACCCCGGCGTGACCGACCGCTTTGAGCTCTTCATCACCGGTCGGGAGATTGCCAACGCCTTTCCGAGCTCAACGACCCCATTGACCAGCGTCGACGCTTCCAAAGGCAGATCGACGAGCGCGGGGATGACGAGGAAATTCATCCGGTGCTGGACAGGGACTATATCCGCGCCCTGGAATACGGCATGCCGCCTGCGGCAGGCGAAGGCATCGGCATTGACCGCCTAGTCATGCTGCTGACCGACTCGCCCTCCATCCGCGATGTCATCCTCTTTCCTTTGCTCAAGCCGGAAAGCGGCGAATAAAAAGGTAAAGGCATGGCCTCCTTTGAATGGTTTGTCAGCCTGCGTTACCTGCGGGCCAAGCGCAAGCAGAAGTTCATTTCCCTGATTACCCTCATCTCCATCCTGGGGGTGGCGGTCGGGGTGATGGCGCTGATTGTAGTCTTGTCGGTCTACACCGGCTTCACCGAAGGCCTGCGCGACCAGATCATCGGCGTCAACTCCCATCTGATCATCCAGAGCTATGACGGCCCCATCGAAGACGCCGAGGCAGTCATGGCCGAGGCTGCCATGGTGCCCGGCGTGGTGGCGCAAACGCCCATGATCTATACCCAGGCGCTCATTACCTCGGCCTCAGGCTCAAGCGGGGTGGTACTCAGGGGCATCGATCCGGCCGGCGCTGTCAAGGTGGTGACGATCGGCGACAAAATAACCAGCGGCAGTCTGGACAGCTTAAACGACGAGGCCGGGCCCCCTGCCCTGGTTTTGGGTGAGGATCTGGCCCGCACTTTGCAAGTGCTGCCCGGCGAGCGGGTGCAGTTGCTGGCCCCGAACGGGCCGCTTTCGCCCATGGGCGTACTGCCCAAGGTGCGGGTGTGCATGATCGGCGGCACCTTTTCCACCGGTATGTACGAGTATGATTCCAACATGGGTTATCTCGGCCTGGATACCGCTCGCAGCCTGGCCGGGCTGAGCCGGGAAGCTGTGCATGCCATCGAGGTGCGGGTACGCGACGTGGAAAGCGCCAACACCGTGGCCGCGAATATCAGGTCCAAGCTGGGGCCGGTTTACGTGGTGCGCGACTGGATGCAGTTGAACCAGAACCTGTTTGCCGCCCTCAAACTGGAGAAGCTGGGCATCTTCATTGCCCTTGATCTCATCATCCTGGTGGCGGCCCTCAACATCATCAGCGCCCTGATCATGGTGGTCATGGAAAAGACCCGCGATATCGCCATCCTCAAATCCATGGGCGCAAAAACCTCGTCCATCATGCGTATTTTCTTCTACCAAGGCATGGTCATCGGGGTGATCGGCACCATCCTCGGTGTGCTGAGCGGGCTGGGAGTCTGCGAGCTGCTCAAGCGCTACAAGATCATCGAACTGCCCAGCAATGTCTACCCGATGTCTACCATCCCCATCAAGGTGGTGCCTGGAGATGTGACCATCATCGCCCTCTCTGCGCTTATCATCACCCTGGCCGCCACCCTATACCCATCGTGGAAGGCAGCCAAAGTTCGTCCTGCGGAGGCGCTCAGCTATGAATGAGGCCTTACTTGCCGCAAGCGGGCTGAGCAAGCGCTATACCAGCGGCGACAACACCATTACCGTGCTCGATGAGGCGGACTTTGCACTCATGCCGCGCGAGATGTGCGCCATTGTCGGGGCTTCGGGCTCGGGCAAGACCACCTTGCTGCAGATCCTCGGCACCCTGGACAGGCCCGACAGCGGCATCTTGCTCTTCAAGGGCCGGGATCTTCTGCAGAAGTCGGAAACAAGCCTCTCCCGCCACCGCAACACCAAGCTGGGCTTTATCTTCCAGTTCCACCACCTCTTGCCGGAATTTTCCGCCCTTGAGAACGTGATGATGCCGGGCCGTATTGCCGGTGAACAGGGGCCGCTATTGGTGGAACGGGCCAGTGCCCTCTTGGACCAGGTTGGCCTGGGCAAGCGCCTGCATCACCGCAGCGGTGAGCTTTCAGGCGGCGAGCAGCAGCGCGTGGCCCTGGCCAGGGCACTGGTCATGGATCCGGTCCTGCTTTTGGCGGATGAGCCCACCGGCAACCTGGATGCGGCCAGCGGCCGGCGCGTTTTTACCCTTTTGCAGGAACTGAGCCAGAATCATGGCCTGGCCGTGGTCATGGTCACCCACAATATGGAACTGGCACGCGCCATGGATCGCTGCCTGACCTTACAGGACGGCAAACTCATGGCCTCGCAGCAGACCTGAACCCGGATGCCGTAGATGCTATAGATGCCATGGCCTCCGTACTCTTTCAACGCTGTCACAACCATCTCAACAGCCTCTATGGGACAAATCGCGCCGCCCTCGTTTCGTTTCAATTATGTAGCCCATTTTTTTCTCCTCATCCTCCTGCTGCTCAGCTCGGCCTGTTCTCTGCCCTCGCTGCAGCAGCGCAGCACATCCAGCGCCTACACTGATACCCAGGGCACGGCCCTGGGCCGCTCCATTGCGCCCATGCTGGCCCAGCATCCGCTGGAGGTTTCAGGTGTACATCTTTTGGTGGAGCCCTACGAGGCCATGGCCACCCGCATCCATCTGGCCCGCTCGGCCGAACGCTCCATCGATGCCCAGTACTATATCTGGCACGGAGACATTGCCGGCACCCTGCTCTTTGAGACCCTGTACCAGGCGGCGGAGCGCGGCGTGCGCGTACGCATCCTCGTTGACGACAACGGTACCCAGGGCATCGACAGACTGCTCGCGGCCCTGAACGCGCACCCGAATATTGAAATTCGCCTCTTCAACCCCTTCCAGTACCGCAAGGCGCGCTGGCTCGGCTTTCTTACTGATTTTTCGCGCTTAAACCGGCGCATGCACAACAAGCTCTACATCGTCGACAACCAGATAGCCATTGCCGGCGGCCGCAACATCGGCGACGAATATTTCCAGGTGCCTGAGGAAACCTCCTTTATCGACGCGGATCTGCTTGCCGTGGGCCCGGTGGCGCAGGAGAGTTCCAAGGATTTTGACCGCTACTGGGCAAGCCTTTCCTCCTATCCGGCGGAACTGATCCTGTCCGACCCCTCCGACAAGGACCTGGAAGACCTCCACCTGAGGGCCAAGGGCTACGAAACAGACGAAAAGGCTGGGCGTTATCTGCAGGCCATGAACGCCTCCGGGGCGGTGCAACGTTTTCTGGATGGCGATCTACCCTGGCACTGGGTGCCGGTGAAGATGATCAGCGACCCTCCGGCCAAGGGCCTGGGCCAGGCTCGGTCGGAAGACATGGTACCGGCAAAGTTGTTCCGGCTTGCCGGGCTGCCCGAAAAGACGATGGAACTCATCTCCCCTTACTTCGTACCCATGCAGGCAGATGTCGAGGCCATGGCCGGTCTGGTGCAAAAGGGGGTACAGATGCAGGTCCTGACCAACTCGCTTGCAGCCACCGATGTCGCGCTGGTGCATTCGGGCTATGTGGGCAGCCGGGTTCCCCTGCTCAAGGCCGGGGTGACCCTCTATGAATGGCGGCATTCCATGGACAGCGACCTCATGGGCCACCGGGAAGGCATAGGCCAGAGTTCGGCCTCAAGCCTGCACGCCAAGACCTTTACCATCGACGGCAAGCACCTCTTTGTCGGCTCCTTCAACTTCGACCCGCGCTCGATAGACCTCAACACGGAATGCGGTTTTATCGTCCACAGCGAGCTTTTAGCGGCCCAGATGGAAGAGGCCTTCAGGCTGGCCATTCCGTACCAATCCTATGAGGTGCGGCTGAGTCCGGAAGGCTCGCTCTACTGGCTGGAACGCAGGAAGAACGGCGAGACCGTCCGCCATGATTCCGAACCCTATACCAGTTGGTGGAAACGGCGCAGTGTTGATTTTTTCTCCCTCCTGCCCATCAAGAAACTGCTCTAGCGGCAATCCGGCGATAACGAATTTCTTCATCCATGCCGCTTCTGTCTGCCCATAAACGAAGCGAGCTCACAACCACGCAGTTACACAGTTCCACTTCAAGCCCGGATCAAAGCCTGTCTAAAAACACTTTGATCCGGAAGTGGAACATATCCTCAGCTTTTCTCCTTGTGTAGATCGCAGTCCCTCCCTGCCCCAGCCCAGGCTCGCTCTGCCTGCTCTTTTCCAGTCATCCGGGCTATTTGTTAGAAAAATATGAATTTTGCGTTAGGCCGACGGGAATAAATCACCTTCTCCATCCGTTCATCTCAGTAAGAAGGCTGGTTTGTCCTTGCTTGTGAGGAGAACCTGTTCTTCTAGATTGCGAAGCGCAGAGACGAGAATCTTGGCACAAGGCCACCTTCCGGAAAGCAAGCCATCTTCCGAATACCCGCCCCGCGCTTCCGCACCCCAATACCAATGAAAGGGAAGGACCATGAATATCGCCCTGTACTCCCACGACACCATGGGGCTTGGACACATCCGTCGCAACCTGCTCATCGCCAAAGCCCTGGCCGCGCCGCCCCTGGCGGCTAATGTTCTGCTCATAGCCGGCATCCACGAGGCAGGCGCATTCCGCATTCCCAAAGGCGTTGACTGCCTGACCCTGCCCGCCTACAGCAAGGATCAAAAGGGCGAATACAGCCCTCGCTCGCTGTGCGTGAAGACCAACACCCTGGTCACCCTGCGCTCCCAGGTAATCGGCGCTGCCCTGACCCACTTCAAGCCGAATCTCTTTATCGTGGACAATGTGCCGCGCGGCGCTTTGCAGGAACTGAGCCCGGTGCTGGCAAACCTGAAATTCTCGGACACCACCCGTACCGTGCTTGGCCTGCGTGACATCCTCGATCATCCGAAGGCGGTGCGCAAGCAGTGGCAGGAGCAAGAAAACGAGGCTTTTATCAAGGAATTTTATGAAGCGGTCTGGATTTATGGCGACCCGGACGTGTACGACCCCACACTTACCTATAGTTTTTCGCCTTCCCTGCGCCTCAAGACCACTTTTACCGGCTACCTCGACCCCATAAATCGCCTGCAGGCCGGAGAAGGGGAAGCGAATCTGGTGCTGGCTGGCCAGGCAGATCGGGATGTGCTCAAACAGGATTTTACCCTCTGCGTGGTCGGCGGCGGCCAAGACGGCCTGGACGTGGCCGGCGCCTTTGCCCTGTCGCAACTGCCGGACGGTGAGTACGGCATCATTGTTACCGGGCCCTTTTTACCGGATGAAAAAAAGCGGCACCTCCTCACCCTGACCAGAAAAAATCCACGCTTGCGGGTACTGGAATTCCTGCCCGAACCCATGACTCTGATGCAGCGGGCCAAACGCATCATTGCCATGGGCGGTTACAACACGGTGACGGAAATATTGAGCCTCGGCAAACGCGCCCTGATCGTACCGCGCAGCAAGCCCCGACTTGAGCAGACCATCCGCGCCGAACGCCTGCAGGCCCTGGGCGTGGTCGACAGCATGAGCCTGGAAGAGCTGAATCCGGCCGGCCTTTCCCGCTGGCTCCATACCGACAAGGACTTCAGGCCTGCTCGAACCTGCATTGATTTCGGCGGTCTGGAAAAAATTCCGGCCCTGGTCGGCACCATGTTCCGGCCGGCAAACTTTGCCGCCAACCACTCCTGCTACTACCCCATCCACTCGCTCAGTTGAGGCTTAATCATGACAACACCGCAACCGTCTGCGCTGGCCTATGTGGTTAAACGCTACCCGCGCTTCTCCGAGACCTTTATCGTCAATGAGATCCTGGAGCACGAGAAGGCCGGGCTGCAGATCGACATCTTTGCCCTGCGTCCGGTCCGGGAAAGTCATTTCCAGGATATCCTGGCCCAGGTCAAGGCGCCGGTCACCTATATCCGCGACATCACTGCCGCCACCCGCAGCCTCTGGGAACTGATGCAGATTGCCCGCACAGAACTGCCGGATTTCTGGCAGGCCTTGGATGATCTGGGCGAGATGGAAGAGGGCGATCTGCTCCAGGCCATCAAACTGGCCATGAAGGCGCGGGAACGGAATATCACCCATTTCCACGCCCATTTCGGCACCCTTGCCGCCACGATCACTCGCATTGCGGCAAGACTTGCCCATATCCCCTACACCCTGACCGTGCACGCCAAAGACATCTACCACGAGGCGGTTGACCAAGAGGCCATGCACAAAAAATTGGCCGATGCCGCAGCGGTGATCACGGTTTCGGGCTACAACCGGCGCTATCTGCAGGCCACCTATGGCGAGGCCGGCAAGCGGGTTGAGCGCATCTACAACGGCCTGCACCTGGACCGTTTCAGCTATGAGCCGCCTAAGCTGAACTGCCGGGAAATCCTGGCCGTGGGCCGTCTGGTGGAGAAAAAGGGTTTTGACGTGCTCATCTCAGCCTGTGCCCTGTTGCGAGAAAGGGGCATTTCCTTCCACTGCAGCATCGTGGGCGAGGGGCTGAAGCAGGAGACCCTGGCCTGGCAGATACGGCAGCTCGATCTGGGCGACTTGGTCTGCCTGGCCGGACCCCGACCCCATGCGGAGTTGATTCGCATCTTCCGCGAGGCGGCCATGTTTGTCGCCCCCTGTGTGATCAGCTCGGATGGCGACCGCGACGGCCTGCCCACGGTTTTACTGGAAGCCATGGCCCTGGGCACACCTGTGATTTCCACCGATGTGGTCGGCATTCCTGAGCTGGTGCGCCACTACGACACCGGTCTTTGTGTGGCAGAGCGCGACTCTGCAGCCCTGGCCGATGCCATGGAGCGCCTTCTGGACGATACCAGCCTGCGCACATCTCTGGCCGGCCGAGCCCGACAGCTTATTGAAGAGGAATTTGATATCCGCAAAAATGCGGCGGCCCAGCGCAAGCTGTTCAAAATGGCCTCCTCCAATCTGCCCGCAGCGACTGCCGGCACAGCAGTGAGGAGGACCTGATGCCTAGCCGGATAGATAAGCCGGTACTAGATAAGCGTATACGGCTGGCCTATGTTTGCGCGGATCCAGGCATTCCGGTCTTCGGTGCCAAGGGTGCGTCCATCCATGTGCAGGAAGTCATTCGCGCTCTGCGGCGGCAGGGGGTAGCGGTGCAGCTCTTTGCCATGCGCCTGGGCGGTACAGCGCCGGACGATCTGTACGATATTCCAGTACACAGCCTGCCGGAGCCGCCGCGCGGCAACACAGCCGCCCGCGAACAGGCGGCCATGGCTGGTGCCGCCACCCTTAAAGAGGCGCTGCAGGCGGCCGGGCCCTTTGACTGCATCTACGAGCGCTATTCCCTGTGGAGCAGCGCCGGCATGCAGTATGCCGCATCCCAAGCGATTGCCGGCATCCTTGAGGTCAATGCGCCGCTGATTGAAGAGCAGAGCCGGCACCGAGAACTGGTGCACCGGGAAAAGGCAGAGACAATCGCGGCCAAGGCCTTTGGCGCGGCCCAGGCCATCATCGCGGTTTCACCAGGGGTTGCCGCCTATCTCGATGCATATCCTGCAAGCCGCGGCCGAGTGCATGTTATTGCCAACGGCATTGACCCGGCCAGATTCCCGGCCGAACTCTTTGCAGATCGCTACCGGCCGGAACAGTCGGAGCAACCAGACCAGCCGGATCAACCTGCACCCTTCACCATCGGTTTTCTCGGTACGCTCAAGCCCTGGCACGGGCTGGAACTTCTGCTTGATGTCTTCATTGCCATGCAGCCGCATATCTCACCTAAGCAAGCACATAACCCAGGGCTGCGTCTTCTGCTGGTGGGCGACGGCCCGGAACGGGCAGTTATTGAAAAGCGGCTTGCAGATGCCCGAGTCTCTGCCGGTGTCACCCTCACCGGCGCGGTTCCTGCCGCAGAAGTGCCCAAGTGGCTGCGGCAGATGGATGTGGGCGTGGCGCCCTATCCGCAGATGGAACAGTTCTACTTCTCCCCGCTCAAGATCTATGAATACATGGCAGCCGGTCTGCCGGTGGTGGCCGGCCGAGTCGGCCGGCTGGATGAAGTTGTCGCCCATGGTGAAACCGGCCTGCTCTATCCGCCCGGTGATGCGGCCGCCTTGCAGGCAGCTCTCGAACAATTGCGCGCCGATCCGGAACTCCGCCGCAAGCTGGGTCAGGCCGCCCGGGCTGAAGCCCTCGCCTGCCACAGTTGGGACGGCGTGGCGGCTCGCATCCTGGCTCTTGCCGGCTTGAGGGAACAAAAACAAGGAGGCCGAGATGCCCGACCCTTCTGAGAAACCAGCGAATATCTCCACGGCCCTGCCCGGCCTGCGTCGCATCCTGGCCTGTTTCGGCCCCTATCTGCGCAGCCATACCGGTTTGCTTGCAGGCTCCCTGCTTGCCCTGCTCTTCGGTATCGCGGCCCAGTTGCTGGAGCCCTGGCCGCTTAAAATCGTCATCGACTGGATCGTTTCCGATCATCCCAATATCGGCGTTGTGCAGATACCCCAGCTTGCCCGGCTGACGACCATGCAGTTTTTGACCCTGCTGGCGCTGAGCCTGGTGGTGATCATCTCGCTCAGGGGCGTTTTGTCCTACCTAAGCAGTATCGGTTTTGCCCTTGCCGGTACCCGCACCATGGCCAAAATGCGGGACGATCTCTACCAGCACCTGCAAGGTCTGTCCCTCTCCTTCCACAACCGGGCCAAGACCGGCGAGTTGACCCTGCGCGTGGTCAGCGATGTCAATCTGATCGGCGAGACCATGGTCACGGCCATCATGCCGATAATTGCCCACCTTCTGGTGCTCGTCGGCATGATCGGGGTGATGCTGTGGATGAATTGGCAATTGACCCTCTTTGCCCTCCTGCCCTGGCCGATTCTGTGGTTGATCAGCAGCCATCTGGGCAAAAAGATCCACCAGGTGACCCGCAAGCAGCGCAAGCAGGAAGGGGCTATGGCGGCCACTGCCGCCGAATCCCTGGCTGCCATCCGCGATGTACAGGCCCTGTCGCTCGAAAAAAACTTTGCCGAAGTCTTTGCCAAGGTCGGCCAAAAGAGCCTCAGCACCGGGGTGCAGGTCAAGCGCCTCACCGCCAATCTGGAGCGCAGCGCCGATGTCATGATCGGCATATCTTCAGCCATAGTCCTCTGGCAGGGCACCCGTTTCGTGCTTCTGGGCGAGCTGTCGCCGGGTGATCTGATTGTTTTCATCACCTATTTGAAGAGCACCTTCAGGCCGATCCGCATGTTTGCCAAGTACACCAGCCGCATGGCCAGGGCCATTGCCGCAGGCGAGCGCATTGTTGATCTGATGGAAGAAAAGGCGGATATCCAGGATCTGCCCGGCGCTGTGGCGGCCCCGCCCTTCAAGGGGGCGCTGCGCTTCGAGCAGGTGGCCTTTTCCTATGAGCCGGAGCATCCGATTTTGCGCGGCATCGATCTCTACGTGCCGCCGGGCCGTCGGGTGGCCGTGGTTGGGCCTTCAGGTATGGGCAAATCCACCCTGGTGAGCCTGATTCTCCGCCTCTACGACCCCACCCATGGCCGGGTACTCATCGACGGCAAGGATATCCGCAGCTTTCAGCTCAAATCCCTGCGCGAGCAGATCAGCATCGTCTTGCCCAACAGCTTGCTCTTTGCCGCCGGCATTCGCGACAATATCGGCTACGGTGCGGCCAGGGCCGACTTTGCCGACATCGAGCGGGCGGCCAAGCTGGCCAATGCGCATGACTTTATCATGGCCATGCCCAAGGGCTACGACACCGAGCTTGGTGAGCGCGGGGTGACCCTTTCAAGCGGCCAGCAGCAGCGCATTGCCATTGCCAGGGCGGCCCTGCGGCAGAGCCCGATCCTTATTCTGGATGAGCCCACCACCGGTCTTGATCGCGGCAACGAACAGGCGGTGATCGAGGCACTGGCCAACCTCGCCCAGGGCCGCACCGTGATTATGATCACCCATGATCTGGATTTGGCTGCCCAGGCGGATCAGATCGTGTTTCTTGAAAACAGCAACATCGTTGAGCAGGGCTCGCATGCGGATCTCCTCAATCGGGGCGAGCGCTATGCCGCGCTGTTCAGAGCCCGCAGCCCATTGAGCTCAACGGAGCGCGAAACAAGCGGAGAAAGCCATGCTGAGCCGTCATGACCTGGGAGTGATCGCAAGAGACCCTGCCCTGCCCGGCTTAGTGATTCTGCTCGATCACGGGCAGGCCCTGGGCCTGGTACAACAGCTCTATCCTGAGCATGGTATTTCTGATCTTAGCGTCAGTTATCTGAAATACAAACCGCGCACCAACTGCTTGGCAGGGTTTACGGCCCACACCGCTCATACAGCCCAAAGTGTTCAGAATACAGAGGAGCCGTTGCAGATCTCAGCCAAGGCCTATCCGGAAAAGGAGTATGCAAAGCAGCGGGCACGTTATACCAAGGCAGGTCGAGCCGGGCAGAACGGCGCCGAACTTCTCTTTATAGATGCCTGGCAACTTGTGTTCTGGTCTTTTCCGCGAGACAGGAAAATCGGCGTTTTAAACGACCTGGCCGATGCGGCCGGGCGTCGGCAGATTTTGCTGGATCTTCTGCCTGAAGCGCCGGAGCTGCCCGAACGAACCGAACTCGCGCAGGCCCGGCTTGAGACCCTCTGCTACAAGAGTGAGCGCAGATATGTGGGCAGGCTGGTGGTAGAAGGTGAGGCACGAGCCCTGATCAAGGTCTATGAAGAGGGGGATTTCAACAATGCCTGCAAAGCTGCACAGAGCATCAGCAGCTTTACGGCAGAAGATGGTCTGAGGCTGGCTAGGCCTGTGGCCCTTTCCCAGGAAAAACGCATCATTGTCAGCCAGTGGCTCAGCGGCCGGCCGCTGCGGCCGCAACTTTTTTCTGCCTATGCGGCCTTGCAGCAGAATGCGAACCACGAAAAGAATCACATCCTCAACCAGGTACAGGCTATAGGCGCGGCCCTGGCCGCTTTTCATCGGCAGAGGCCTGGATCGCTTGCCGCGCTAGCACCGGAAAACGAGGCCCTTTCGGTGCTCGCTGCAGCCAATGCGGCGGCCCTGCTCTGCCCGGCCCTGGCAACACGGCTGCGCCGCCTTGCCACAAGGATTGCCGCAGAACTGCTCAGCGGGCCGGTGCAATCCTGCCCCATCCATGGCGATTTCTCCGCCGATCAGGTGCTGGTTGATGCAGGCAAGGAGAACAGCATTGCCATTGTTGATTACGATCAGGCCCGCATTGCCGATCCGGCTGTCGATTTTGGCTCCTTTATGGCGCAGTTACTCTACGACGAGGCCGCAGGCTCCCTTGCCGTCGGCAGTGCCGAAAGAATAGGCACGACTTTACTGCAAGGTTACCTGGCTGCCTGCGGCAATGGTCAAGGTGCGCCGCGCAAGGATCTCTCGCGCCGCAGTCTCTATACAGCGGCAAAACTGCTTCAGCTTGCACCCCAGGGCTTTCGCAGCCGCCACGCCCTTTGGCCGGAGCTGATGGCCCGGTTGCTGCACAGTGCAACTCTGCACTGGAAAAATCATGCCCGCTCTCAAGCAAGGAAATAGCACCATGCAGGCGCGGCAAGGCAAAACAAACACTATTCCGGTCCATGATCCGGCCCGCAGCATGGCTGATGCCCAAATGCCCATGCTGGCCCTGGCCTTAGATCCTGTACACATGGGCCGGGCCCTGCGTGAACAGGTAGAATCACCTGGAGGGCCTCTTACCGGCACGGCATGGGAGCTAAAAGCAATTCATGTACGGCGGCATAAACCGGGTCGCCGCTGTCTGATCGAGTATGAACTGGCTGATGGAGCAAGCGCTCGCTGCTTTTCACTGCTCGGGAAAATCAGGGCCAAGGGGCTTGACCGCCGCAGTTATCAGGTGCAGCAGGCCATGTGGCAAAACGGTTTTGACAGCGCCGGCCCGGATGGCATTTCAGTCCCTGAACCCTTGGGCCTGCTGCCGCAGCTGGCCATGTGGCTGCAGGAAAAGGTAGGGGCAGAGCCGATTCTTAAGGGGCTTGTCGGCAAAAACGGCCCGGCCCTGGCAGAGCAAATTGCCGAGGCCCTGCACAAACTACAGCGACTGGGCCCGGTTCCAGAACAGACGCACAGCATGGCAGATGAATTGCGCATCCTTGAGACGCAACTAAGGGCTGTCATCCACAAACAGCCCGCCTGGGAAAATCGCATCGAAACACTGCTGGCGGCCTGCATACAACTGGGCAACAGCCTGCCGCCCGGCCCGCCCGGCCCCAGCCAGCGGGATTGCTACCATGACAATATCCTCTTTGACGGCAGCCGCATCTTCCTGGTGGATCTGGATCTCTACTGCCTGGCTGACCCGGGGCTCGATCCGGGCAACTGCATCGCCCATCTCATCGACTACAGCCTGCGCAGCCAGGGCGACCCTAGCGGCCTGAGCACAATAGAAGAGACATTTGCCGCCCGCTTTGCCGCCTTAACCGGCCATGCCCACACCCAGCAGGTGGGAGTCTACACCACTCTTTCCCTGGCCCGTCTTGTTGCCGTCAGCACCCGCATCCCCGGCCGTGAGCAGTGGACTGTCCGGCTCATGGATCTCTGTGAACATCGCATCAAGGAGCTGCACCCATGATCTTTTGTATCAGCAATCCTGCGTCGAAATATCCCAGGCTCCAACCATGCCCCCGGCCGGCGTGGAGCAAAGACACCGGCACCGGGAGAGAAGCGCTTCTCTTTGTGCTCATAGCCGCTCTTGCCGCCATGCTGTTTTCCCCCGCAGCTTGGGCCGCAGAGCAGAAAACACAGAAAGAGCAGAGTAAATTTGAAATAGAAACAACCCTGGAATCCAAAATCGATCTTCACAACAACCGGGATCTTGATTCAAAAAAAGATGATAGCCTTTTAGTGCTCGATCCGGATCTGACTGTGGAAATCCTCTACAAGGCCACAGACTATTTTGAGATTTTTACGGAAATAGAGGCTGCCCGCAAGTTCACCCTTGATCATGGTAATGACATTGATTCGCCCTCCCATGACGAGGAACTCAACCTCAAACAGCTCTATTTCGACCTTGAAGACCAGCCCTTTGACAAGCTTCGCCTCCGCTTGGGTCGCCAGGAGTTTGAGGACGAACGCGAGTGGCTCTACGATCAGGAGTTGGACGGTCTGCGCCTCTTCTACGAGCAGGACAAGTGGTCGGCCGAATTGTCTGCAAGCCGCCTTGCCCTTGCCAGGGAAAATCTTTTAAAAAATGACGACTACGACGAGCACCTCAACTTCTACATGGCCTATGGCAGCTATCAGCCAAATACGCGCCACGAGTTCAATGCCTACACCATCCTGATCGACGAGCGTGCCAAGTCGGCCGACGAGCAAGTGCTCCTTGGCCTGCGCAGCCGGGGAACGCTTGCAAACGCGCTTGACTACTGGGTCGAACTGGCCACGGTGCGAGGCCAAGACGAGGGCGTGGATCTGCGCGGCTATGGCCTGGATCTGGGCGCAACCTACCGCTTTGCCACGGCCTTTTCCCCCAACCTCAGCCTGGGCTATGCCTTTGGCAGCGGCGACAGCAGCCCCGAAGATTCGCGTGATCGCAGCTTCCGGCAAACCGGCATCCACGACAACACCGGCAGCTTCAACGGAGTGGAGGATTTTCAGCTCTACGGCGAGGTTTTGGATCCGGAGTTGAGCAATATCCACATCATCACCGCAGGCCTTGGCATGCGGCCGACCGAAAAAAGCTCCCTTGACCTGGTCTACCACCATTACCGCCAGGATGAGGCCACAGAGGGCAAGCTACGCAATGCCTGGATACGGGAAGAAACCCTGGGCGAGAGCCGCGATCTGGGCCAGGGGCTGGATATCATTCTCGGCTACCGCGAAGTGCGCAATCTGCAGCTGTATGCAAGTTACGGCCTCTTTTTTCCGGGCGAGGCCTTTGCCGACAGTGCGGACACCGCCCACACCTTTCAGGTGGGTTTTGAATATGAGTTCTAAACGGCAAAAACATGCTGAGCAGCGAAAAACAGCGGCACGCTCGCAGTCGCAGTCGTCCGGCCGTACCATCTTTCTCTTGGGCAAGCCGGTTCGCGAAAACACGCTTTTTCCTGAACTGTTTGCCCTTCTTGAGGCAGAGGGCCAAGAGGTGCATGTCCACCTCCCTCATGCAAGCGGCGTTTTTTTCCCGCCTTGGGCAAGGGCAGACGATACCCTCCTGCACCGGGGCCTCTTTCCAGGTGTGCTGGCGGCCCTTGCGCTGCAGGAACAGGCTGGGCTGCGCTTCTACAACCGCATTGCAGCCACGAGACTGGTGATGAACCGGTTGGAACTGCACCAGCGTCTGGCAGATGCCGAGCTGCCCATTCCTGACTGGCAGAAGGTGGAACATTGGCATGAGGTGCTCAAGCTGTGGCCCGGAAAAGACCTGATAATCAAGGCGGCCAATGGCTTTATCGGCCGGGGTGCAGGCGTGGTGCGGCTTGAGAGGAGACAACGGGGCCTGCCGCCACCTTGTGCAGAATCCTCTTTTCCCGGCCCCTATGTGGCCGAGGAATTGATAGCCGGTGACGGCTGGGATCGAAAACTCTATGTGGTCGGCAAGGAGTGCCGTGGCCTCTTAAAAAAATGGCCGCGAGAGGAGGGCCGGTCGAGCCGCCCGTTCAGTCTGGATGCAGAGCTGGCTGATCTGGCTGTGCGGGCCGGGCAGGCCCTGGGGCTTGAGATCTATGGCGCTGATTTCGTTTTCGGCCCGGATGGGCCGGTGATTGTGGATGTAAACCCATTTCCAAGCTTTAAGGGCATCCCCGATGCCGCCGGCCTGATTGCGGGCTATCTTCGCAGCCGGCGATAGAGCCAATGTGTACCCAAGGACACTTTTTGAGTGGATCTTGATCTGGAATTAAAGAATCAAAAAACCCCTGCTCTTTCCTCTGCCTTGCATGGCAGGTGGGCATGAACAGGGGCTCATAATCAGGTTTTTACGTATCTCGTCGGCGTTTAATTCCAGTTGGTCAAGCCATGTAGTTCAGGGCCAAACCCAGCATGCGCCGTACCGGCTCGGCTGCGCCCCAGAGCAGTTGGTCGCCCACGGAAAAGGCGCTCACATACTCCGGCCCCAACAGCATCTTACGCACCCGGCCCACGGGAATATCCAGGGTACCGGTGACCCTGGCCGGGCTCAATTCGCGCAGGGTTGCCTCCTTGTTATTCTCCACCAGATAGACCCAGTCGTTGTGTCCGGCAATGGCCGCCTCGATCTCAGCCAGCGGCACATCCCGCTTCAGCTTGATGGTAAAGGCCTGGCTGTGGCAGCGCATGGCGCCGACGCGCACGCAGCAGCCATCAACCGGTATGAAGTTGCCTGCACTTTCGCTGTTGCCGAGAATTTTGTTGCTTTCAGCGCCGCCCTTCCACTCCTCGCGGGTCTGGCCTTTTTCCACGGCCCGGTCAATCCAGGGAATCAGGCTGCCGGCCAGGGGCGCACCGAAATTCGCCGCCGGAAAACTCTTGTCCCGCATGGCGCTGATCACCTGCCGATCCAGTTCATGGATACCGGTGGCCGGGTTGGCCAAGAGGTCTGCCGAAGCACCGGCAATGGCCGCCATCTGCACAATCAGCTCACGCATGTTTTTTGCGCCCGCACCGGATGCGGCCTGATAGGTCTGGCTGCTGATCCACTCCACCCAGCCCTGCTGGAAAAGTCCGCCCAGGGCCATGAGCATGAGCGAAACCGTGCAGTTGCCGCCGACATAATCCTTTATGCCCGCATTCAGGGCTGCGTCGATCACTCCCCGGTTGACCGGATCCAGCACGATGACCGCATCTTCGTTCATGCGCAGGGTGGAGGCGGCATCGATCCAGTAGCCCTGCCAGCCCATCTGCCTGAGTTGCGGGTGCATCTCCTGGGTGTAGTCGCCGCCCTGGCAGGTGAGGATGATATCTGCCTCGGCAAGCAATTCGGCATCCTTGCCATCTTTCAGTTCATAAACCGTGCCGTCGATCTCCGGCCCGGCCTGACCCACCTGGGAGGTGGAAAAGAAACTGGGTACGAAATTTTTGAAATCACCTTCCTGGCGCAGGCGCTCCATCAGCACCGAACCCACCATGCCGCGCCAGCCTACAATTGCCACTTTACGCATTGTTGTTCTCCATTTCCTTGCTACGAGTTGGCAGGTTTCAAGCCGGGAGACGGCTCAAAACCAAGATACTGCCTCAGCTCCGCGGCAATGAGCGGAGCCACCGAAAAGACCTGTAACAGGGCATCACTCTGCCTGCCCGGATAGGTATCCGTACCAATAATACGGCGGATGCCCTTGGCAATGAAGGCCTGTCTGGCGCCGCCGGCCAGCACCAGGTGGGTGGCCATAACGGAAACCTCGGCTGCCCCGGCCTCAAGGCAGCGGTCCACGGTTTGCAGCATGGAGCCGCCGGTGCGGATCATGTCGTCGCAGATGATGGCGGTGCGGCCGGCCAGTACGCTCGAAAGCTGGCCGACTATGGTTTTATCCTGGCCGTAACGGTCCTTGTTGGCTGCGGTGTGCGGGCAGTCCAACAGACTGGCCAACCGCCCCACCCGCTTGGAAAAACCGTAATCCGGCGACACCAAAACCAGATCCTCGCACTGCATCTGCCGGATCTGCTCGGCAGCCAGGCGCTCCGTCCACAGGTGGCGGATGCGTACCTCGCCGGTGTGCGCGTGCATGACTGCCTCGGAATGCAGATCGACAAAGGCGACATAATCCGGCCTTGCCCGGAAGATCTGGCGGGTGCGGGTGATGCCCTTGGGGATCTCGCCCGATTCCGGCTTGGCCCGCTCCATGGTGGAATAGCCCAGGTAGGGGATGACCACATTCACGCTGGTCGCATTCCAGTAGCGTGCCCCGGCGATCAGATCGAGCAGTTCCTGAAAGCTGCCGTCATCCGGCGTGGCGGCGATGATCACCAGGTCGTGCCCGCTCAGACTGCGGGGAAAGGCGTGGTAGATCTCGCCGTCTGCAAACACGCGCATCTGCATAGAGGTCAGGGGCAGGCCCAGAAGGGCCGCCACCTTTTCCGCCATACTTTCGCTTGCGCGGTTGCTGATAATGATCGGCTCTTTGGGCCCGCAGGCGTGCATCAGGCCCTGCCCAGAGCTGCAGCCACGGCATCGCCCATGGCGCTGGTGGAAACCGGCTTGACGCCCGGGGTGGCGATATCAAAGGTCATAATACCCTGAGCCAGCACCTCTTCCACCGCCGCCTCGATGGCGCTTGCCGCCTCTTCCTCGGCCAGGCTGTAGCGCAGCATGAGGGCCCCGGACAAAATCTGCGCCAGCGGATTGGCCGTGTTCCGGCCGGCAATATCCGGGGCCGAACCACCCGCCGGTTCAAAGAGCCCGAACTTGCCGCCATTGAGGCTGGCTGATGCCAGCATGCCCATGGAGCCGGTGATCATGGCGGCCTCATCCGAGATGATGTCGCCGAACATGTTGCCGCAGAGGAGCACGTCAAACTGGTGCGGATCGCGCACCAGCTGCATGGTGGCATTGTCGATGTAGATGTGGTTCAGCTCCACATCCTCATAATCCCGCCCCACTTCTTTCACCACCTCGCGCCAGAAGACCATGCTGGTGAGCACATTGGCCTTGTCCACCGAAGTCACCTTGCGCCGCCGCAGCCGTGCCGCCTCAAAGGCCATGCGGGCGATGCGCTCGATCTCGGCGCGGGTATAGACCTTGGTGTCCCAGGCGCGCTCATCCGCGCCATGACCTTCCCGGCCTTTGGGCTGGCCGAAGTAGATGCCCGAGGTCAGTTCGCGCACCACCAGGATATCAAAGCCGGCGCCGACAATATCGGGCCGCAGGGGGCAAGCCGCGGTCAGCGGTGCAAAGACCTTGGCCGGACGGAAGTTGCAGAACAGATCAAAATGCTTGCGCAGGGGCAGAAGTGCGGCCCGCTCCGGCTGCTGCACCGGGGGCAGGCCCTCCCACTTGGGGCCGCCAACCGAACCAAAGAGGATGGCATCGGCCGCGTCGCAAAGCGCCAAGGTATTCTTGGGCAGGGCCTCGCCGTGTTTGTCTATGGCAATACCGCCTACATCGGCATACTCATATTTCAGGCTGAAGCCGAAGCGCTGTTGCGCCGCATCCAGCACCTTGATGGTCTCGGCCATGACCTCCGGACCAATACCGTCTCCCGGCAAAACCGCTATTTTTTTCACTCGCTACTCCCTTGACTGGTTGATTGGGCAATATATGGAAAAACAGGCATACAATTTGGCCGCCATTGTACCAGATATTGAACCGCTCTACCAGTCATGACACCAGTGAGGGCCAGTGAGGCGAAGCCCGTTTTCAACCCTGCCCTGCAGTCGCAAACAGGCGCTGACTGGCCAGGCTCAGGAGGATGGCAAATCCCACCGCAGCACAACCCAAAAGGACATTGTAATACACCGGCGCCACCAGAGCGATACGGATGGTGAGCGTTGAAAAGGCGTAGCCGGTATTGCGGAAGATCATGAAGGAGGATGGGTGGAAATACTGGGACACCAGTACAATCAGGATATCGGTGAGGATAAGAACGGTATAAAATTCATGAAAAAAATCGGCGTGCTCTATCCCGCGCAGGGTGCAGAGCAAAGACCAGGCCCCCATCCAGACAAAGGTTATAAGCAGAAACAGGGAAATGGCCTTTTTGGAGGCGACAAAGCCGTAGAGATCACGCTGCTGCCTGCCCGCCCGCTCAGCTCTGCTCTGAACGCGGTAGTAGAGACCCAAGAGGATGAAGATGACTAGAGCGCCGAATCCGCTCGCCAAAATATGGAGCACCTGGGCCTCGTTGCCGCTATAGGCCAGCGGCTCCGGGAAGAATGCCAGTTCCTTGAAGGCATTGCGCATGAAGATGAGCGCCAGGATTTCAAACTGTTTGCCCAGTGAGCGCGAAAAAGAACAGGGCAAGGTGAAGATGAGGCTGATCACCTCTAAAACAAGCACCACGGTAAAGGCCATGCTGATGGCATGGAAGTGATTGCTGGGCAGAGCCGTGGCCCAGGCTTGCGGCAGCCAGCCCTGCCGGTTCAGCTCGATGGTGAAAAGGGCCCCAATAAAGAGCAGCACCATGGCCAGCGAGATTTTACGGTGCACCGCCTCCCGCATGTACAGGGCATGGAGTGGGTCAAAGAGGTAGGTGGTGCGATCAAAAAGACGTTCCATGAAAGGTTGAGAGCAATTCGCCAGAAGCACCCGAACAGGTACGGCAATGGTTAAACAGCAAGGCTTAGGACATTTCTCCAGCATACTCTACGGCATGCTGCAATTCTTCCATTCTTGGCCGATTGAGTACCATGGCCATGGCAGAGGCGATGATGAAAAGAAGAAAGATTTCTTTATCTATCCCCATAAAACAAAGAGCCAGGCCGAAAATGGCGCTCACTTCAGAAACGGCAGAGGAAATGATAACAAAACCGGTATAGAGAGAGACTACTTCTTCCGCTTGCAGGGCGTTGCCCCCCTTCAGTCTGCGCGCCGCATCTATCCGGGAAAAGAGCAACTTTTTCCTAAAAAAAAGAGAGCCGAACAAAATAGAAGCTGAAACTATGTAGCCCAATAGTTGTACATTCTCAAGCAGATGGGCAAACAATGATCGCTCAATTGTGCCCACATACCAGCCGACCACCGCATAAGACAGTATAGAAGCAAGCAAGGCCAGCCACGTTTTATTGATTGCCCTGAACTTCACCTTCAATGCATCTTCGTTTATCATCGCAACATCCATGTCTTAGAATTACATAAGCAGCACAGCGCCGAAGAAGCGCCTCAACCGGCGTACAAGGGGCTCCTCCCTGGTTATCAGGGACAGCAGCCCCTTATGCAAGAGATTGTTGGCCAGAAATTCCAGGCAAGAGCTTTTTGAATAGGGGCAAGAAAAGACAAAAGACCTTGCCCCTTGCTGCTCAAGCCAATTGATGAACGCGGTCGGCCACCCGGGAGACCATCTGCGTATGGTGGCTGACCAAAAGCAAGGCACAATCACGCTCCCGCGCCATGTGCACCAATATCTCCATGACCTGCTGCTGGGTGATGAGATCCAGACGGGAAGTCGGTTCATCGGCAAAAAGAAACACTGGCTCCAGCAGAAGCACCCGCAGGAGGGCAAAACGCTGCAGCTCGCCGCCGGAAACCTGTGCAGGCAGACGCTCAAGCAAGTCTTCCGGCAGGCGCAGCCTATCCATCCACAGACTGATATGCCGCGCGCTGAAATGATGCAGACGGGCCAGGTCGTCAAGGGCGCGGCCCAAGGTGATATGCCTGGGGAAGGTGGCCGGCGGATCTTGATATATCTTCTGAAAACGCAGCGGCGTATAACTTTGGTCTTGCTCGATGCTGCCCGCATCGGCCTGCAGCAAACCCAGGAGTGCATCGCCGAAGGTGCTTTTGCCGCAACCGCTCGGCCCGGTGACGCCGACGATCTCTCCCCGGCGAATCTGGAAATTCTGGTCTTTGAGAATGGTTGTATCTCCCCTGCGTACGGCCATGCCCTGTGCGCAAACAATCGGTTTGTCGCCGTTTTTTGCAGGCAGAGGCGGAGATGGGGGCCAATGCGACGGCTCTGCCGCGACCAGTCGTTTCGTGTAAGGATGCTGAGGGCGCTGCAAAACATCTTCCACAGTGCCGCTTTCCACGATTTTGCCCTCGCACATGATTGCAACCCGGCCGCTCAGCAGGCGGGCCACCTCAATATCGTGGGTAATGGTTAAAAGCCCTGCACCCTCTTCCACCTTGTGCGCAAGCAGGGCCACCACATCGCGCAGGCGGTCTGCATCCAGGCCCTTGGTGGGCTCGTCGGCAAGCACCATCTCAGCGCCACCGGCACAGGCCGCCGCAAAAGCAACCCGCTGGGCCATGCCGCCGGAAAGCTGAAAAGGAAAGGCGCGTTCATACCCGCCAAGGCCAAGCGCGGATAAAAGTCTGCGCGCCCCGTTTCTGCCGCTTCCCTGCTCCTGCATGTGAATATCCAAGCCTTCCTGTACCTGCCTATCTACCCGCATAAGCGGATCCAGCGAAAGCCACGGTTCCTGAGGTAAGAGTGCCAGTTGCCTACCCCAGGAAGCCCGGCGTTCGACCGGCGACAGAGCAAGCAAATCACGACCTTCCAGCCACACTTCACCATGAACATGCAGTTCCGGCGACAAAACGCCCATAACCGCGTGCATGAGCAGGGATTTGCCGCAACCGGTTTCTCCCAAAAGAGTAAAGGGTTCGTAACGGCGTACGCTCAAATCGGCAGGATAAACAATAGTGCTTGCCGCAGTGCGCACGGACAGATTGCGCAGTTCGAGGATTGGGTCGTTTGTCATGTCATGGATGAGGTCATTCATGGGCTTTTCCTCCGGCGAGCAAATTCAGGCCGAGCACCAGCAGGATGAGCAGTAGAATCGGTTGCAGAAAAATGTAAGGAGCTTCCTGGTAGTAAGGCAGCAGTTCGGTCATCATTTGCCCCAGTTCAGGGGTGGGCGGGCGTACCCCGACATGGACAAAGCCCAGGGCAGCCACGGAGAGTACCGAGGTGGCCGCGGCAAAGGCCGACAGGGTAAGGATACTTGCCCGCAATTCCGGCCAGAAATGACGGCGGATGACATACCAGTTGCCGAAACCCAAAAGGCGCGAGGCCTGCACCCCGGAAGAGCACGCAAGCGGCTCTACGATTGCCCGGCTCATGCGGTAAAACTCAACCCACAAGACCAGGGAAATACCCATATACAAATTCCAGTATGCGCCGGGGGTGATGGCCACCAGCAGAAGCACCAACAAAAGACCCGGCAGGGCGAGGATGGTATCGGCCAAAAGGGAAAAGGCCCGCTCCAGCCAACCGCCCCGCATGGCTGCCAGCATACCTGCGCCGACCCCGAAAAGAGCCGCCGTGGCCGTGGTCAAGAGAGCGATCAGCACGGAAATCCGCACTGCGGCCGCCAACCTTTGCAGCATATCGCGGCCGAGATGGTCGGTTCCCAGCAAAAATTGCTTGCCCGGATATTGCAAGACAGAAGCCAAGTGCTGTTGCGCCGGATCTCCCCTGAAAAGAACAGGGGCCGCAAAACCAAAGGCCAGAAGCAAGAGCAAAAGCAACAAACCGGCCCATCTTAGGCTGGAAGAGGAAGCCGCCCCGGTTTGTACAGGCAGTTCAGTCATCATGCCGCCCTCCTTGGATCAAGCACCCGGTTGAGCACATCCACCAAGGTATTGAGGACCACGAACATCAGCCCCATAACCAAAGCCGTTCCCTGCACCATGGGCACGTCGCGGCCGAAAATGGCATGCACCAGAGCATGGCCGATACCAGGCCAAGCAAAAAGCGTTTCGACCACCACCACGCCTTCTATAAGGTAGACAAACTGCATGCCCAGGTAGGTCACCACCGGCACGCTGATGTTGCGCAGGCCGTGGCGCAAAAAGACCTTCGTTTCCGGCAAGCCCTTGGTGCGGCCGAATTGATAGTATTCGGTATTGCACACCTTAACGGTGGCATCGCGCGCAACCCGGCTCGACAGGGCCGCCATGCCCAGGGCCAGGGTCAGTGCGGGTAAAATGTGATGGGCCAAACGGCCATGCCCGGCTGCAGGCAGCCAGCCCAACTTGACTGAAAAGATGACGATCAGGATCGCGCCGATGGCAAACTGAGGGACGGAGCGCAGCACGACAGAGCCGGCAAGCACCAGTCTATCGACCAGACCACCCGGACGAAGCCCGGCCCAAATGCCCAGAGGAGGCCCCATGGCGATGGACAGCACGAGGGCAGTACAGGCCAGCCTCAGGGTATGCCCCAGTTCGTGCAAGAGGGCGTCGCGCACCAATTCGCCGCTGACCAGGGAATAGCCCAGATCCAGGCGGATTAAATTCCACAGCCACTGAAAAAAGACGATAATCCCGGCCCGATCCAAACCCAGCTCCTGCCGAACCGCCTCGGCTGCGGCAGCAGTGACCATGTCGTAACCGTAGCGGCCGGCAGCAATGCGGTAGGCCAAATCTCCGGGCAGCATGCGCACCATCAAAAAAGTGAGTAGGCCGACCACAAAGGCCACCAGCAGGGCCTGCAGCAGCCTATAGGCGATAAGTCGCTTCATGGCTGCCTCCATTCGATATCGGCCAAGCCATAGCTGCGCTCAAAGGGATCAATCACCACATTTGCTGTTTTTTTGGATATGGCCACGGTCTGCTCGTACCAGGCAACGGGCACAAGCGGCAGTTCCTCATGCAGAATACGCACCACAAGTGCTCTTTGGGCTGCATCCCCGGCAGGATCCGGCCTTTGCACCAGGTCTGCAATGGCCTTGTGCAGGGTGGGATTGAACCAGTTCATGGCCCCCCAATCAGCGCCCTGCTCGGCAAAATCTTCAATCAGGCTGCCCAGCGGATTGGGCACCAGCGAATAGTTGCGCGCATACAGGCCAAGTTGCAGGGTGTTGTTCTTATGCCGGACAGGGATTTCGCTGGAATTGGCGATATTGACACTTACAGCAATGCCGATTGCCCGCAGTTGATCCTGTATGGCGGCCGCCACCAGCGGCAGTTCCGGCCGATCCGGAAAAGTCACCAGTTCAAGTTGAAAGAGCTTGCCTTGCCGCTCCAGCATACCGCTCTTGTTTTTCTTCCAGCCGCAGACTGCAAGCAGGCGCTCGGCTTCGTCCCGGTCGTGCCGTACAAGTTGCACAGTCGGCGCAGCCTGCATATGCCAGTCCTGCATGTTGGGCGGAAAAAGCTGGCTAAGCACATCTCCTTCCTGCCGCAAAATGGCCCTGGTAATGGCCTTGCGATCAAGGGCCAGGCTCAGGGCTCTGCGCTCTCGCACATCGCTGAGCCCCGGCAATGCTGCGTTTACTTTAAAAAGTATTACCCGCGGCAGCGGTACCGAGCGTAATTCCAACTGCTGCTGCCGTCCAAGCCGTTTCATACTTGCCGGGTCGATATTGAACACCAGGTGCGCATCCCCGCTCTCAGCCATGAGCGCCCTAGTTTCTCCCCGGCCCACGCCCAAATATTTCACCTGCTGTATCTTGGCCTTGTTGCCCCAGTATTGGGCGAAGGCCTCCATTTCCACCTTTTGCGGCGGCTGGAGCGTGACGATGCGGTACGGCCCGGTAGCAATCACCTCTTTATTAACGTTGCCTGCGGCGTCATAACAGGAAGGGGCCAAAATCTGGGTGGTATGATGGGCCAGAAAGGCGGGCAAGGGCGAGAAGGGAGCGTTAAGGGCTATGACGATGTCGTTGCCCTCTGCCGTAATGGATTTGATGCCGGCTTTTGCCAGCACCCCTGGTTTGCGCAGGGCTATCTGCAGGGAATTGAGGACCGCATCTACAGTCATGGGGCTGTTGTCGTGGAACAAAACCCCTTGACGAAGAGTGAAGCGCCAGGTTGTGCCCTCTGCCGATTGCCCCCAAGAAGTGGCCAGGCCCGGTAAGGGCTTGCCCTGCGGATCGCTGTTGACCAGCGTCTCTGCAATGTTGAGGCGCAAAAAGACAAAGCCTGATTTGGAAGGATCGCGGGAAGTTATTTCCCAGGGTGCGCTGATGCTCAACACGGGTGCGGCACTGTGGCCGAGGCCCGACAGGCACAGCAGCAGGGTGAAAAACACAGGGACAAACTTGTTCATATTTCCTCCTTGTCACGGGTGTGATCCGAAGAAAAAATCCCCGGATCATAGAAAATGATCCGGGGATGCCCATGTTTATCCACGTATCTGCGCGTATTTCCCTTGTCCATGGAGAAATACTATGAATGTGCAGGCAGGTCTTCTGACTCCCGGTTCATCTTACCGGCTGCGCCTTCCCAGCCCTTTGGGCCAGTGGCATCGTGCAGCTTTCATCCCGGTTACAGCGGCGGGCCCGTCTCCGGTTTACACGGAGTTCCCTTTTCATCCCCTTGAGGGGAACCTCACACGAGAACTGCTTACCCTATAATTTCAAAAAATACAAAATTTTTAGATGCATCGTACAAGGTACAGAAACAGCGCCTTCAAGCGGGCGCTATGGTCGCCTTGCAGGTGCAGAGAATTAGACGGTGATTTTTGGAGGCGCTACCCGGCGCAGACAGGCCAAATAGCGGGGGGCGCGGGTAAAAGGCAGTTCGATTGAGCGTTCGCCATGCAAGCGCCAGCGCGCTTGTATTTCCTGCGACAGTGTTTCCAGGCTTTGCGGGCGGGCCAGAAAGAGAATTACTTCGGTAGTTGCAGCAAGATCAGCAGCAGTCAACGGCTCGGCCATGGCCAGAAAGGCAGCGGGCTCGGCCACGGCCCGGCCGGTGATGTGGCTGTATGCGCCCCGGTGCTGCTCGTAAAGCGTTTCCACCCGCTCCTTCACCACCTGCACCCGGTTCAGACCCAAGAGGCGCGCCACATGGCGCAGGAATACGGCGCGTTTTTGCCTGGGCTCAACCAGGGTGAAACGGGCCTCGGGCAGAACTGCAGCCAGAACCAGACCAGGGAAACCCGCACCACTGCCGATATCGAGCAGGTGCAGCTCAGGATGATGCGCCACGAGCGGCGCAAGGATAAGGGAATCGAGAAAATGCAGCTCGATGAGTTGCTCTTCTGTGGTATCGCGTGCCACCAGGTTGATGCGGCGCATCCATTTACGCAACTCCGTGAAGTAGAGCATGAGCCTTTCGGCCTGCTCTTCTGAGAGCGGAAAGTCAAGCGCAGCCGCACCCTCGCGCAGGAGCGCCTCAGGATTCATTCAGGCGCTGAGTAACGGATGCCGCATGGGCGTCCAGCCCTTCCAGTTCCGCCAGAAGCCGGATATGCCCGGCGTCTCCGCGCAGTGCCTCCGGCGCATAGTGGATCAGCGAAATGTGCTTAAGGAAAGTTTCCACCCCAAGGGCCGAGGCAATCTTGGCAGTGCCCATGGTGGGCAGCACATGGTTAGGGCCGGCCACATAGTCGCCGGCCGCTTCCGGGCTGTAATGCCCCAGAAAAACCGCACCGGCATGGCGGATGGCAGGCAGCCAGCGCCAGGGTTCGGCTAGGTGCAGCTCCAGGTGCTCGATGGCGATGTCATTGGCCAGCGCAATGGCCGCGTTCATATCCGGGGCAATAAAGATCTGCCCCCGTTCCTGCAGGGAAGTGCGAGCAATATCGGCCCGCTTGAGCCGGGGCAGTTGCAGGGCCAGTTCGCGCTCCACCGCCTCTGCCCGGCTGCGGCTCAAAACAATGGCCAGGGCTAGGGCCTGCGGGTCGTGCTCGGCCTGGGCCAGCATGTCGGCGGCAATAAAGGCGGGCTTAGCGGATTCATCCGCCACAATCAGCACCTCGCTGGGCCCGGCCAGCATGTCGATGCGTACCCGACCCATGACCTGGCGCTTGGCCTCGGCCACATACTGGTTGCCCGGCCCGGCAATGACCTCAACCGGGGCAACAGTCTTTGTGCCGAAGGCCAGGGCCGCTATGGCCCAGGCCGAACCGAGCTTGTAGACCTCGTCAATGCCGATAATCTGGGCCGCCAGCAATAGTGCCGAATGCACCTTACCCTGCCGGTTGGGCGGGGTGACCATCACCCGCCGTTTGACCCCGGCAATGGCAGCAGGAATGCCGTTCATCAAGACCGAGGAAACAAGCGGGGTCGAGCCCTCTTTGCCGCCGGGCACATAGAGCCCGGCCGCATCCACCGGCCGCACCAGCCTGCCGGTGATCATGCCTTCCTCGCGGGTGAGCATCCAGGAATCGGGCAGTTCCCGCTCATGAAAACTGCGGATACGATCAGCGGCAAAGGCCAAGCTTGCGCGCAGGCCGGCGTCAGCCTGGGCTTCTGCCTCGGCAAATTCAGCAGGACTTACCCGCAGGCCGGAGAGTTCCATATCCGGCGCGTCAAACCGGCGGCAATAGTCGAGTAAAGCCGCGTCACCCTCTGCCTGTACCCGCGCCAGAATCTCGGCCACCGTGCTTGCGCACCCGGCCGCACCGTCCTGAAAACGGCCCAGCACGGCCTGCGCCGCCCTGGTTCCCTGTTCGGAGTTCAGTTCGTGAATCTGCACCATGCCTGCCCTGTTTTCGCTCTCCGCCACCGCCTGCCCTCCTTTATATCTGCCCGTATTTATGGGCAAAAGCCTCATCGCTCATGGTAATATAGATGATGCCTTCAATAAAACCCAAAAACGAAGGGATAAATGTCCAGCAGAGCAAAAGGTAGACCAAACCCCAGCCGATGCGGCCCAGGTAAAACTTGTGGATGCCGAAGCCGCCCAGAAAGATGGCAAAAAGTGCTGCCGCCAGCTTGTTCTTGCCGTTTGGAGTGGTACCGGAGAACATGCCTGGCGGCGGATGCTGGCGCACACCGCACTTGGGGCAGATCTCCGCCTTGGCGTTAATGTTTGCCCCGCATTCCCGGCAAAATTTTTCGTCCTGTCCCTTGATCAATATATCTCCTTCAGCCATAGCGGCGCTCTCCTGCATGTCCTGCGGCTGCAAAGCCATTGCTCATCTCGCGGGGCCACACGCCCCTGTTTCTTAATGTTTCTTAATAATACTCGTAAATTGTATAGCTGGTGGGCGAGCCGAGAAGCGCGTCAATCCGCCCCTCCAGATCTGCCCGGCGCGGGTTGGCAAACCATTTTTCCCAGGCATCAATTGAGAGCCGGGTACTGATCACCATATACTCTTCGGACAAATAGACATTGCGCAGGATTTCTCCGGAAATATAGCCCGACTGACGCTGCGCCCGATGCGGGCACAAAACGCGGGCTCACTGTGCAGCGCAGTCACATCCGCACACAAAAACTCGCTTAACCGCCAAAATTCTTGAGAGTAAGCAATACGCCTGCTGCCACCGCCGAACCGATAACCCCAGACACATTCGGGCCCATGGCGTGCATCAAGAGCATATTGGTGGGATCTGCCTCCATGCCCAGTTTGTGGCTCACCCGTGCTGCCATGGGTACGGCGGAAACACCTGCCGAACCAATGAGCGGGTTTATTTTTGAGCCGGGCAAAAGGTTCATCAGTTTTGCCATGAGCACGCCGGAGGCGGTGCCGATACTGAAGGCGATGACCCCGAGCACCAGGATACCGAGAGTCGAGGCAGAGAGAAACTGCCCGGCCGACATCTGCGCGCCCACACCCAGGCCAAGAAAAATGGTGACAATGTTGAGCAGCGCGTTCTGGGCGGTATCGTTGAGACGATTGACCACGCCGCATTCCCGCATCAGGTTGCCGAACATGAAAAAGCCGATCAGGGGAGCTGCGGTTGGAATCAGCAGGGCGCAAAGTCCCAAAACCACCAGCGGGAAGATGATTTTTTCCAGTTTCCCCACATGCCGCATCTGTTCCATGCGGATGCGACGCTCGGATTCAGTGGTGAGCGCACGCATGATCGGCGGCTGAATGATGGGCACCAGGGCCATGTAGGAGTAGGCCGCCACTGCAATCGAGCCCAAAAGATGCGGGGCAAGCTGGCTGGAGAGGAAGATGGCTGTGGGGCCGTCTGCTCCGCCGATGATGCCGATGGAGGCAGCCTCCAAAAGATCAAAACTGATGCCCGGCATAAAATCGTTGAGCAACAGCGCGCCGATCAGGGTGGTGAAGATGCCGAACTGGGCTGCGGCCCCAAGAAAGGCTGTTTTCGGGTTGGCCAGCATGGGGCCGAAATCGGTCATCGCACCGATGCCCATGAAAATGATCAGCGGAAAAGCGCCGGATTTGATCCCCACGGCATAGATGTAATACAGCATGCCGCCCGGATCGTTCATCCCGGCGAGCGGAATATTGGTCAGGATAGTGCCGAAACCGATGGGCAAAAGCAAAAGCGGTTCAAAGCCGCGGGCAATGGCCAAATAGAGGAGCACAAGGCCGACGCCGATCATGAGCAGACGACCTATGCCGTTGGCCCAACCGCCGTCTTGCGGAAAGAGGAAGCCCATCAGCCCGGTTGAAGTGATAAAACTCCCGGCCATTTCAGCCATGGGCGGCATACTGGTCTGGCCGCCGGGAGGAAGTGCCGCCATGGCAAAGCCGGCGCCGAAAAGGCTCACCAGCAGAACCACCAGCACCCTCAGGTAAGGGTAGGTTTTCATATCATTCCTCGTGGGCCTCAGGCCAAATACACCAAAGTCTGTCCGGCACGGACAATATCCCCGGTCTTCACCTCTATCGCATCGACCACCCCATCGTCCGGCGCATAGACCGGCGACTCCATCTTCATGGCCTCCAGCATCAAGAGGGTGTCGCCCACCTTGACCTCATCTCCAACCTTGCAGAGCACGTCGCAGATGTTGCCGGGAAGAAGGGTGCTGACTGCTATCCTCTCACGCGCAGGCGCGGGCCGAGCGGGTGCAGACTCAGACTGAGCCGGTGCTGATGTTGGTTGAACGGGTGCCGCCTCCTCCGCCGGTTCCTGCTTGCTCACCTCGGTCACCTCGCCGCTTTCATCTTCAACGCTTACATGATAGGTGACGCCGTCCACCTGAACCTTGTACCGTGATACCTTGCCCATGTCCTTTCCCTCCGTAAGCTATGCGCCTGTCGCCGGGCCCCTGCCCGCACGGAATATAAGTAGAAGAGGCGCAAATATGGTTGCTGGTTATTGCTGTTTTGTCTGTTTGGTGCGGTGGGCTGCCACGGCTGCTGCTATCACCGCAACTACGCGCTGTTTTTCGTCTGTATGCGCTTTGGCTTTGATGTGTTTTTCCTGTTTGCGCTTTGCTGCTCGCGGATCGGCCGGGGCCTGTAGCTCTCGTTCAGTGACGCCCCGCAAAAGCCTGGCATTGATGTGCATGATTACCACCAGGAGGGCGAGAAAAATGTATACTACCCCCATGCCCAGGACCATCAGTTTCAACCCTTCAACTACCATCACGCCTCACCTGATCTCGTAGGAAACGTATTTTCCAGCATATGTCAGCCAATTTGGGAACATCTTCCTATACACCTAAAAAATCTGTTTGGCCAGAGAACCGGCCATAAAATAACGGTCGATTCCTGCTGCCCCGGCCCAGAGAGAACAGGACAATTCGGCCCTGAATAATAATCCTATAGCTCTGGAGCGTTGAAGAGAATCGCTTGTGAAAAAAGCGGAATTCCTACTTTAAAATACAGATATGAATCAAAGGGCGAGAAAAATGCGGAACGCTGCATGCGAGTGATATTTTGAGCAGCATGCACCCGTGAAAGCGTGAAGAGCTTTACTGTGGAATCGAAACAAGACCGAAAAGGGGACTAACGGCCGGAACAGAACGGCCATCAATCCCTTTTGCGGTTGCTCTCTTTATTGTAGTGCCGGATGGAATGCGGCGGAGAGGAAATGAGAGCAGTTATCCGTGTCTCAGCTCGTATTTTATCCGAGGCAGGAGCCGTCACGATCACAATCGCCGGTACCCTGGCCTGCCCCGCCGCCCTTGCCATTGCCTCTGCGGGCAGAACCGGCTGAACAGACGGTAATGGAGGAGGAGGAGGAGGCGGTAGTGGGCACTAGGAGCGGAGGCCCCAAGATGTTCCTCTTCAGGCTTGGTTAACCACAGGAGACGCTGGCTGCGCTTGTATTCAGAGAATATGAAATGCGCAAAGCTCCTGCGGCAGCGCTCATTCTGTGCCTCAGCATGCTTCTTGAATCAACACGCCCTGCGGGCAAGAAATCCCGTTAACAACAAAAGTCTTTCAGCCGCGAAGTGTCAGCCGGAATTACCTTCTCAAAACACCGCACCCGGCGCTCATGCAGGCCAAGTGCCTTACAAACCATAAACGATTTCTTCGCATCACCCGCCATGCAAATTCTGCGTAGCTCTTCAATTTAACCTTGCTTTTAACATCGCAGTGTTATATAAAAAAAAGTTCAAAACTTCTTGATTTGCGTAGGCGCGTAGCTCAGTGGGAGAGCGCTACCTTGACGTGGTAGATGTCGTCGGTTCGACCCCGTCCGCGCCTACCAATGAACAAAGGCTAGGATGTAGAAGGTTCATCAACGGCCTTCTGCCTGTTAGCCTTTCTTTTTGTGTACTTTTTGTGTTGCAGGGTTATGGCCGATATCACCGTGTCCATCGCAGACGGAGCGAGCAAGAATTTTCCAGCAGGCGTACGCATTGCCGATGCCTTAGCCGAGCTTGTATCCGGCAAAAAACGCAAGGCAACAGTAGCGGTCAGGGTTGAAGACCGCCTGCTCGATCTCGCCGCCGCACTACACAGCGACACCACCATTGAGCCGATCAGTGTTGATTCCGAAGCCGGCCTTGAAATACTGCGCCACTCGACCGCGCACATTATGGCGCTTGCGGTCAAAGAGTTGTTCGGCGATGAAGTCAAGGTCGCCATTGGCCCGGCCATTGAAGACGGCTTCTACTATGATTTTGACCGCCCCACCCCCTTTACGCCTGAAGATTTTGACCGCATAGAAGCCAAGATGGCTGAGATCGCCGCAGCCTCCCTGCCCATCATCCGCACAGAGATGAGCAAGGACGAGGCGCTGCAGTTCTTCTCCGGTCACAACGAAGAGTACAAGGTGGAGTTGCTGCAAGACCTCGATGCAGACACGGTCAGTCTGTACACCCAGGGGAATTTTGCAGACCTGTGCCGCGGGCCGCATGTGCCTGACACTTCATGGATCAAGGTCTTCAAGCTGTTGCGCGTGGCCGGCTCCTACTGGCGTGGCGACGAACACCGCCGGATGCTGACTCGCATCTACGGCACCGCCTTTGCCAGCAACAAGGAATTGCAGGCCTATCTGCACTGGCTGGAAGAGGCCCGCAAGCGTGACCACCGCAAACTGGGCAAGCAACTGGGGCTATTTACGATTCAGGATCAGATCGGCCCCGGCCTTATCCTCTGGCAGCCGCGTGGCGCCCTGCTTCGCCGCCTGATCGAAGACTACTGGAAGGACGAGCACTACCGCAACGGCTACGAACTGCTCTACACGCCGCACATTGCGCGTCAGGATCTGTGGAAGACATCGGGTCACGCTGATTTTTACAGTGAAAACATGTACGCACCCATGGAAATCGATGAGGTGCTCTATCAGCTCAAGCCCATGAACTGCCCCTTCCACATTGGGGTATATAAGACAGATCCGCACAGCTACCGGGATTTCCCCATTCGCTGGTGCGAGCTGGGCACGGTCTACCGCTATGAGCGCACCGGCGCCCTACACGGTCTGATGCGGGTGCGCGGCTTCACTCAGGATGATGCCCACATCTTTTGTCGGCCGGATCAGCTCCAGGATGAAATCTACAATATTATCAGCCTGAACCAGCATATCCTCAAAACCTTTGGTTTTGACCAGTACGACGTGTATCTGTCCACGCGGCCGGAAAAATATGTCGGTTCCGATGAAAACTGGGAACTGGCCACCGAGGCGCTCAAACAGGCCCTGGACAAAATGCAGCTTGCCTACAGCATCGACCCCGGCGAAGGTGTGTTCTACGGGCCCAAGATCGACATCAAAATCAAGGATCAGCTCAACCGCTCCTGGCAGTGCTCCACCATCCAGGTGGACTTCAACCTGCCCGAGCGCTTTGCCATGAGCTACACCGGTGATGATGGTGCCGACCATCAGCCCATCATGATCCACCGGGCTCTGATGGGTTCATTGGAACGCTTCATTGGTGTGCTCATCGAGCACTATGCCGGTGCTTTCCCGGTATGGCTCGCGCCCGAGCAGGCCCGCATCATGAACATCACCGATGATCAGGCCGCCTACTGTGAAGAGGTGTACAGCCGCTTGCGTGGTCTGGGTGTCCGGATTGAAAAGGATCTGCGCAACGAGAAGCTCAACTACAAGATTCGTGAAGCTCAACTGATGAAGGTGCCGTATATGCTCATCATCGGCGAGCGCGAAAAGGAAGAAGGGACTGTCACTGTGCGTAAGCGGGACGGCGAAAACCTGCCGGCCATGAGCCCGGAGGATTTTGCCCGGCTCGTGCACGAGGAAAACAGTACCCACCTGCACAATGCTTAAAACAGCTCAGGAGGAACGGAGATTAAAAAACGAGGCCCGAGAAAAGCAGCGGAAGACCAGGATCTGAAAATCCGGGTCAACAACGATATCACCTACCGGGAAGTGCGTCTCATCGGTGCGGAAGGCGACCAGCTGGGTATCGTCAGCGCACGGGAGGCACTGACCATGGCCCAGGAGCAGGGGCTTGATCTGGTTGAGGTATCTGACAAGGCTGATCCGCCGGTTTGCCGGATCATGAACTATGACAAATTCCGCTACGAACTGAAAAAGAAGCAGCAGGAAGCCAAGAAGAAGCAAACCACCATTGAGACCAGGGAGATCAAGTTTCGCCCCAAAACGGAAGAACACGATCTCAACTTCAAGATCCGCAAGATAAAGGAATTTCTTGAAGAAAAAAACAAGGTCAAGATTACCATGCGTTTCCGTGGTCGCGAGATTGTCTATGCGGAGACCTTGGGCCTTGAGGCCTTGAACAAGATTGCCGATGTGTTGCGGGAAGACTGTGCGATCCTTCAGGAACCCAGAATGGAAGGTCGCCAGCTGGTTATGTTTGTAGGTCCGAAGACCTGAGACGTTTGTATGCAACCTGGCGTCAGCGCCGATAGCAATAAAGGAGAAAGACGATGCCCAAAATGAAAACCAATCGGGGAGCAGCCAAACGCTTCACCTCAACCGGCAGTGGCAAAATCCGGAGGAGCAAGGCATATTCCTCGCACATTCTCACCAAAAAATCGACCAAGCGGAAACGCAAGCTGCGGCAGCGCACTCTGATTGCCGCTGTGGACGTGCCGGCTGTTCGCCGCATGCTGCCCTATCTGTAAGCGCAGCAAGGCAACTACAGACGACAGTCCCGTTTTCCATATCTACGGAATTACGGAATTTTTAAAAGATATATCGTTAACAACTGCATACGGAGTGAGAAATGCCTCGTGCTACCCGCGGCTTTAAAGCCCGCCGTAGAAGAAATAAAGTGCTGACGCTCGCCAAAGGTTACCGCGGCGGCAAGCATCGACTGTATAAAACCGCCGCTGAAGCCGTGGACCGCGCACTGAGCTTTGCCTACCGGGATCGCCGCACCAAAAAACGCGAATTCCGCCGGCTCTGGATCGCACGCCTGAGCGCTGCGGCCAAACAAAATGGTATCAACTACAGCCAGTTCATTGGCGGGCTGCATAAAAATGCCATTGAGTTGGATCGTAAAGTGCTCTCCAACTTGGCCATTGTCGACCCGCATGCTTTCAGTAGCGTAGTCAAGGCAGCCAAGGACAACGCCTGATTTTTATGGAAACACAGTTGCGGGCCTTGCAGCAGGAAGCTCTGGATGCTCTGGAGCAGGCCGCCGACAGCGCATCCCTCGAAGCCTTCCGCATTACCTATCTGGGCCGCAAAGGCGGACGCCTCACAGCCATTCTCCGTCAACTGGGCTCGGCAGCACCTGAAGAGCGGCCGCGCCTTGGTCAACTCGCCAACGAGATCAAAGCCGATCTTGAACGCCGCTTCGACGAGCGCAAGCAGGTCATTGGCGGCGACACAGGCGCCAGCGGGCAGCAGATCGACCTGAGCCTGCCTGGCCGCTACCTGCCCTTCGGCTCGCTGCATCCCATTACCCAGGTCATGGAAGAGATCTGCGCCATCTTCGAGGGTTTGGGTTTTGCCGTGGCCGAAGGCCCGGATGTCGAGGCCGACTACTACAACTTTGAAGCCCTCAACATCCCCCAGCACCACCCTGCCCGTGACATGCACGACACCTTTTATGTCACGGATTCCATCCTCCTGCGCACTCATACCTCCCCAATGCAGGCGCGGATCATGGAAAAGCAGGATCCGCCTCTGCGCTATATTTCACCCGGCAAGGTCTACCGCTGCGATTCAGACATCACCCATACCCCCATGTTTCATCAGGTGGAAGGGTTTCTGGTTGACCGCGATGTCTCCTTTGCCGACTTAAAAGGCGTGCTCACCAGCTTCAGTCAGCGCATGTTCAGTAGCGACCTGGCCCTCAGGTTTCGCCCCAGTTTCTTCCCTTTTACCGAGCCCAGCGCCGAAGTGGATATTGCCTGTGTTATCTGCAGCGGCAAAGGTTGTCGGGTGTGCAAACAGACAGGCTGGCTTGAAATCCTGGGCTCCGGCCTGATTGATCCGGCTGTGCTCACCCAGGTTGGTTACGATCCGGATATCTATTCCGGTTTTGCCTTTGGCATGGGGGTTGAGCGCATCGCCATGCTGAAGTACGGTATTGACGACATTCGTCTGTACTACGAAAACGATCTGCGCTTCCTTTCCCAGTTTTAAATCGTCGTACAGCCCGGCCGGCCAGGATGCAGGCATGAGAACTGTTTTTACTTTTCGCGCACTTTGCGTGCCCACATTCTGCATCCTGCATTGCCGCTGCTGGAGCAGCACCCGCTTCATGCCCGCAAGGATATTGACCGCTGTGCCATACTTACGACAGGCCGGTTGAGATAAATTTTTTTGAACGCGCTGACAATGCGCACAGGTGGTTACCATGAAATGCACTGTGAGCTGGCTTGAGCAATTCACCTCCACAGAAGGTTTTAGTCCGGCGCAACTGGCCGACCGGCTGACCATGCTGGGATTGGAGGTGGACAGCGTGGAAGAGCTGTTCATCGAGCTGGATGCCGTCATCACTGCCAGAGTTGTTTCAGTGATCAAGCACCCGGATGCGGACAAGCTCACCTTATGTCAGGTCGATACCGGTTCGGAGCAAATCCAGGTGGTCTGCGGCGCTCCCAACGTACGGGCCGGCATGGTATCCGCGCTTGCCCGCCCCGGTGTACAGTTGCCGGATGGCACCAAAATTAAAAAAGCCAAGGTGCGCGGAATAGAGTCCGCAGGCATGCTCTGTTCAGCCAGGGAACTGGGGCTTTCGGTTGACCATAGCGGCATTATGGATCTGGGCGAAAACCTTGCAGTAGGACTGCCCTTGCGGCAGGCCCTGCAACTGGCCGATGCCGTCATCGAGGTTGATCTCACCCCCAACCGGCCGGACTGCGCCAGTGTGCGCGGCATAGCCCGCGAAATCACCAGTTTTACCGGTGCTCATTTACACCCGTTGGTTGACCAGGTCACAGCGCTCACCGGTGCAGACACGGGCTTTTCCGTGAGCATCGAAGAACCTGCTCTTTGCCCGCGTTATGCGGCGCGCCGGCTTACCGGCTTTCGTATTGGCCCTTCACCCGAATGGATGCAGCAGCGACTTGCTGCCGTGGGCATGCGGCCCATCAACAACATCGTTGATATCACCAACTATGTCATGCTGGAATCGGGCCAGCCTTTGCACGCCTTTGACTTTGACTGCCTTAAGGGCCAGGCCATCATGGTGCGCAGACCACGGGATGGAGAAAAGGAACTGGTCACCCTGGACGGCAACAGCCGCAGCCTGGAAGCTGAAACGCTTCTCATCTGTGATGCCGAACGCCCTGTTGCCCTTGCCGGCGTGATGGGCGGGCTCAACAGTGAAATCACTGAAAAAACCACCAATCTGCTGCTTGAATCCGCCTGCTTTGATCCGGTCTCCATCCGCCGAACTGCACGTCGGCTCGGCATCCCCTCGGAGGCCTCCTACCGTTTTGAAAGAGGGGTGGATCCTGATCTGGCCGACAAGGCCCTGCAACGGGCAGTTGATCTTATGGTGGAACTGACCGGGGCCAAGGCAGATCCGGACGGGCATGACCAGTATCCCGGCAAAAAACCGCTCCTCAGGCTGTCCCTGCGCATGGGGCGCTTGAATACCCTGCTTGGCATGACGGTTTCCGAAGATGAAGTTGTGCGTCTGCTTAGCAGCATTGGTTTTGAACTCAGCTCCTCGGGTACCGGCCAATTTGAGGTACTGGTACCCAGTTTCCGTGTGGATATCGAGCGGGAAGTCGATCTGGTTGAAGAGGTGGCGCGTCTGGTGGGATTTGACAACATCCCCGCCACCCAGCCGGTCATCCGCATGGATTCCCCCGCAGAAGACTCCATGCGCAAGCTGTGCCGCGAAATAGGCCATAACTTGACCAGCCAGGGCTTTTACCAGGCCATCAACTACAGCTTTGTTGCGCCTTCGCACCATGATATGACGGCCCTGGCAAGCGATGATCCCAGAAGGCGCACCATCCGTCTGCTCAATCCCCTGACTGAGGAACAGGCTGTACTGCGCACCCTGCTTTTACCGGGCCTACTGGAAAACATCGAGCGCAACAGCAATTTCCAGCACACAGATATCCGTCTCTTTGAAACCGGCAAGGTTTTCCTCGCCCGCAAGGCTGACGAACTGCCGGAGGAGCGCATGCAACTCTGTGCCGTGATGAGCGGGCAACGATATCCCAAGGCAGAGCCGCTCTACTTCTCCGGGCAGAAAAGTGAGTTTGCCGATATCAAGGGGGCCCTTATTCAGTTGCTGTGGCGGCTGGGTTATCCGCTCAACCAGGGCCAGGGCTTGAGTCTGGAAAAAGACAACGAGGCGCGGCAACCCTATGCCCAGGCAGAGGCTTGTCTGGCTATCCGTGCAGGGGCCCGGGTTATCGGCCAAGTGGGCGCGGTGAAGACAGCTGTGCTCAAGAGTTTCAGCGTCAAGCAGCCGGTATATTTCTTTGAACTTGACCTGGAAGAACTGCTCAAGCTGTCGCGCCGGGAAAAACATTTTACTGCCCTTTCGCGTTTTCCATCCACCAGTCGAGACATCAGCCTGATGGTGCCGGAAGAGTTTGCGGCTGGCGATCTGCTGGCGGCCGTGCTTGGGCAAAAACAAAAATATGTTGAATCCACTCAACTTTTTGATGTATATCGAGGCGAACCGTTGTCCCCGGGAGAAAAAAGCGTTTCCCTGTCCATTACCTACCGCTCTCCCAACGCCACCCTCGACGACGCTTCGGTCGACAAAATACACAATAAAATTGTGCAGGCGTTAATGCAGCAATTCAACGCCCGCTACCGTGAAGGATTAGGTGCATGAAAAAAAGGAATGTTACCCGCAAAGAACTGGCGATCGCCGTCAATGAACGACTGGGCTTATCCCAGCGCAGCGCAGCTGAAATTGTGGATACTGTCTTTGCGGTCATGAAAAACACCATGGTAGAGGGGGAATCGGTTAAGCTGGTGCAGTTCGGCACCCTGTCTGTGCGGGATAAATCTCCCCGGCGCGGCAGGAATCCGCGCACCGGCGAATCTATGATCATCACCAAGCGACAGATGGTTTCCTTCAGACCAAGTAAACGCCTGCGGGAACGATTAAACGAGGATTGATCCCCTGCAGGATAACAAAAGCCCTGCTGGCTCAAGCGCCCAGCGCTGATGCCCCGACAACCCGAAAACGTCCATGGCAGCAGCGGATGTTCCAGTGCCGGATATTCCGAACAAGGCCTATTTTCGCATCGGTGAAGTCAGCCGTCTGGTGGGGGTTGATACCCACGTGCTTCGCTACTGGGAGTCTGAGTTCAGCATTATCAGGCCATTTAGGGGCAAGTCTAAACAGCGGCTGTACCGACGGCAGGATGTGGACAACCTGCTGCAGGTCAAGCAGTTGTTGCACGAACAGGGCTACACCATCGCAGGCGCCAAAAAGGTTTTGGCAGGAGCAAAACCGGCCAAGCACGCCCCAGAAGAATCTGCGGACGTCAGTTCGGCCCCTGAAGGACAAGATTCCGGCAGTTCAGAAACTGTGTGCACAAGCCTTGAATTTGTGGACACCATACGTGAGGAGTTGAGCTCCTTGCAGCAACTGCTGGCAAGAAAAACAGACTAAGAACGCATTCTGTTTGCATTTGATGCGGGCAAATGCTATTTTACTTTTTTTGAAACGGAACGTAGCGCAGACTGGTAGCGCACCTGAATGGGGTTCAGGGGGTCGGAGGTTCAAATCCTCTCGTTCCGACCAAATTTAAGCAGTTATTTCAACTGCTTGCGTTTATATAGCTGCTCGATTGGTATCACAGATGTATCACGAGCAGCGAGTTCATAAAGCCTTTGAAGTTCTTGCCGGGAAACTTGCAGGTATCTTTCAAAGGCTTTATTCGTTGAATGCATGGTACAACGACGAATTTCTTCAGGCGTTGCCACATCGCGCAAGGAAACGGCGGAGGAATGCCTAGTTCCACCATAGAGATCAACACCATTCACACCGAGGTTCGAACAGGCCCTTTTCCACCAGGTATAAAAGATACGCTCGCCAAATCGAGAACCAGGCGTAACGCCCGGAAAACCGCCTTGATGCCGAAAGAAAAAAAGATGGGATAAAGATCGAGGAAAACCTGCAAGAAGCTCTATATCAGATTCGATCAAAGGAACAAACTTAGGCTTCTTTTCCTTTGGATGCGGAATTATGATAATTCCTTGGCGAAGATCAATATCCTTTTCAAGGATGTTCCGAAGCTCGCCAGGACGAATGGAGATGTACGTTGACAGCCATTTGATACCTAGCCATATCTTAGGGCTCACATGCCAAGAAATCCGCCTTACCTCTTCAATAATGGCCTGTTGTGATTCCTTATCGATAGTGTTCCGAAAACCTAGTTCATACTGAACAGTAGGAAAATCTGGGAATTCAGCCCGACTTATCTCTTTACGACGAAGAAGCCAACTAAAAAAGGTGTGCAAGCAGGAAAGATAATTGTGCTTGGTTTTTGAGGAAACGGAAAGAGAGTCAATAAAATCTTCCAGTTCGGCAAACTGAATAGTTTTGACATTTCTTTTCCCAAAAAAAGCTTGGGCCTTGCGGATATAATGAACCTGGTGCTGATAAGTGCCGGCCTTTACTTTATTCCGTTGTTTTTCAAGCCACTGCTCAGAAAGGATAACAAAAGAAAGGGGATTCGAGGCTTGATAATCCCGAACATCAAAAGTGCCTCGATCCACTTCATAACGGATCCCTGTAAGGAACCGTTCGGCAGATGCAAAATCACGAAACCTTTTCCGAAGTTTACGACCAAATTGAACGATGAAGGAGGAATGCGCCCGCTGACTTGGATGATCAAGACAGATAAGACCGAATGCCTTGGGAGTATAAACGAAAGAGCGACCACACAGCGGGCATTTCTGATCTGAAAATATGGTTCCTTGCATGCAGAGTTGCATACTGGGATACCGAGAAAAAAGCAAGGAAGCTCAGAAAGGAACGGCATCTAAAACGCATTCATTCTGCTTCTGGTACATGCGTTTGATAAATTGTTCTTCATCCTTGTAGAACTCGCGTAAATCTGCCTCAAGGAGAGAAGTTGACCTTGAAACGACTTCTTCGATGTCTTCAGGATCACGCACGAAAAAAGAAGCAATGCTCATCATAATGCCGCGAGCCTGAGCACGAAGAGCAGTGATATTTTTGTATTTTATCTTTTTAGTGCGCCTGAGATCGTAGACAGATTCCCAGACAACAGAACGAACAACTTCCCAAAAATCAGAAATCAAAGCCTGACTTTGATTGTTGTTGTCACGATCAACAAGGGTTTTAACGAACCGGGCCCAATCAATTGTGCAGTACTGCCAGAGAGCTTGAAGGCCTTTTAAGAGGTCATCAACAGTGATAACGCCTTCTTTGCAATGCTCAAGATTAATGAAATCTTTCAGAACTGGACGGCGAAGCTGATATTCTACCCTAGTTACATTCAATTCTTTGGAATACGGTACGCCCCATAAATCTGAAAAAACTTCCTGCTTGTGATGTGATCGTTGCAGTTCGAGAACCTTGTCATACACTCGCAGCATGATATCACCTTTACCAATGCTCACGCCGGAGAGACGACGGTTATGACGATGAACGGTGAAAGTGACAGCTTTGTAAATCCAAAGGTCTTCATTGGTCAGGTCAAGAGGCTCAATAGCCTGGCCAATGAAGTCAGCCGCAAGATGAACCTCAGAGACGACTTCACGAACAATTTCGATGCCGTTCTGCTCGAACCAGACCTTAACAGCGCCAATGGTGTTAAGAAGCGCGGTTTGGCTGGTCAGAGAGCCGATTTCAAGCCGAATAGTTGGACGTGAAGCGGTTGATACCGTCTTGCTCAACAGCAAGGTGATATCACCACAGGTGAGCCTGAGAGGATAAAAACGGACACCGGAACGATGCAAGTTGAATTTGAGAAAACCGATTTCAATAGGGGCAGATAATTCAAATTCAGTAGCCTGAAGAAGCTCTTTAGTATCAAGAAGGCTTTCATATTCTGAAAGATCATCCCAATCGGCATAAAAAGAAACTTTCAAGGTGTCAATTCCCCGATGCACTTTTATAGACTGGGAATTAACTAGTAGAGGGTCGCATGTTATTCCGGCTTGCGCCCTTCTCTTCCCGGCTCCGCCTGAAGGCTGTCGCCGGGAAGAATCACGTGAGCAAGAGCTGTGTGCAGTCATGGGAGTCTCCTTGAACGTCATTGTAAAGATCACGAACAAAAGGTTTTGGCATATATGAAGGGAAACGATAGCGGTAGGATCGCTTTATGCCGTTGGCCCTCGGAATACTCTTTTGAGCAATCAAAGGAGGTGGAGCAGCATCAAACGAGAAGACCTTGAAAGAGTCGTAAAGGTCAGCAATAGATTTATGAAGTGGCTGAACCCAGGTTTTAGCCTTCATAGCTTTGCCTCCGCCCATATTGGCATACTGACGGATAGCCAAAAAACAGGGAACCGGAGACATCTTGATAGACAGAAAAGGGATAGGAAGCTTGACGCGCGAGAAGTTGCGAAAAAAGGTTTCGTACTCGATCAAAAAACGAATTTGCTTATCAATCATTTCAATCTGATGGGCAATCAGGATGAAGTCGAGCCCTAGTTTCCTATGTTGCGTGAAGACTTCAATAAAGCCTGAATTCTTGTCCCAATTGCGCGAATTGAAATAAAATTGACATTCATCAAGAATAACCAGCGCTTTACCTTCCTTGCGCTTACCGGGATCACCTTTAGCAAGAGCTGGAGTGATTTCGGATAAAGAGAATATAGAGTCAACACTGCCCACAAGAAAACAACGGCTAGTGATATCAGCGATGAAATCTTCACGCTTCACCTTTCGGAAAAAGACTTTAAGGGATCGATCAGCAAGACGCTCTGCCCAATCATCAACGAGTTCGAAATTAGTAGCAAGCACGCCACCAGATAGAAGATGAACAATGCCATCATATAGAGCTGTACAGCTTTTGCCTGATCCAGGAACACCACAGTATAAATCAATCATGATCGAATCTTCCCTAACCTAAGGAATGGTGTAATCGTAAAAGACATGACAACATTCGCCGCAATAGTTGTGACGCAGGCAATAAAGTGTTGAACGGGAAACACCCAATCGAGCCAGGTCAGTATTTCAAAATTTGCGAAAAGCACGGAAGGCAAATCGACATCGTAGGAAGGTAGAATTCTGGCTATTAAATCGAGGAGAAAAACGAGAATCTTCAAAAAAGTCTCTATCAACCACCAGAATAAATTCTGGAGAGCCATAAAGATTAAATCACCTATCTGTTTAATACTAGGCATAGAAAACCTCATTTCCTTCTGAAATCGATACCGACATAGATATAGAGCAAAGCAAGAATGGTGCTCAAAGTTAAGCCAAGAGCAAACATTGAACGGATGAAACGAGCGAAGTCATTGAATGGAGAAAGATCAAAACGAACAACATGACCAACAACTTCATAAGTAAAAGTAGGAGTGGAGCCTTGAGCATTCGCAAAAGGTCGAAAAAAATCGACAAATGAATTGGCGAGGTTGAAAGGAAATTTTCCAGTAAGCCGACCATAAGCTGCTTGAACAGGAGAAAAATCGACTTGTCCTTCCTCGTAACTATATGAATCGTTAGTTGGATCACCGTCTTGATTCAGATCATCAGTGCCGCTACCAACGGAATCCGGATCATAACCTTTACCAGTGCCAGAACCAAAATTACTGGTAGTAGATTTATCACCGTCAGACGTCGCGGTAGTAAATTTATCATCACCGATATCATTAAAGCTTGGAGCATATTCATATCCTCCTTTACTATCACATTCGCAAACTACATGAGATTTACCACCAGTGCCTTCGCAGGCAAAACGAGATACCTTCCGGGAACCGCCACAAGTGTTAGTGCACAAAGCCCGATGCTCTGGACAGGGATCTGTGGAAACAGGATCGTTTGGATCAGACTTTGCAATTGGCTTGTAATAAGGTTCAGTCTGGGAAATGTCTTCAGGCGTAGATTGAGCCTTCGCATCTTGATTTTTTGGGTCAATATCAAAGTAAGGCGTTTCAGAATCTACGCTTTTCAAGCCCATAGTGTCTTCAGCAGTATTGCCTAAATGCTTACGAGGTTTTCTAACACATTCAATTTGCTGACATTGATCTATGTTTTCTACTTCAGGACAAGTAATTTCAGTTATGACATACGGATCATCAGCAAAGAAAATTTTGCCTCCGCCCTTAACAAATTCGTCATTGTCAATTGATATGGCACCACCAGCACCAAAGCCATCTAATTTATAGCCGGGAAAATTTCTGTTGTAGGTGCCAGATTCATTTTGAATTAGCTGTGTTGTATCAAAATTTTTATTTTTATTTGTGGGAGAAGTTTTGGTTGCAACAGTCTTACCGTCATATTGATACAATCCTTTCATCCATACTTCTTTACCAATTTCTGAATCATTAGGATATTCGTCGCATTGATCGCAAAGACCATCACCGTCAGTATCTGGACAAATAGATCCACATGTTTGATTATTTAATATGTTACTAATATCATCAAGACTTTGTACTTCAATACCAGGACCGGGATCACCATAATAAGAAGATATTGACGATATAATTTGAAAATTAGTGCATTTAAAATCTGTATTTTTATACACATAAATATTAAATAGAAATTTCGGTCCAACACTACCGGAAGATCCAATAATTTTTTCTTCTGAAGAAATACTCCAAGTATCAGGATAAGAATGACCCGTTATAGGATTCGGATATCTTTCGTAAAAAACAAAAAATTGACCAAAAGAGGAGTCAGGAAACAAAAAGGGCAGAAGCCCAATCAAAAAGAATAGGAATCTGCCCTTCATAGCATCACCTTTGCAGGATTAGCGGGAACGAACCAGCATACGGAAAAAGCCGATGCCGACAACAACGCCGAGGATGGTTCCCCAAATAGGTAAACCAGCGCTCAAGGCGCTCGTGAGCTGAGTCGTAATGCCGGTCACAGCGGCAGAGTAATCAACTGTCATTTCAGTCACCTATACGGTTATATGTAAAGTCCTCAATATACGGAAAAAAGCCGGGTAAAAAATGCCCATACCCACCCTGCAGAGTAGGCCAACAGCCAAGCAAATAACCCAATGCTCATAGCAGACACGAAAAGAGGTACATTTAAGGCCATGGCTAACGCCTCCATGCGGTTGCTATTATTAGTGCGACAATTGCGCCGAGGACGATGGACGCAAGATCGACTAATAACTGATTATTTTGTTGAAGCAGTTCAACCACCTGCTGATCCATGATCAAACAGCTTCCTGAAAGTAGGTACGACCTTGCCATTCATTGAAAACAATGCGCAGGGAGCACATTTCGCCTTCCTTAATCTTGGCCGCCGTAGCATCTGAGACGCGGACATTAATGAACTTCTCCATGCCGGAAACCATCAGCAAGACGTTGAATCCGCCTTTCTGGTGGGGCCTCATGGTGTTAACGATTCCTTTCACAACTATCGCGGTCTGGGAGAGCAATTCTTTCATTGTGTTTTCCTCACATTTCGAGCAGGTTTTTAAGTTTGACTAGGCCCATCCATAAATGGGCTTCCTCTAAGGGTTCGATGTATACAAAGGGCTTAATGCGCGGCATCAAAGCATGAAAAACTGAGCTGTCAGAAAATTCCGTCAGGAAACGAACAAGAAGTTCCTGCTCCTGATCCGTCAGTTCATCGTCCTCAAACGGATGAACACGAACAGGATCGCGGCCGGAAATCGAATCTAAGACAGCACCAAGAACAGAATCGAACTTGCGCATAAAGGCACCTCAATAAACAAATTGGATTTGTATTGAATCCATAATTATTAAATACAACTTGTATGCCAACAAATAAATTTGTTCAAAATGATTTTTTACGGGTCTGGGAAAGGATCAAAAAAGAAACCGGACTAACAACACTCGTTCAACTTTCTGAAATAATTGAGAAAACACAGCAAAACGTCTCTGCATCAAAGAAAAAAGGAGAATTCCCGATAGAATGGGCCTTTAAAGTTGGACGAAAATACGGGATACTAACAGAGTGGATCCTCACCGGAGAAGGCCCCAAGAGGATCGGCCAAGCACAGGGCTTCTTTGCCACAATCGAGGAATGGGCAAAGGAAACCGGTGAAGGGAATACCAGGTGGTTTGAAAATCAGTTCCGGGCCGCATTTCCCCAGTTTGTAACCTGGGAAAGAGAGAAAAAAGAGGAGGCCAACGAGGCTTATCAAAATCAAATGAGCGCGTAACGCTCCGCTTCGCTGCGCGGCCTCTTTTTTTATTCAGAAACAAACAGACGTTTCAGACTAAAAAAAGAGTGGTGGAAAAGGAGATGGCAAATTATCAAAAAATAGCAAAGCTGTTCACTAAAGCAGAAAACAGGTTTTTTCACGTGCTGGAAGAAGCTGTAGGCAATGAATATAGAATTTACGGAAAGATCAGAATAGCAGATGCCATAAAACCAAATTATTCAGAAAGAACTTCAGAGTGGCATACGTATTTCAACAAAATCAAGGCAAAACACTTTGATTTTGTTTTATGTGATAAAGAGACAAATGAAATACTATGTGTAATCGAGTTGAACGACAGAACTCACTTCCAGAAAGCAAGAGGTGAAAGAGATAGATTTATAGACGAAGTTTGCAGAGAAATAAAACTTCCTTTATTATTCATAACAAATAAAAACCAATATAATACAAGAGAAGTAAAAAACATTATTTACAATGCGATAGGTAAAAAAGAAGATGAATTTGAATTTACTGGAATAAAGCTAGAGAAAGATAGAATAATTTATAGAAAAAAAACGAAAAAAATTAAACCGATAGAAGTAATAGGATGGGCAGGAAAAACTTTTATGGTACTGGTATTTTTAACGGTTGCAGCTGGTATTGCAGAATGTTCGAGATCAGTTTCTGAATCATCAAAAAAGCTTAGAGAAAGAATGCAAACTCTAAACATAAGCCCACAAACATACAAAAAGCCGTTACAAAGTAACAAAACAGAAAATACAAACAAAATACATTGTTGGCTAGATGAAAATGGAAAAACAGTATACTCGAACGTGGAACCAATAAACAAAAACTTGATGCCATGTGAATAATCTGCGCACCTCAATATGATATGTACAGCAGTTCGAGCTAAACGAAGAAATTGTTAAGCATCACTTATCAGACAATTGTTCCGGATGCAGCCCCATAGCATGAGCAAGTTTTTCAATAGTTGCATCTCGTAAATTAGTACTCTTTTCCATTTGAGATAAAGCAGATTGTGAAATACCTGCATTATCAGCTAAATATTTTTGACTTAAACCAAGATGCTTTCTCCAAGATTTGAGCAAATTCCAATCATTTTTTACAGCCAATCCAACAACTTCATGCGGTATTGATTGTTCCTCACCGGTTACACCAGTAATCTTCAAAAAAACATCGTAAGGGATGACAGCAAAAGCCGGCTTGCCATTCTGTTTTATTATTTGAGTATCAGCGATATGTGTTTTCATTACGTTTTTTAACCTCTTCAATCCAGAGTATTTCAAAGGATTCGGTAAAAAATACCCTCCAAGACCCAACGCGCAACCGATACATGTCTGTGGTCTTTATGCGCTTGACGTTGGCACAATCAGGAAAAGAAGACAAGGCTGAAACAGCATCATGAATCAAAGCCTGCTGTTTGAGGTCTTTAATCTTCCTTAATTGCCTAAAGGCTTTAGGTTTCCACTCGATCCTTTTCATAAAGCAGACTATAACTTATAATATAAGCATTATCAATAACTATCTTATAAAAAAAGCTCGTATCCCGGATGTATCACAGAACAACCGGAAACCTAGAAATAGCCAACGGGGTCGGAGGTTCAAATCCTCTCGTTCCGACCAGTACATACAAGGGGCAGACGGATCATTCGTCTGCCCCTTTTTGTATTGTGCAGCCTTACTCTATCGCCCTATTCCACCCAAGGGGGAGCCGAGCGCTCGTCCTTGTTCGCAGCAATAGCGGTGAGCTATCCTTTTCACGCTTCTCCTCAAACGATTTTCCTGTCTGCCAGGGCATAGAGCAAAAGCCCGAATGAACATCCGCCAATACCTGCCAGTTCCCAATTGTTGAGCGCCTCCCCCAAAAGCAGCCATGCCAGCAGTGCCGTGGTCACCGGCACCAGGGCCATGAACAGGGCCACCGTGACCGTACCCAGATGCCGGATGGAATAAGTGGCGCACATGAGGGCCACCACGTTGACGACCACCCCTTGATAAAGCGCCTGCACAGCAATATCTTGCCAAGAAGAGCGCAGCAAAGCCGAGGGCAAAAAGGGCCACAGCGGCGTGAACAAAAGCACATTCACCACCGGTACGATCACGATCACCTCCTGCCAGGAGAGCGACCAGAGCCTGATACTGGTCATGTGTACGGTGTAGACACAGGCAGCGATCAGGAGCAGAACAATACCGCCCGCCTGTTCCATGCGCCAGTCACTGCCGCCGCTCATAACCAGGTTGGCTGCAAAAAGGATGGCAATGGCTGTGATTCGGCCCATGCTGATTTTCTGACGGAAAAGGAACCAGGAGGCGAGCGCGCCCAAAACCGGCAAGGAGCCATTGACCACAACCCCGGTATGGGCCGCCCTGACGCTCTCCATCCCCCAAAAGGAGAGCAAAGTATAGGGAAAGCCGATACCAAGGGCAATCACCAGGTACTGCAGGCAGGAAAAACGCCTCCAATTAAAACGCAGCGCCACGGGCAGCACCACAATTAAGGCCGTCCAATAGCGCAACAGGGTTATATCCGCGGGTTCAAGGCTGGACTGCACCCCATAACGGGAAATGGTCAGCCATCCGGACCAGATACAGACCACGGCAGCAGCGGCAAGAAAGGGCAAGGCTTTTTTCATGCGCAGAATAACCGGCTTTTCATACACATTTACGGGAAGGGTTGACAGCCTACACGGGTCAAATCCTCCCAAGGATATACAGAACTATGCAACCCCGACATGAGACCATAACATTAGAAGAACTCCGTTTTGACAACAGCTTTACCAGGGAACTACCGGCAGACCAGGAAACCGTCAACCGGCGCAGACAGGTGCATGCGGCCTGTTTTTCGCGAGTACAACCTTTAAAGGTGCCCATGCCGCAGCTTCTGACCTGTTCGCCTGAAACCGCTGCCCTGCTGAACCTGCCGAAGGAGGAGTGCAATCGGGATATCTTTACCCAAGTTTTTTCCGGCAATACACTCTTGCCCGGGATGGATCCGCACGCAACCTGCTATGGCGGCCATCAGTTCGGCAACTGGGCCGGCCAGCTCGGCGATGGCCGGGCCATCAACCTAGGCGAGGTGCTCAACCTCTCTGGCGAGCGCTACATGCTGCAGCTCAAAGGTGCGGGCCCGACCCCCTATTCCCGCAATGCCGATGGCCTTGCGGTTTTGCGCTCCTCATTGCGCGAATTCCTCTGCAGTGAGGCCATGCACCACCTGGGCATTCCCACCACCAGGGCGCTGAGCCTGATTCTGACCGGCGATCCGGTGGAACGGGATATGTTCTACGATGGCCATCCCAAGGAAGAACCCGGCGCTGTAATCTGCCGCGTTGCTCCGAATTTTATCCGTTTCGGCAATTTCGAGATCTTTGCCGCGCGCAACGATCTTGCCACCCTGCAACAGCTCACCAACTACACCATCAATACCTTTTTCCCACACCTAGGCACACCCGGCCGGAACAGCTATATCGCTCTTTTTCGCGAGGCCTGCCGGAGTACGGCGAAACTCATGGTGGAGTGGCTGCGAGTCGGCTTTGTGCACGGGGTGATGAACACGGACAACATGTCCATCCTTGGTCTGACCATTGATTACGGCCCCTATGGCTGGCTCGAAGGTTATGATCCGGCCTGGACGCCCAATACCACCGATGCGGCGGGCAGGCGTTACTGCTACGGCAGACAGGGGCAGATCGCGCACTGGAACCTGGCCAAGCTGGCCAATGCCCTCTACCCATTGGTGGGTGAGACCGCTCCATTTGAAGAAATCTTGCAGGATTACAGCCGCATCTTTGATCAGCACCGGCAGGAGATGATGGCCGCCAAACTTGGCCTGCGCAACCTGAGCAGCACAGGTGATGAGGCCATGGTTGAAGAGCTGTTCCTGCTCCTCATCGAAAAGGAAACCGACATGACCATCTTTTTTCGGGCACTGGGAGAGGTGGCCGAAATTCTGCTTGAGGATGAGTGCTCTGTGGAGGAGTGCCGGGCCCTTCTGCATCCGGCCTGGTACCAGCCGGAAGAACTGGGGCCGGAATATATGCAGCGGCTGGCAGCCTGGCTCGCTGTATACCGGGAGCGGCTACGGGCTGATGCAGGTGAAAGGGGCGAGCGCAGGATGCGCATGCACCGGGTAAACCCCAAATATGTATTCCGCAACTATCTTGCCCAGCAGGCAATTGACCAGGCAGAGGCGGGCAATTATGAGCCGATTAGCGAACTTTTGGATCTGCTGCGCAGGCCCTATGACGAACAGCCCGGCCGAGAGCACTTTGCAGCCCGCAGACCCGAATGGGCCAGAAACCGGCCGGGTTCTTCCATGCTCTCTTGCAGTTCCTGAAATTTCTGCACTGGTGCCTGCGGGCATCCTCGGCACTGCATACAGAAGCGGCTCACCAGATATGCGCTGCATCATATTGAAACCATGATGCAGCGCTGCTGTTGTACCAATGCAATACCACACACAGACCGCATGCAAACCAATCGTGGACCGCATTAAAGCCCGCATGATCGTATCTCATTCGTATCACGTGGAAAGAGATGAAATTTCTATTCCACAGTACGATTATAAGTTATCTCAATTAGTTATGATCAAAGAGATTGTGGAAAATATCGGTCATATAGATGATGCCGACCATGACTCCCTTGTCCACCACTGAAACACGGCGTACCCGGTTGCGCATCAGGCGATCAAGCACCTTCATCATGGGCTCTTCCGGAGAAACAACAACAACCTCGTCGTTCATGATATCACGAACTCTTTTTTTCTGAACCGTTTTGACGAACATCTCCACTTCGCCTTTGACGGACATATCCGAGCTGTCAACACCGAAAAGCTGGTATGAAGGCCGCAGGTGGTAGAGTATGGAATACATGCTGATGGTGCCCACCAGGGCATTGTTATCGTCCACAACCACAAGGCTGACATTCTTGTGCCCGGTTACACGGGTGCCACCCATCAACAGTTGTTCAACTGCCTGACTCACCAGTGCATCCTGATGGATGATATCATACTGTTGGGACATGAGATCTTTGGCTAATAGCGGCATAGTGGTGCTCCTTACGTGTTCGTTTGCTTGCAATCGAAATGATTTCCCGACCCTTTCACAAGACATCTTGCCTGCCTCTTCCCACCCAAAGCAAAGTGGGGAGGCCTGTTAAAACCGGCCATACCAGCACAGCTAACTTGGCTCATCTTTTACCATGGCTGTGGGGATAAACCACCTGAAAATCAGCAGCAGTGCAGCCGGAACAGCGCGCCGGCCTGTCTATCGGCATGCAAGAAGTACTGCATTTTCAGCGTTATTCCGCTTCATTCGACCGTTTGCTGCGGCTTAGCCTCAATTCCTGCGCAGAACCTTGCCGCTGCAATCGCCCTTTTTCAAGGTTAGCTTCTTTGAAGCTCTTGAACCTTTTGAGCAGCAGGCAAACCAATTACCGTTTAGTATACGGCATTCAGCACTTGGCCATACACGGGCTTGCCTGGGCAGTCAATCCCATCTGTTTTTTACCTTGCTGCCCCATATTCGACATAAAAAACCCATAATGTAAAAAAAACCTTGTCCATAACCTGTTTTTTTGGTGCTATGGCAAAGCCAAAATCAGGGCACAACCTTGCCTCTGCCCTGGTAGGATTTGTGGTGAGTTGACACATCCTCAGGTTCGGGAACCATAACCACCGGCAAACATCTCCTCCTTGGTGTAATGGACGGCACTTATCCGCCCATTATAACGCCAAACAAAGCCGCCGGCACCCTAGGGAAGCTAAGGTGGCGTCTTTGTTTCTCAGGAAGAGCCCATTTGCCCAGGTTAACCGGTTTTCTGCAGCATGGGATGCCTGTCATCTCAAATCTTTAACACGTGGGGAGGAAAACATGGTACCACCAGCCCAACTTCCGGACGACATTATTGCCCAGAAACAGCCTGCAGATGCTTCATCAGAACAAAAATCAATCCTGCCCAGGCTGGGCCTCATTGCCGGGGCCGCAGTACTGGCCTACCTGGTCTTCACCTTGCTGCCCTACGATGTGGAGGCTAAAAAGGGCTTGGCGCTCTTGACCTTTATTGCCATACTCTGGCTCACCGAGGCCCTGCACGTCACCATTACCGCGCTGCTGGTGCCCATCCTGGGTGTGATGATCGGCTTTAAGGATTTGACCACTGCCAAGGCGCTGAGTACCTTTGCCGACCCGGTCATCTTCCTCTTCTTTGGTGGTTTTGCCCTGGCAACCGCCTTGCACGCCCAAAAGCTCGACCGCAAGCTCGCCCTGGGTCTGATCGCTGCGGCAGGCGGGCGTATGGGCCTTGCCACCATGTATATCTTTCTGGCCACGGCCGGGCTCTCCATGTGGATCAGCAATACCGCCACTGCGGCCATGATGCTGCCCCTTGCCCTGGGCCTGATTGCCCAGATGACCACGGACAAGCCCGGCACCAAAACCTATATTTTGCTGGGTATCGCCTATTCGGCCAGTGTCGGCGGGCTTGGCACCCTGGTAGGTTCGCCGCCCAACATTATTGCGGCCCGCGCCCTGGACATGAACTTTGCCGAATGGATGAAGATCGGTCTGCCCATGATGCTGATCCTGTTACCGGTCGTCTATGGGATGCTGTATATCATGTTCCGGCCGGATTTCGGTGAGCGGGTTTCGGGCATTCAGGTTTCCATTCCCTGGACAACGCCCCGCATCATGACCATCATCCTTTTTGCCGTCACAGCCCTGTGCTGGATCTTCAGCAACAAAATTGCCGCAGTGACCAAGATCGGCGGCATGGATACGGTCATTGCCTTGGTTGCGGCCGTTCTGGTGGTGTCGCTGGGGCTGGCCACTTGGAAAGATGTATCGGCCAACACCGATTGGGGTGTGCTCTACCTCTTTGGCGGCGGCCTCACCTTAAGCGCCATCCTGCGTTCCTCGGGCGCATCAACCGTGCTCGGCAATGCGGTTGCCGGCGTTATGGGCGGATTCACCCCTTTCTTTGTCTGTCTAGTCGTTGCCCTCTTCATCGTCTTTCTCACCGAGTTTACCAGTAACACTGCCTCGGCAGCCCTTCTGGTACCGGTTTTTGCGGCCATTGCCGAACAGATGAATATGCCCAAAGAACTCCTGGTCTTGATCATCGGTATCGGCGCTTCGCTTGCCTTCATGATGCCGGTGGCCACTCCGCCCAATGCCCTGGTCTTCGGTACCGGACATGTGCGCCAGCGCGACATGATCAAGGTGGGTTTTTGCCTGGAAATCATCGGGGCGTTCATCCTGGCCACCTACGCGGTTCTCTTCCTGTAAGAAGCAGTAAAAGCAGTAGTCACTCTACCCTGCCTCAGCCGTATCTATGCCGTTATAAGGGGATTTTCCCTTATAACGGCATGGTCCCAACCTTGCCTTTTACCCCCACCCGTGGTAGTAATTTCTGTTTCTTTTGTCCATCATGCCTGCTCTGCGGCTTGACCATATCGTGTATCATTAACCGGGAGTTCCGTATGCCATCTCATTTTTTCACCTCGGAGTCCGTCTCGGAAGGCCATCCCGACAAGGTTGCCGACCAGATTTCCGATGCCATCCTCGATGCCATCCTCAGCCAAGACAAACACGCCCGCGTGGCCTGTGAAAGCCTGGTGACCACCGGCATGGCCGTCATTGCAGGCGAAATAACCACCAGCGCCTGGGTGGATATGCCCCAGATCGTACGCGAGACCATCCGCGACATCGGTTACAACTCTTCAGACATGGGCTTTGACTGGCGCTCCTGCGCAGTTCTCACCAGCATTGACAAGCAGTCCAGCGACATTGCCCAGGGCGTAAACGAGGGCAGCGGCCTGGATCTGGATCAGGGCGCCGGCGACCAGGGCCTGATGTTCGGCTATGCCTGCGACGAAACCGAGGTACTCATGCCCATGACCATCACTTTGGCCCACGGCCTGGTCAAACGGCAGTCAGAGGTGCGCAAGGCAGGTGGGTTGAACTGGCTGCGACCGGACGCCAAAAGCCAGGTGACCATCGAGTACGAGGGCAACGAGCCCAAACGCATCGAGGCAGTAGTGCTCTCTACCCAGCATGCCCCTGAGGTAGACTACGAAACCCTGAAGGAAGGGGTGATGGAGGAGATCATCAAACCCATCCTGCCTGCTACCATGCTGGATGCCAAGACCAAGTATTTCATCAACCCGACCGGCCGCTTCGTCATCGGCGGGCCGGTGGGCGACTGCGGCGTTACCGGCCGCAAGATCATTGTCGACTCCTACGGCGGCCGGGGTTCGCACGGCGGCGGTGCGTTTTCCGGCAAGGATCCCTCCAAGGTGGATCGCTCCTCCTCCTATATGGGCCGCTATGTGGCAAAAAATATCGTAGCTGCGGGACTGGCCGGCGAAGTCGAGGTACAGGTGGCCTATGCCATCGGTATCTCACAACCGGTCTCCATCACGGTAAAGACCTTCGGTACCGGCAAAATTGCCGAGGAAAAACTGGTGCGGATCGTGGGCAAGGTCTTTGATCTCAGGCCCAAGGCCATCATCCAACAGCTCGACCTGCTGCGGCCCATTTACAAGAAGACCGCTGCCTATGGCCACTTTGGCCGGGAATTGCCGGAATTTACCTGGGAACGCATCGACAAGGTCGAGGCGCTGCGCAGCGCCGCCGGTCTGTAATCAATTTTAAGAAGGGAACTATAATGACGGACTATAAAATCGCGGATATCAAACTGGCCGAATGGGGCCGCAAGGAAGTGGCCATTGCCGAAACCGAGATGCCGGGCCTGATGGCGCTGAGGCAGGAATTCGGCCCGGAAAAGCCGCTTAAGGGCGCGCGTATCTCCGGCTGCCTGCACATGACCATCCAGACAGCGGTGCTCATGGAAACCCTGGTGCACCTGGGCGCTGAACTGCGCTGGTCATCCTGCAACATCTTTTCTACCCAGGATCACGCCGCAGCCGCCATGGTTGCCGCAGGCATCCCTACCTTTGCCTGGAAAGGGGAAACCGAGGAGGAATTCTGGTGGTGCATCGAGCAGACCATTTTCGGGCCGGACAACTGGCGGCCGAACATGCTGCTTGATGACGGCGGCGACCTTACCCTGGTCATGCACCAGAAATATCCGGAACTGATGCGCGGGGTGCGCGGGGTGTCCGAGGAAACCACCACCGGCGTGCACCGCCTCTACGAGATGAGCCGCAAGGAGGCCCTCCTCTGCCCGGCCTTCAACGTGAACGATTCGGTCACCAAATCCAAGTTCGACAACCTCTACGGCTGCCGCGAATCCCTCATCGACGGCATCAAACGGGCAACCGACGTGATGATTGCCGGTAAGATTGCGGTGGTGATCGGTTACGGCGATGTGGGCAAGGGCTGCGCCCAGGCCCTGCGCGGCATGGGGGCCACGGTGCTGGTCACCGAGATCGACCCCATCTGCGCCCTGCAGGCGGCCATGGAAGGCTACCGCGTGGTGACCATGGAGGAGGCCGCGCCTGTGGGCAACATCTTCGTCACCTGCACCGGCAACCTCAAGGTTATTACCAGGACCCACATGGAGGTCATGCCCAATGAGGCCATTGTGTGCAACATCGGCCATTTTGATTCGGAAATCGATATCGCGGGCATCCGTGACCTGCCCTGGGACAACATCAAACCCCAGGTGGATCATGTCATTTTCCCGGACGGCAAGCGCCTGATCGTGCTGGCCGAGGGCCGCCTGGTCAACTTAGGCTGCGCCACCGGTCACGCCAGCTTTGTCATGAGCAACTCCTTCACCAACCAGGTGCTGGCCCAGATTGAATTGTGGCGCAACTCTGCCCAGTACGACAACAAGGTCTATGTGCTGCCCAAGTTGCTGGATGAGAAGGTGGCACGGCTGCATCTGGATAAAATCGGCGTCAAGCTCACCACCCTGAGCCGGGAACAGGCCGACTACATCGGTGTGCCGGTCGAAGGCCCCTACAAACCCGAGCACTACCGGTATTAGGACGAAGAGCCTGGTGGCAGTGGCACGGTGAGATGCCCTACATCCGAAGGGCCCTTCAATCAGAGTTTGCGGCCATAACAGATGTTTGGGAAGCGTCTGTCAGGGCAAGCCACGACTTCCTGTCTGAAGATGATTTGTGTGCGCTTCGTCCTCAAATCCTCAATACGTGGCTGCCCGCTGTACAGGTTACGGTCTGTACCGACGAGAAGGGTGACATCCTTGGTTTTAGCGGCGTTACCGATAATAAACTGGAGATGCTTTTTGTTGCTCCGGTATCACGAGGAAGGGGTGTGGGCAAGGCCTTGCTCATGCATGCGGTAACGAACCTGGCTGTTTGCCTGGTTGATGTCAACGAGCAGAACGGACATGCCTTGGGATTTTATCAGCATTTCGGCTTTACAGTATTTGGGCGATCCCCGGTAGACGGCCAAGGCAGAGCCTATCCACTGCTGCACATGAGGCGTAAGCCCTTTAGTTAAACCGGCAGCCTGACTTTTTATCGGTGCGGCACAGAAACATAGCCCCCCTATCGCGGCCTCAATGTCTACCAATGCCTATAATACTTATAGAGTTAGCAGGATGTATGCCGCCCCTTGACGTCAGTCTGGCTTTTTTCATAGCTTCCATTGTTCTGGCCCTGGCCCCAGGGCCGGACAATATTTTCGTGCTCACCCAATCCGCGCTCTACGGCTGGAAACAGGGTTTGAGCGTCACCATCGGCCTCTGCACCGGGCTCTTGGTGCACACCGCCCTAGTTGCCGGTGGGGTGGCGGCCCTTATCCTCGCCTCTCCCCTGCTCTTCACCGCATTAAAGACTATCGGCGCTTTGTACCTGCTCTACCTTGCCTGGGGGGCCATGCGCGCAGGTACGACCGCGCAAACCGTTTCAGCCGCGGCGAACGCTCCACCCGGCCTTGATTCTTCCCATAGCCCCTCCCTGCGCCTTATTCAGTTGTACCGGCGCGGCATTATCATGAATATCACCAACCCCAAGGTCTCCATCTTTTTCCTCGCCTTTCTGCCGCAATTCACCCGGCCGGGCCATGGCCCGCTCATCGGCCAGATCCTCTGGCTGGGCCTGCTCTTCATCCTGGCCACCATCCTCATCTTCGGCGGCATCGCCATTCTGGCCGGCAATTTGGGCACAAAGTTACAGCAATCACAGCGCATGCAGCGCCGGCTCAACTGGGCGGCAGCCGCCATCTTCGCAGGCTTGGCTCTGCACCTGCTGCTTTCGCAGGTCAGCTGATTTTCAGAGACAAAGCAGGAAAACGTTACAGGAAGTTCCGGCCTGCAGCAAAAGGCAGCTACCAGGCCTACACCTGTGATTTGGAACTGGAATCAGGAGAGATAGATCGTGCCGGTCGGGCCTTCTTCCACCCGGCCGATAAGCTGAACAGGCTGGGAATAGCCAAGCTCATCCAGGCCCCTGATCAGGGCAAGAGCCGCCTGCTCGCTCAGGGAAAAAAGCAGGCCGCCCGAGGTCTGCGGATCAAAACCCAGCATTTCCTCGACCGCATCCCGGGGCAGGGATGAGTGGACAAAACTGCGGTAGTGCTCCTGGTTACGATACGCGCCCGCCGGGATCATACCCATGGACGCCATATCAAGGGTCTCGGGCAGAAGCGGCAGGCTCCCGGCCCCAATATGCAGGCTGACCCCGGAAGCAGCAGCCATTTCATGGGCATGGCCAAAGAGGCCGAAGCCGGTGATATCGGTGCAGGCATGGACTTGTTGGCGCAGGGCTGCAAAGCCTTGCTGCGCCAGCACCGCAAGCGGAGCCCGGTTCAAGGTCGCCATGGCGGTGATCATGGCCTCTTCGGCACTTTGCGGCAGTAAGCCGCCCTTCAGGGCTGTGGCCAGGATGCCGCAACCCAAAGGTTTGGTTAAAAGCAGGACATCTCCGACCTGCGCGCCTGCATTGGTGAGCAGGTGCTCGGGCGCGACCGTGCCGGTCACAGACAGGCCGTACTTCAGCTCCTGATCTTCCACGGAGTGGCCGCCCACCAAAAGCGCGCCCGCCTCCTTGATCTTGTCGAGCCCACCCTCCAGCACCAGGCGGAACACAGAGGCATCCATCTGTTCTGCCGGGCAGCACAGAAGGTTCATGCACAGAAGCGGCTGTCCGCCCATGGCATAGACATCAGAAAGGGCATTGGCCGCCGCAATCCGACCAAAGGCAAAGGGATCGTCCACCATGGGGGTGAAAAAATCCACGGTCTGGATCAGCGCGGTGGTCTCGTTGAGCAGGTACACGCCCGCGTCATCGCTGGTCGAGCTGCCGACCAGCAGGCGAGGATCATCGGGCAATTCAAGCCCGCAGAGTAAGCGGTCCAGGTCCCCTGGACCGAGCTTGGCAGCTCAGCCCGCAGCCTTGACGGTGCGGGTCAACCGGATCTTTTTGTGGCTCATACGCTTTACCGGAAGAAAAACTTGAAAAAAAGGACGTGATCTGTTTCATAATGCTTTTTGAGTCACGCTGCAACGTGAACCAAAAAATACTGGTATGAACCACAAGGCACAAGGAAAGCGGTTCTTTGTGCCTTTCCTGTTTGCAGAGCTGGGGCAAGTCTCCGGCCCATGCCGACTTCTGATATGTGTGCGGATATGTCTAACGAAGAACAGTGGAAACCACGCCACGAATGCGGTATTTGCGGTGTATTCGGGCACGAAGATGCCGCCAAGCTGGTGTATTTCGGCCTGTATGCCCTGCAGCACCGCGGCCAGGAAAGCGCCGGTATCGCGGCCGGCGACGGCGAGCGCATCGCCGTGCACAAAGATATGGGCCTGGTGCCGGATGTGTTCAGCGAAAGGACCCTAGCCAAGCTCACCGGCCATGTAGCAAGCGGCCATGTGCGCTACTCCACCACCGGGGCCTCCAGCCCGATCAATGTGCAGCCCTTCATGATCCGGCACCGGGGCCTGTCCATGACCATTGCCCACAACGGCAACCTGGTCAATTCCATAGCCTTGCACACCGTGCTTGAAGAGGAAGGCGCAATTTTCCAGACCACCATGGACAGCGAAATCGTGCTGCACCTGCTGGTGCGGCACCTGGGCAAACACGAACTGGCCGAGGCTATTGCCAAAACCTTTTGCTGCATCAAGGGGGCCTATTCGCTCTTGCTCATGACCAAGGACTGCCTGATTGCCGTGCGCGACCCCAACGGTTTTCGGCCGCTCTGCCTAGGCATGCTGGAAAACGGAGCCTATGTGGTGGCCTCGGAGACCTGCGCGCTTGATTTGATCGAGGCCCAATACCTGCGCGACATTGAGCCGGGCGAGGTACTGCTCATCAACAAGGATGGTTTGCAGTCCCTGCACCCCTGGCCATCGACGCAAAAAAGTTTCTGCATCTTCGAGCACGTCTACTTTGCCCGCCCCGACAGTGATGTCTTCGGCTTCAATGTCTATGCGGCCCGCAAGCGCATGGGCGCGATCATGGCCAAGGAAACCGATATCAAGGCGGATTTTGTCATGCCGTTTCCGGATTCGGGCAACTATGCCGCCCTGGGCTATGCCCAGGCATCGGGCATTCCCCTGGAAATCGGCATGATCCGCAACCACTACGTGGGCCGCACCTTTATCCAGCCCAGCCAGTCCATGCGGGACTTCTCGGTACGGGTGAAACTGAACCCGGTGCGCGACCTGCTCAAGGGCAAGCGGGTGGTGATCATGGAAGATTCCATCATCCGCGGCACTACCGGCCGCAGCCGGGTGCAGTCGCTGCGCCAGGCCGGAGCCGCCGAGGTGCACATGCTGGTCAGTTGCCCGCCCACCTGTCATGCCTGCTACTACGGCATTGATTTTCCGACCACTTCCCAGTTGATTGCAGCCAACAACAGCATTGATGGCATCCGTGAATACCTTGGCCTGGATTCGCTCCATTACCTGAGCCTGGAAGGTTTGGTCGAGGCAACCGGCCTGCCCAAAGAGCAATTCTGCCTGGCCTGCTTCAACGGCGACTACCCCATCCAGCCGGACACCTCCTTTACCAAAGACTCCTTGGCCAATTGCTGCTTTTGAGCTTAGCGTTTTTGGGTAGCGGCTGAGAAATGAACAGGAGGGGCCATGTTCGGCATTATCTTTCTGTGGCTCCTGTGGTGCTTGCTCCACAGTGCGCTGATTGCACGAACAATAACGAGCCGCATCGCGCAACTGCCCGGCCCCTGGCCCAGTCTCTACAGGATCGCGTATAACGCTTTTTCCTTAGCGACCTTGCTGCCCCTTGCCTGGATAAGCCACAGTTTTCCGCAAAAGCCTCTTGTTTTGCCGCTGTGGTTTTTCCTTGTGCAGGTATTCCTGCTCACCTACGCTCTCTTTCTCTTTGCCGCCGGAGCCAGGCAATACAGTCTGGCCGATTTCTCCGGCTGGAAGCAATGGCAACGCTACCGGCGAAGGGAAGCCTCGTCGGGCCCTGAGCCTCTTCGTACCAAAGGCATCCTCCGCCATATCCGCCACCCCTGGTATGCGGCCGCCCTGGCCTTGCTGTGGGCCTTTCCTCTCACCGATCTGAACCTGATCATCCGTTCTATCCTCAGCATATACATAGTTGCCGGTAGCCTGCTTGAAGAGAGAAAACTTGCCATCATCCATGGGGAACGCTACCGTGCATACACTCGGGTAACGCCCCGTTTCTTTCCCTGGAAATTTTTCATGCGCAACTAATTCCAGTGCCGGATCAAAGAAGTGTATCAAGGAGGCGAGACAAATGCGACGCAGGCGTATATACAGGTACGTCCGACGAGCATTTGCTGGAGCCGACACAGATAGGGCTTTGATTTGGAAAGGGAATAAAGCAGCTTGCGCAAGAACTCAGGATGCGGGCATCCCTGCTCTCTGCCCCTGCCGCAACAGGCGTGATCCATGGATACCAGCCAGGCACCTCTCTTCTTTATCCTCAATGCCGCTGCAGGCTCCCAGCATGCGGAGGCCACCATTGCGGCCATCAAAAACGGTATGGCCGGCTCGAATCGGGAGTACCGCCTGATCACCTTAGAATCAGGCGATACAAAAAGGCGCATCAGGGCCGTGGTTGAAGAAGTCTGTACAGCCGAGGCCATCGTGGTGGCAGCAGGCGGCGACGGCACCATCAGCGGGGTTGCGCAGCAACTGGTCAACCGGCCCTGCCCCTTGGGTGTCCTGCCCCAGGGTACCTTCAACTTCTTTGCCCGCAGCCTGGGTATGGCGGAAGAAACTGAAGAGGCGGTGCGGCAACTCCTCCAAAGCCGCCCAAGGCCCATCCAGGCGGGCATGGTCAACGGTCGGCTTTTTCTGGTCAATGCAAGCTTAGGCCTGCATCCGCAGATGCTCGTTGATCGCGAGGCCTTCAAGACAAAACTGGGCCGTCACCGGCTGGTGGCCATGCTGGCAGGCCTCTTTACCCTGGCGCAGCGGCCCCATGACCTCAACCTGCGTCTGAGCGGCGACAGTGGGGAAATCAGCACCAAGACCCCGCTTCTTTTTGTCTGCAACAACCCCCTGCAACTGGAACAGCTTGGCCTTGGAGGCAGCCGCCGGCATGGCCCGGTCCCTGCCCTGAGCCACGGGCTTATGGCTGTAGTACTCAAACATGCCGGCAGCCTGCAGCTCTATCACCTAGCGCTCAAGGGTGCGCTGGGCAGTTTAGGCGAAGATGAACATCTTTCGCTGAGCACCTTCAACCATCTTACGGTGCAGCCCCGGCCACGCTGGCGTTATCGCACGGTCAAGGTGGCCCTGGACGGCGAAGTGCAACGCATGCGCACACCTCTTTTTTTCGAGGCGGTTCCCGGCGCAATCAGCGTAATGACGCCGCCAACAGCCGAGTCGGCCATACCTCCGGCTCAGCCTGCCCAGCCATGACCACTTTGCTGCACATATCCGATACCCACTTCGGTACCGAAATCCCGGCAGTGCTGGCAGCACTCAGGCAGCAGGTGCACGCGATGCCGGTTGACGCCATCATCCTTTCCGGCGATTTGACTCAACGCGCCCGGCTCTATCAATTCCGCAACTGCCGCGCCTTTATCGACTCGCTGAGCGACCTGCCGCTTCTCGCCGTTCCCGGTAATCACGATATTTCCCTGTGGTGTCCCTGGGAACGGCTCTTCACCCCGTACCGGCGCTATCACACCTATTTCCCTACCGATTTTGACCGGCACGGCCTTATCTGCGCCCAGATTGGGGATGCCTATATTGTGGCGGTGCGCTCAACCCGGCGATACCGCCATATCCATGGCGAACTTTCGGCCCGCCAGATCGACCGGGTCGGCCGGCTGCTGCAGCAAGCTCCAGCCGGGGCCCTGAAACTGGTGGTCTGCCACCAGCCGCTCTATGTGACCGACCAGGAAGATGAAGTTGACCTAGTGCGCGGCGCACACAGGGCTGTTCCTGTGTGGCGGGCCGCAGGCGCGGACGGCATTGTCAGCGGCCATATCCACCAGCCCTTTATCGTGCCCATTCCCCCCGGCAAGAATGCCCTCAGCACCCGGCCGATGTGGGCCATCCAGACCGGCACCACAGCTTCTACCCGGCTGCGTGACAACTACCCCAACGCCTTCAATATCATCAGCAACGATGTTTCCGGCCTGGGGCCGCAAGAAGTGCACAATCCCCTTGCCCTGCCGCAACCGGACTGGCTGGCCGGCCTGTGGCTGTATGACTTTAAATCTGCGCAATTCTTGCCATACAGGCAGTATTGGATAAGATAGACAGAAAAGAGCCGCCCGTATTGAGCGGTTCATAATCCGGAGAAAAGCCATGGCTAGACTGGTTGTTATTGGCGGTGATGCGGCAGGCATGAGCGCTGCTTCCCAGGTACGCAGGATGCAACCCGAACGCGAAATCGTCGTCTTTGAACGCGGCAGCTACACCTCGTACGCGGCCTGCGGCATCCCCTTTCTGGTCGCAGGCTTGGTGGAGCATCCCGACAAACTCATTGCCCGCACACCCGAGCAATTCAGGGAGAAATACCGCATTCAGACCATGATACGACACGAGGTGCTGGCCATCCAGCCCAAGGAGCAGCGCATTCTGGTGCGCGATCTGGAAAAAAACGAGGAACGGCAGGAGCCCTATGATGAACTCCTCATCGCCACCGGCGCAGATCCGGTAAGCACCGGTTTTGCCGGAGAAGAGAGCAAAAATGTACACCTGGTAAACACGCTGGTGCACGCCGAGGCCATAAACCAGGCCTTAAGCAGCGGCGGCGAGGTTCGCCATGTGTTGATCGTGGGCGGCGGCTATATCGGCCTGGAAATGGCCGAGGCCTTTCTCTTGCGCGGTCTTGAGGTGAGCATGATCCACCGCGGCCCGGAGGTGATGACCACCTTTGATCCGGATATGGCCCGTCACGTCAGTGAGGCCCTGCGACAAGGGGGCATAGACCTGCACCTGCATACGGCGCTGGAGGGTTTTACCCACCAAAACGGCCGCGTCAGTGCGGTACTTACCTCACAGGGCAGCATTGCTGCAGATATGGTGGTTCTAGGGATTGGGGTGCGGCCGGCAAGCCGCCTGGCCAAGGAAGCCGGGCTCGCCCTTGGACCAAAGGACAGCATCCGGGTGAACGAGTTGCAACAGACGGATCAGGCGCATATCTGGGCCGCCGGCGACTGTGCCCAGTCTTTTCACCTGGTCAGCCGTAGGCCTGTCTCCATTGCCCTAGGCACCATTGCCAACCGCCAGGGCCGGATTGCGGGTATCAACCTGGGCGGCGGCTATGCCACTTTTCCGGGAGTGCTGGGCACCAGTATCGCCAAATTCATGGACTGCGAATGCGCCCGCACCGGCTTAAACGAGCGCGAACTCAAACAACTGGGCCGGCAGTATGTGCAGGCACAAATATCCACCAGAACCCTGCCGCGCTACTATCCCGGCTCAAGCGCCATGCACGTCAAGGTTTTGGCGGAAAAGGGCAGCGGCAAACTTTTGGGGGTGCAGATTGTGGGCGGGCCGGGGGCGGCCAAGCGCATCGACAGCGCTGCTATGGCTCTGCATGCCGGCTTGCGGCTGGATGAATTGATCAATGTGGATCTGAGCTATGCCCCGCCCTTCTCCGGCGTGTGGGATCCGATCGTCACTGCGGCCAAGCAGGCGATGAAGGAAGTTTGAAAGAGAGCAAAATGGGCAAGATGTTCAGGTTGCCAACCACTCCTGTCCCATAAGAAGTGATTGTTCCCATGCTCCAGCGTTTTAAGAGAGAGCACAGGCCATGTATTTATTTCATAGCCCAGAATCCCTTGGATAACCGGCATGGCAATTACGTCTCTGACGACGGCCGCTCCTCAAGCTGCCGGTGGCGCAGAAGGTGGGGCCTCTACTGGAGCAACTGCTTGGATGAAGGCAGCCCATACAAGCGCCTGCATATATCCGTTTTGGCAGGCGGCTTCCCCATGTCAAAGCGACCACAGGTACGTTCCCACGCAGGAGCGTGGGAACGATGTTAATGCCCCAGCGTGGGAACGATGTTAAAAAAATTGCTCAAATCCACTTGATTCGACGAAGAGCCAAAAAGTTGAATTCACCCCCGGCAGGCGATGAAGAAAGTGTAGGGTGAGTAGAGAACGCCCTACCTCTCGTCTGCCCTGTCTTTCGTCTCTGCATGCAGGGCGGACCACACTGCCTGCGCCAGGGTTTCAATAAGGTATGGTTTTTTGATATAGGCCGAGTTGCCCAAACGGTGCGCCTCCATGACCCGCTCGGACTCCGAAAAGCCACTGGCAATAATGGCCTTCTGCTCCGGGTAGAGCGCAAGTATGGCCCGGTAGGTGTCCAGCCCGTCCATGCCCTCCATCACCATATCGAGCAGGAGCAGGTCAACCGGGCTGGTCCTTACATGAGCCAGGGCTGCCTCTCCGCTTGCAACCGCCACAGCCGAATAACCCAGTTGCCTGAGCATGGCAGTGGCGATTTCCCGCTGCAAAGGCACATCATCCACCACTAGAACGGTTTCACCCGCACCCTGGAGCTGCTCAAGTTGCGCGGCCTTGGCCTTATGATCAAGCGGGTCGCGACTGGCCGGAAAATAGAGTTCAAAGCATGTGCCCTCATCCGGCGCGCTGAGCACGTTGACATAGCCGCCGTGATCCTGCAGGGTGCCCCAGACCACTGCCAAGCCCAGGCCTGAGCCGCTGCGGCGCAATTCTTTCTTGGAAAAGAACGGTTCAAAGATGCGCGTGTGCAACTCCGGGACAATGCCCTTGCCGTCATCGCTGACCCTTAAGCGCACATATTCGCCCTCGGGTATATCGGTAAGGGCGGTCTGGCGCTCATTTACATAGTAGTTTTCGGTCGACACCTGCACCAGGCCGACGCCGCTCATGGCCTCGTAGGCATTGATGACCAGGTTCATGACGCTTTTGTTCAAATCACTGGCGCTGCCCGCCATGGTCAAAAGATCTGGTGAAAGATCAAGCCGCAGGCGAATCCCCGGATGCTCAAGCACCATTTTCTGGTGGATGGGGCTGGCAACATACTCTTCCACTACGCTGTTCAAATTGAGGACAACCTTCTCCCTCACGCCCCGCCGCGCCAGTATGAGTAAATCCTGCACAATATCAGAGGCCATCTGGCCCGCCTTCTGGATGGTCTGCAGGGGCTGCCGCAAAGGGTCGCCAGGGGGCAGGTTCAAGAGCAGCAGTTCCGGATAGCTGACCAGCGCGGTCAGGATATTGTTCAGATCGTGCGCCACCCCGCCTGCCAAAGCGCCGATGGCCTCCATCTTCTGCAACTGGGCCACCTGGGCGTTCAAGCGCCGGTATTCCAGCTCTGCCACCCTGATTTCGGTAACATCGCGAATCATCCCCACCTGGCCGGTAATATGGCCGGAGGCATCCACCACCGGCGACACCGCCATCTCCAGATAGCAGTCGTCTCCGTCACAGCTCTGCCCCTTTTTTTCGAAGCGTTGAATCTGAACCAGTGTTCGGACCTGTTGTTCGATTTGCGGGCTGCTGACAAACAGCTCCGGCAGGCCTGCACCGGCATCATCTTTGCCCAGGATGTCAGCGCTTTTCTTGCCGGTCAGCTTTTCAAAGGACGTATTCACCAGCAGATATTTGCCTGCGTAGTCCTTTAAATACACACTGTCCGGGATGGCCTGGATAAGGGCGTTGAAACGTGCATTGAGCTGCAGCAGACTGGATTCGGTGTGCATGCGCCGCTTGACCTCCACCTGCATGCTGTCAACCGTCTTGCGCAGCCGGGCCTGATTGTCCTGCTCTATCAGATCCTGACGATGTTCACGGATCAAGGCCCCAACCACCATGGTCGACAAGCCGGCGCCCAGAAGCGTGGCAAAACCCATGATCATGAAGACCATCCGGGTCTGGTCGGCGGCACCGGTTGCATCCAGGATCTCACGCAGGGGCGTGGAGAGCCCGATCGTCCGCACATACTGCCCAAAGCGCACCGGCGACCAGGCTGCAATCTCCGGCCCCTTATCCGGCAGTCAAATATACCAGCCCTGCCCTTCGCGGGCATTGGTGATATCGTTACTCATGGCTTCGTAGTGCGAGGCTCCGGAGTTTTTCTGGATCTCGAAGATCTCGGCCATGCTTTTGCCGCGGTAGATATCCGGGAAATCAGAGCTTAAATCAAAGACCACATGATCCGGCGCATAGATCCAGGCATCCCCGTTTTGCAGCAGTTGGACCGGCTCGACAAAACGCCTGAAAATATCCTGCTCCAACTGCGCAAGCGAAGTGCCGGGCCCGGAATGATCATCAACATACTGGGTGATGCAGCGCGCAACCGAGCGCACCACTTCCAGTTGAGTCTGCTGCCAGGAGGAGATCACAGCCTCTTCGAGGCTGGCCTTAAAGCGCAGGGATCCATACCAGCCCAAGCCGGTGCCGGCGAGCACCAGGGAAACGAAGATGACAACCTGGATCACTCGCCATTTCTGCCAGTCCAGGCGGCCCGTTGGTTCGGCGGGAATGTCAGGGGTCATGGCTGCTCTTTCGCGGAAAGTCATTCATGGAAACGATATATTTTACCTTCTCATCCTGGCCGGCAAGCCTGAGCGTTCTGCATGCAGACAAGGCAGTATTCCCAAATAGCGCAGAGGAAACATACAAAAAAACTACAATTACGGGAAACGGAAAATAAAAATACGCTCAAGTAGGGATATTACGCACGTTTGACAAGAGAACGACGCTTTCGTGACACATAAATGAAATTAAACAGGTAGGCATCGACTAGCCTGAACAGAATGATTGCGGCTGGTATGGCTCAAAAAAATGGTTCCGGGTGAATTGCAAGGTTCTGATTGTTTGATTGTTCCCACGCTCCAGCGTGGGAACATATACCCCAATGCTTCTACGTTTTGTGAGAAAACCCAGGTCATCTATTCCCTGGCCCAAAGGCCGTCTTGGATAGACTAGATCGGGACAGGAGCATCCATTGATGATGGCCCTACTCCTCAAACTGCCATCGGCGCAAAAGGTAGGGAATTTGCTGCTGCAACAGTATTTGGTAAAGGCAGTCCATACACGCGACCGAGTATATCAGTTTCGGCAGGAGACACCCCATATCGAAGCCCACTACAGATGCGTTCCCACGCTGGAGCGTGGCAACGATGCGGACGGCTGACTTTCGTTGACAACCATGTATGGAAATGAAATGACCGGACAGGAGGCCACCTCAGGCATGACTCAACAGGGATAGGGGTATAAAAAAAGATCAGTTCCTAGTTCCTCAAGGAAGCTGCTCTTTTTCATTCTACGCCTTCAACGCTGCTCCCATGCCGCACCTGCACAGCACAGGCATAGAATGAGGAGAGGCATCAATCGTCAGAAATTTACTCCGGATCTTTCCCCGTCAGGTAGCGGTGCATGGCGCGGGCCGCGATCTTGCCCTGCCCCATGGCCGAAATAACCGTGGCCGCACCCGAAACGATATCCCCACCGGCAAAGACGCCCGGTTTTGAGGTCATCATGGTGGCAGGATCGGCAACAATGGTGCCCCACTTACTGGTCTGTATTTCGGGCGAGCTTTGCGGCACCAGCGGGTTGGGCTGGTTGCCGATGGCAATGATGACCGTGTCGGCCTCGACGATAAACTCGCTGCCCTTGACCGGCACCGGCCGCCTCCGGCCGGAACTGTCCGTTTCTCCCAGTTCCATGCGCAGGCATTCCACCCCGGTCACCCGGTTGGCCGCATCGGTAACGATGCGCACCGGATTGGTGAGCAGGTGAAAGATCACGCCCTCTTCCTCGGCATGGTGCACTTCTTCGCTGCGGGCCGGCATTTCCGCCTTGCTGCGCCGGTAGACAATAGTGGATTCAGCGCCCAGGCGCAGGGCCGTGCGGGCTGAATCCATGGCCACGTTGCCGCCGCCCACGGTAACGGCCCTTCTGGGCCGGATGGGCGAGGTGGCAAAGCGCGGGAAATCAATGGCGCGCATCAGATTGGCACGGGTGAGAAACTCGTTGGCGGAAAAGACGCCGATGGCGTTTTCATGGGGAATGCCCAGAAACATGGGCAAGCCCGCACCGGTAGCGATGAAGACCGCATCAAAGCCCATCTCCATGAGCTGATCAACGCTTTCCATCTTGCCGATGACATAGTCGGTGTGGATGGTGACGCCCAGACGCTTGAGGCTGTTGACCTCAAACTGGACGATCTCCTTGGGCAGCCGGAACTGGGGAATGCCGTACATCAGTACGCCGCCGGCCAAGTGCAGGGCCTCGTACATGACCACTTCATGGCCCCAGCGCGCCAGTTCGCCCGCCACGGTGATACCGGCCGGGCCTGTGCCGACAATGGCCACCCGCTTGCCGGTAGCAGCCGCCTTGACCGGATCGGGCACACCGCCATGCTTGCGGGCATAGTCGGCAGCAAAACGCTCCAAGCGGCCAATGGCCACGGAGTCGCCTTTTTTCGCCAAGATACAGCGCGCCTCGCATTGGCTCTCCTGCGGGCAGACCCGGCCGCAAACCGCAGGCAGGGCCGTCTGCTCCTTCAACTTGAGCAGGGCCTCGACAAAGCGGCCCTTGGCGATTTCGTCAATAAAGGCCGGAATCTGAATATTGACCGGGCAACCCTCCACACAGCCGGGCTTCTTGCACTGCAGGCAGCGGCTTGCCTCCAGCATGGCGGTTTCCTCGCTGTAGCCGCGCGGCACCTCTTCAAAGTTGTAGCGGCGGCGGCGCGGATCCTGCTCGGGCATGGGCTGACGCGGTGTCTTTATTCTGCCTTTTTTCGGAGCGGCAGCCTTTGCCCCGGGGCCTGATTCACTGGTGCTCATGGTATATGCTCCTGAAATACCTGGATTACGCGTGATATCCTCTTATCTGCCGCAACCGCAGCCACTGGGGGCATGGGGCTGGTGCATGAGCGCGGCCAAATCCACTCCCTGCGGCAGGGCCTGAATTTCCTGACGGCTATAGGCGCTGCGCCGGGAGGCCAGTTCATCCCAGTCCACGCTGTGACCATCGAAGAGCGGCCCGTCGATGCAGGCGAAACGGGTGGCATCGCCTACAGACACACGGCAGGCCCCGCACATGCCGGTGCCGTCCACCATGATCGGGTTCAGGGCCACGATGGTAGGAATATTCAGCTCGCGCGACTGTTCCGTGGCCATGCGCATCATGAAGGTGCAGCCAATGGCGATGAACTGGTCAATCGGTTCCTCCTGCGCCACCTGGGCCAGCACCTCCTGAATACCGCCGCGCAGGCCTTTGCTGCCGTCCTTGGTGGCCAGGATGAGCCGGTCACTCACCTGGGCCAGTTCTTCCTGCATGTAGAGCAGGTAGCTGGACGAGGCCTCGATGGCGCAGATAACCCGGTTGCCAGCCTCGCGCAGGGCCTTGGCCAGCGGATAGATTGCGCCCACGCCGTAGCAGCCGCCGCCCAGAAGCACGGTGCCAAGTTTTTCAATGGGCATGGCCAGGCCCAGGGGCCCGCTCACATGGGCAAGCCGGTCTCCGGCCTGAAGAGAGGCCAACTCCCGGCTGGAGCGGCCCACCTCTTCGATAACAAGCGAAATGGTGCCTGCCTCCGCATCCCAATCCACCAGGGTGAAAGGGGAGCGCTCCGAGGTTTCCCGAGCCATGAGGATGACAAACTGGCCGGGCAGGGAAAATTTTGCCACCTGTGGGGCCTGCACCTTGAAGTAGTGCATATTGGGCACGATTTCCCGCTTCTCCAGAATAAGCGAGCCGCTCTCCTGCACCCCGCTCTCCGGTTCCGCCTGGGCCACCGGCAGACCAAAGGCGGCCAGTGCAGGTACGATCTCGCTCAGCAGGTGTCCGCGGTAGTAGCCCAGCAGATCACGCACATTGTGGCGCGGTTCTCCGGGCAGGGCTGCGGGGGCGTTATCCTCAATCAGCGCACTGGTGACTTCCTCAACCCTGGTATAGGCAAAACCATCCAGGTTTAAGGCCTGGCCAAGGTCGCGCAGGATGCGCCACTCCGGCCGGGCATCGCCGGGAGCCCGGCTGCTCGGCCTCAGTTGCCTGATCTCGCCGGTGCTGCTGCGGAAGGTGCCGCCCGTTTCACTGAGCAGGGCCGCAGGCAAGACCACCGTGGCCTGGTTTGCGGTGCCGGAGTGGAAGCTGTCGATAATTAAGGAAAAGCCAAGCGCAGCCAGGGTTTTTTCTGCAAGCATCGTACCGTTACTGACCAGGGCCTGAATTTTCCCACCCGCTATTTTTGCGGCCAGGGCTGCTATTTCAGGGCTCTCTGCCCGCGCGTCCGCCGCTACAATCAGGATATCTCCCTGCAGGGCAGTTGCCAGCTTGCCGTAGAGGAAGCGTTCCTCTCTGGTCGAGGTGGCGCTGATAAGGAAGGTGATCTTGCCGCTCTGCTCCTTGAGCTTCTCGGCCGCAGCCTCGATGGCGGCATCCCAGTCGTAGGGGATCAGATCCTCCCCTTCGCGTACCTGGGGCCGGATCAGGCGCCGGCTGGAGTTGACCAGTTGGGCCGCGCCGAAACGGCCTAAAGCACAGAGCCCGGCCTCGCGCTTGAAGGCCGGCATAATATAGGCCAGGAGCTGGTTGCTCTTGCCCTGCGCCACCACCTCGCAGCCCTGCGGGCAGAGGATGCAGGCAGAGGTTGTCTCCTGCTCCGGCTTGCCCTGCCAGCGGACAAAACGGTCGGTCAGGGTGCCGGTGGGGCAGATGTCGATGCAGGCCCCACAGAAGGCGCAGCCCGAAAAGACATGGCTCTTGTCAAAGGCGGTGCCGATGCGCGCCCACTTGCCCCGGTTGATGATGGAAATGGCGGGCTTGCCGTGAATTTTCTCGCAAATACGCCAGCAGCGGCCACAGAGCACGCAGAGGTTGTAGTCGCGGTCCATGAAGGGATCGTCGCGCTCCAGGTTGTAGGAGGCGTACATGGTGGGCAAAAACAGCTCCGGCCGGCCGGCCTGCAGGGCCATGCTGCGCAGGTCGCATTCGTCGCGGTTGGCGCAGAAGCCGCAGCGGGTCGAGCGCGCGGCCTTGGTGGCCACGGGCCGGTGCTGCTCGCAGGCCTCGCGGTGCACACAGACCAGGCAACTGTTGGGATGCCCGGAAAACATCAGCTCCAGGGTACGGTTGCGCAGGGTGCTCAGCCGTTCCGACTGGGTGGTGACCCGCATGCCGTTTGTGGCCGGGGTGGTGCACGAGGTGGGATAGCCGCGCACACCCTCAATCTCGACTATGCACATCCGGCAGGCCCCATAGGGGTTCAAATCCTTGTGATCGCAGATGGTTGGAATGGTGATGCCTACCTTACGGGCGGCCTGGAGCACACTTGCCCCCTCCTCGATCTCGACCTTTTGGCCGTCAATGACCAGCTCGATACTCCCCATACTCTCTCCTTCAACAAGAGGTCAGCGGTTTCCGCAAGAGTGCTCAGGAAACCAGCACAGCTTCAAATTTACAGGCCTGGCGGCAGGAACCGCAGCGGATGCAAAGTTCCTGATCGATAAGGTGCGGCTCTTTCTTCTCGCCGCTGATGGCCGCAACCGGGCAGGCCCGCATGCAGACCCCGCAGCCGGTGCAGCGCTTGGCATCAATGGCGAAATCAATCAGGGCGCGGCAGGCCCCGGCCGGGCAACTGTGGTTGTCGATATGGGCGCGGTACTCGTCTTCAAAGTACTGCAGGGTGGTAAGTACCGGGTTGGCCGCAGTTTGGCCCAGGCCGCAGAGCGAGGCGTTCTTCATGGTGTCGCCGATCTTGCGCAGGGTATCGAGATCTTCAGGTCTGCCCCGGCCCTCGGTAATAGAGGTGAGGATGCGCAAGAGGTGCTGGGTGCCCATGCGGCAGGGCACACATTTGCCGCAACTCTCGTTTTCGGTGAAGGTGAGGAAGTAGCGGGCCATGTCCACCATGCAGGATTCATCATCAATAACGATCATGCCGCCGGAACCCATGATGGAGCCCACAGAGGCCAAGGACTCGTAGTCCACATTCAGATCGATGAACCGAGCCGGGATGCAGCCGCCGGAAGGTCCGCCGGTCTGCACCGCCTTGAACTGCTTGCCGTCGGGAATGCCGCCGCCGACCTCCTCGACTATGGTGCGCAGGCTGACGCCCATGGGCACCTCGACCAGACCGGTGCGGTTGATCTTGCCTGCCAAGGCAAAGGTCTTGGTGCCGCGACTCTTTTCCGTGCCAAAGCCGGCATACCACTCCGCCCCCTTTTCCATGATAGCTGAAACCGAGGCCAGGGTTTCCACGTTGTTGATATTGGTGGGTTTGCCGAAAAGCCCGGACACCGCCGGAAACGGCGGTTTGGAAAGCGGCATGCCGCGCTTGCCCTCAATGGACTGCATGAGCGAGGTTTCCTCGCCGCAGACAAAGGCACCCGCACCCTTTTTGATACGGATGCTGAAATTAAAGCCCGAGCCGAGGATGTTTTCGCCAAGGAACCCTTCCTGCTCCATCTGGGCGATGCCGTTTTGTAGGCGCTCGATGGCAAGCGGGTATTCGGCCCGGCAGTATACATAGCCGATGGAGGCACCAATGGCATAGCCCGCAATAAGCAGCCCCTCCAAAACCGCATGCGGATCGCCCTCCAGAACCGAGCGATCCATGAATGCGCCAGGGTCGCCCTCATCGGCGTTACAGATCACATATTTTTGCTCCGCCTTGGTGGCGCGGGCAAAGCCCCATTTCACCCCGGTGGGGAAGCCTGCTCCGCCCCGGCCGCGCAGGCCCGAGGCCTTCATCTCCTCGATAACCGCATCCGGCGTCATGAAGAGAGAGCGGGCCATGCCGCTGTAGCCGCCACGGGCAAGGTAGTGGTCTATATTTACCGGGTCGATAATGCCGCAGTTGCGCAGCACTATGCGTTCCTGCGGGGCAATCATGGGCAACTCGGTAAAGGCGGGCACCTTGCCCTGGGCCTCGTCCATCATGGCCAGGGCCAAGCGCTCGTAGATCTCGCCCTTCACCAAATGCTCTTCGACCAGTTGGGGCACATGGCGCGGCTCCACGCCCTGGTAGAGCGCGCGTTTGCCGTCCTGATCGCGTATCTCCACCAGCACCTCGGCATAGCACATGCCCAGGCAGCCCACTTCATAGAGGGCGGTATCTTTTTCCAGACCGTGCGCCTGCAACTGTTCCCGGAAGGCCTGCAGCACTTCCAGGCTGCCCGCGGCCCGGCCGCAGGTGGCCGACCCCACCAGAATACGCCGCTTATCCGGCTGCGCAAAGGCACGCCAAACTTCCTGGGCCTCTTGCTGTCGCGCTGCGAAGTTCATTTGCTCTCCTCAATGAGGCGTTGCGTCTTGGCCGAAGTCATGCGGCCGTAAACCTTGTCATCCACGACTACCACCGGGGCCAGGGCGCAGGAACCGAAACAGGCCACCCGCTCCAGGCTGAAGCGGCCATCCGGCGTGGTCTCCCCAGGGGCAATGCCGGTGGTGCGAGTAATGGCCTCTAAAATATGGCCGCTGCCGCGCACATGGCAGGCCGTGCCTTCGCATACCTTGATATGGTGTAGGCCCGGCGGGGTGAAACGAAACTGGGCATAGAAGGTGGCCACACCGTAGACATCGTTTTCGGAAAGCTGCAAATATTCGGCCACGGCACTGAGGGCCTCGCTGGGCAGATACTGCAGGCGTTCCTGCACGTCTTGTAAAAGTGGGATGAGGCTGTCGCGGTCTGGGGCGTAGCGGGCGAAAATGTCACCAACTTCGTGATGTTCCAAGGGCATGGGAGACTCCATGACAGGCTGGGGATGGGTTAAGGGGGTGGATAATGCTCCTAATTTCTCCTAACAGCTATAGCTGCCGAAAGTTTGGCAAACATACACGATTCTTCCTAACGATACTTCAACTTTTTCCACTGTTACCCGGCCTTAGGCTCATTCCTGCACCGGCAGGCAGGCACGGCCCTGTTCAAGTTGCAAATTTGACATACAAAAACGGCATCACCCTTCTATTTTATCCACCCGACACAGGAGGGCGCTGTGCGGCCAGCTGCCGATTTCAGGGCTGCAAAACTCGGGCGAATCCGGGCAGAGGATATTGGCGTTTGAGCTGAACACATCAAAGAGTTCGGGCTCCGCCTCGGGCCGTTCCGGAAACCACCAGCCATGCTCCAGATCCACCATGCGCGGATCGATCCGCTCTGAAAGGCGCAGCCGCATGCGGATACTGCCCTGGGGCGTACTGATGCGAATCCACTCGCCTTCCTCCATATTCATCTCTTGCGCGGTCTCTGGGTGAAGCAGCACCAAAGGGTCGGGGTGCCGGTTTCTGGCCGAGGCCAGTTGACGCTGTTCCGAATGGTACATGGGCATAAAGCGGCTGCCCGTAATGAGCACCAGCGGGTACTCTGCATAGAGCTCCGGGTTCCCGGCCGGGCTATGGGCCATTTCCCGATACACCGGCAGGGGTTCCGCGCCCAGCTCTGCAAAGATCTGCGAGTGCAACTCCACCTTGCCCGAAGGCGTGCCAAAGCCGAGCTGCTCGTAGCGGCGGTATTCGCGCCTGCCGAAAATGCCGTTTTGCGCAGCCAGTTCCGCAAAGCTCAAACCGACCGGAGCCAGGCAATAATCCCAGACCTCATCTACCGTTTGCCAGGGCCAGTATTCTGCCTGACCAAGGCGAATGCCGAGCCCGCGCCAGAAATCGTAACTGTTGCGGCGCTCAAAAAGCGGCTCCACCCCGCGTGGGCAGGCCACGCAAAAATCCATCGAATGCCACAACTGGCTGGTCTCCACCGTGCTGCAGGCCGGAAACACGTAATCGGCCAGTGCGGCCGAAGGGGTCATATAGTATTCGTGCACAATGTAGAGATCAAGCGACTTGAGGGCTGCATAGGTTCGTTTCGGGTCGGGCAGGGACAAAAGCGGATTGCTCGCCACCGAAATCGCGGCCCGCACCGGATAGGGTTTGCCGCTGAGCATGGCTGCAAAGACGTTGTGCGCATGGGCCACGCAGGAGATGCCCGCCATGCTCGGCTGCATATAACCCTTGGGCAGTTTGCGGTTATTGGCAAGGTTCATTTCCCAGCCCGGATAGCCAAAGAAGGGGTAACGATCCGCGCCCAGTTGTTTGGCACGCTGCTCAGGCGGCAGGGCCTCGTTCAGTTCCAGCTCGGCCTCGGAAATGATGCTGCCGACCGGTTCCACCCAGCCCAGGGGCTCGCCGCCCTGCACATCGAGGTTACCGCAAATGGCCCGCAAGATGGCGCGGGCGCGCGCTGTCTGGGTGGCGTTCACGCCCTGTTTGTCGGTGCCGAAACCCCAGGTGAGCGTGGCCGGTTTCGTGCTCGCGTAGAGCCGGGCCGAGGCGACTATCTCTTCTTCGTCCAGCCAGGTTATGGCGGCCACTCTGACCGGCGTGTAGGCGGCCACGGCTACCTTCAGTTCATCAAAGCCAACCGTCCAGCGTTCGACAAAACCGGCATCATAGAGCCCCTCTTCAATGATGATTCGTATCCAGCCCAGCATCAGGGCCACATCGGTTCCCGGCCGAACGGCAAGCCACATGTCGGCAATCTCTGCCTCAGGAATGCGCCTGGGGTCTACCACAATCACTTTGACCCCGTGTTTCTTGGCCTGCATCAGCCCGGCCCAGTCGCTCAGGTTTGACTTGGATGGCGCATAACCCCAAATCACCACGCAGCGGCTGTGCCGCATATCACCCCAACTGAAGCCGCCATAGGTGGCATACTCAACGGCCTGGCTCGGACACATGCAGATGTTGTTGGCCCCGCAGATATTGGGCGTGCCGAAAAGATTGTTGAAACGCCGCTCATCCCAATGATAGGTGCGGCTGGTACCGTGGGTAAAGGCGAGCGTTTCGGCACCATAGCGTTTGCGCAGGGCATCGAGTGCACCTGCGACTTCATCCAGGGCCTGATCCCAGCCAATACGCTGCCACTGGCCGCTGCCGCGCGGGCCTATTCGTTTGAGCGGGTGATTGATGCGATCGGGGTGGTAGAGATGCTCGATCATCAACTGCGAGCGTGGGCAAACCAGGCCTCTGGTTACCGGATGATGCTTGTCCCCGTGTGCTCGCACGGCCCTGCCGTTTTCTATGTCCAGCACCAGACCGCAACGGGGATGACACAGGCCGCAATAGGTCCGCACTTGCGTTTTCATGGGCAAACTCCTTGGGGAGGCTCGAAAAATAGCGGCACCAGTGATTTCCGGCACACAAAATCAATAAATTAGAATGGCTGTTTGACTCAAAAAGTGAATAATTCGAGGTAGCCCTTGGTAATGGGGAATACCGGAACAGATAGCATTTCCAGAACATGCAGAGTCAGGAAACGACACCACATGCAGCTTTATACCCGCATGCTACAAAAGAAATGTTTTTCCGCAAGCTTGGGGATTGGAAAGGAATGGGATATGGGAAAGCGGAAGACAAGGCAATATTTCCCACTCTTTTTTACAAAAAAATGAAATTTTACCGAGCGCCTGCTTGATTTGCCTTGGCGCGTTAGCCTATCATCCACATCGTTCCCACGCTCCAGCGTGGGAACAATCAAATGATCCAGGGTTGCGTCCAGCCGCTTCATCTGGTTTGTCTAGACTCACCTCCCTCACCGCAGACTCAATCTCCAGGGCCCGGTCCATGCCCACACCTAGTGTCCTGTGCGGTTAATTAATTCTTTTAAAGTTGTTTGTGATAGAGTGCCGCATGGCACGCACACACGAGAAATTCACCATTACTGACCAACCAAGAGCGCAAAAGCCTGCAAGCTCTGCTGCACTCACCGAAAACAGCCCAGGATCCGGCTGCACGGGCAAAGATTATCCTGCTCACGGCTGCCGGAATCACCATCTGGCAAGTGCGGCAGATCTGGAAAGCGGCTGATTTGAAACCGCATCGGCTCAAGAATTTCAAAATCAGCAAGGATCCGCATTGTGCCGAGAAAGTTATCGACATCGTTGGCCTGTATATGAATCCCCCTGAAAATGCGGCTGTATTATCCGTTGATGATCCGTTGATGAGAAAACGCAGATTCAGGCCCTTGATCGCACCCAGCCCATGCTGCCCATGCGGCCAGATCAAATTGCACGCCGGACCCACGAGTACAAACGCAATGGGACAAGCAATTTATACGCAGCCTTTCACATTTTGACCGGGCAGGTTCTTGGGAGAACCACCAAACGACATCGAGCCAGGGAGTTTCTTGATTTTCTGCCTCAGATTGACCGTGCAGTTCCGACTGAACTTGCCCTGCATGTCATTTTGGACAAGAGCAGCACCCATAAGACAGCGGATGTGATGCAATGGCTCAAGGACCATCCACGTTGTACGTTCCACTGTGCGCCCACCAGCGCTTCGTGGCTGAATGCGGTTGGGCCTGGTTTGGTCAACTGGAGCGCAGATCCATCCACCGGGGGATATTCACGAGTGTCAAGGATCTCAGAGATGAGATTCACCGTTTCATTAAGAGCACAACAAGAGGTCGGCCAAACCATTCACCTGGACAAAAAGCGCAACAGTGATCCTTGAGAAAGTCTCAAAATTAAAAGAAGGCACCAACCAAACAGGACACTAGCGCACACAGGCCGGGCAGAGGCCGCTTAAAAATATTTCGTGACCCTCTACCACAAAGCCCTCAGGAGTAGCTGCCTCGTTGAGCGCACAGCCCGGCAGTTCGTAGATGCGGTCGCAGGCATTGCAGTGGAAATGGTGGTGATGCCCCCGACCGGAGCGTTCATAAATCGTGCCCAAAGTGGGGTGCTGCACTTGGCTGAGCCAACCCCTTTCCACCAGAAGTTTCAGGTTGCGGTACACGGTGGCCTGGTTCAGGCTGGGCACCAGGAGACGACCATGGCGCAGGATATCGTCCAGGCGAAGCGGCCGCCCGGCCTGGAGAAAGACCTCCTGAATCGCCTCGCGCTGTACTGTTTTTCGCTGCATATCGGGCCTCCTTTCCCACTTTGTAGCGCTCCTGATGAGGAATTGCAAAGCATCTTGCGCTCTTGGCTTGACAGCCTTGTTCACCGTGGTAAAAAAACATAATGCGATTGCATTTGCAATATCAACAGAGCCTGAGCGTCCTGCTCCATCCTTTCTGCGCTCAACTTGCTCAATTTGCCCAGCTCCTGGAGGCAGCTTCCATGAACATCTCTATTCAAACCGTACGCCTGGCCTTGGCAGCCCTGCTCACGCTCACCCTGGCCTGCGGGCTGAACCTGCCTCGGCAGGCACAGGCCAAGGAGACCGATGCCATCAAGGTTTTGGTCAGCACCTTTCCCGTGTATCAGTTCACCCGTAATGTGGCGGCAGGCAGCAAGCTGGTGCAGGTGGAGCTGATGATTCCGGCCCAGCTTGGCTGCCCGCACGACTATGCTCTTACCCCGCAGGACATGCGGAAACTGGCTGAAACCGAGGTTTTTATCGTCAATGGCCTTGGTTTGGAGGAGTTTCTCGGAGCGCCGCTGAAAAAAGCCAACCCCAGACTACAGCTTATCGACAGCAGCAAGGGTATCAGCGAAATACTGGCTTATGACGATGAGGAAAACGCAGAACTGGATGAGCACCATGAAGACGCACACGGTACAGCCCATCAGCATCGCAAAAGCGAAGCGGTGCAGAGCAAGGAGCAACATGCGCACAATGGCGGTCTCAACCCTCACCTCTTTGCCAGCCCGCGCATGGCGGCCCTGCAGGTGGCCAACATAGCCACGGGCCTGGCCGCAATCGTACCGGCAGAAGAAGCGCTCTTTGAGCGCAATGCCCAGACCTATATTACTAAACTCAAGGCGCTTGATGCCGAGTTGCAAGAACTGGGCAAGCGGCTTGCCAACCCCCGCATCGTCACCCAGCACGGTGTGTTTGACTATCTGGCCCGGGATATGGGCCTGGAGATTGTGGCGGTTATTGCCGCCCATCCCGGCCAGGACCCGTCGGCCGCCGAAGCCCTTCAACTGGTGCGTACCATCAAGGTGAAAAAAGCTGGTGCTATTTTCACGGAACCACAGTATCCAAACAGCATTGCCCACACCATTGCCGGGGAAAGCGGCATCCCGGCCGCCCTGCTGGACCCGGTCGCCAATGGCCCGCAGCTGGAGGCTCCACTGGATTATTACGAACGCACCATGCGCACCAACCTGCAGACCCTTGCCAACACCCTCGGAACCAAATAAGCAGCCAATGCCTGCAGTAATCTCGGCGGTGCCGGCAGCGCTTCACGGCACTAACAACGCCACTGCCCCCGGCACAAGGACTCCGGCGCTCCGCTTTGAAGAGGTTGCTGTGGCGCGTGGCGGTATCACTATTCTCGATAGCGTCAGCGCCACCGTGCCCCTGGGCAGTTGCACCGCCATTATTGGCCCCAACGGTGCAGGCAAAACCACCCTGCTTCTGGCCCTTTTGGGCGAATTCTCCTTTCAGGGCCGCATCACGTTTCCCGGTTATGGGGGTAAGCGGCCCCGCATCGGCTATGTGCCGCAGCGGCTCAGCTTTGATCGTGGCCAGCCTCTGACGGTAAGTGAATTTCTAGCCCTGGGTTTTCAGGCGCGGCCGCTATGGTTCGGCGTATCAGCGGCGCGGCAAAAAAAGGCAGAGGCAAGGCTTAACCAGGTGCAGGCCGGGTACCTGATTAAGCGCCGTTTAGGAGCGCTTTCCGGCGGCGAGTTGCAGCGGGTGCTGCTGGCCCTGGCCCTGCAGCAGGAGCCGGAACTCCTGGTATTGGATGAACCCGCAGCCGGGCTGGATTTTCAAGGCGAACACGTATTCTGCGATCTCTTGGACAGCTTGCGCGAAAGCCAGGGTTTTACCCAGCTCATGGTCAGCCATGATCTGCCTACAGTCACCCACCATGCCACCCATGTCATCTGCCTGAACCGCCAGGTCGCGGCCGAGGGCCCGCCCAGGCAGGTGCTTACCCCGGCCAACCTGAGCGCCATCTTCGGCCTGCACATGGGCCTCGTTAACCTGCAATCCATGCCCATGGCCCAGGCAGGCTGCACCGCCTCCTGCTGCCGGCCGCCCGCACCAGCCGACCAACCGGCCAACGATGCCTGATCTCTCCTGGCTCTACGACCTGCTGGCCCAGGCTCTGCCCCTGCCCAGCTTGCAGGCGCGCTTCATGCAGCAGGCGCTTCTGGCGCTCTTGCTGCTTGCACCGATGACCGCCGTCATGGGTATTATTGTGGTCAACTTCCGCATGGCCTTCTATGCCGAGGCCATCAGCCACTCTGCCTTTACCGGCGTGGCCCTGGGTATGCTGCTGGCCATCTCCCCGGATTGGACCATGCCGCTCTTCGGCCTGGCTGTGGGTTTGGGCATTACGGCGGCCCAGCGTCACAGTGATTTAGCCGGCGATACGGTGATCGGCGTTTTCTTCTCCGCCATGATCGCCTTTGGTCTGGCCATGGTCAGCCGGGATCGCTCCCTTGCCCGCGACATGCAGCGCTTTCTCTACGGCGATATCCTCACCATCAGCGAAAACGAAATCTGGGCCCTGTTTTTACTGCTCATCCTGGTAATGATTTTTCTTGCCTGCGCCTACAACCGCCTGCTCTATGTGGGCATCAACAGCACCCTGGCCCGCACCCATCGGGTACGGGTGCCGCCCCTGCAGTACGCCTTCTCGGGGCTGCTTGCCCTTTTGGTGATGTTTGCCGTGCAGGCCATCGGTGTTCTTCTGGTGACAGCACTTCTGGTGGTGCCGGCTGCCAGCGCCCGCAACTTCTCCCGCAGCGCAGGCGCTATGTTCTGGTGGGCCCTGCTCATCAGCATCAGTTCCGCCATACTCGGACTGATTGTTTCCGCTCAGGACTGGGCCCGCACCGCCACCGGCGCAACCATCATCCTCTTTACCTGCGCCTGGTTTGCCTGCAGCCTTTTCTTGAACCGCATGCGGCGCAACCGATAGCTCATATTTCTGCACCAGGCCGCAACGCGGCCAGCAATTCGCCCCAACTTCCAAAGCTATAAAAAGGAAAATGCGGCCAGGGCATGGTTTGTGTCGTCGCCTGCCTGCCCCAGGCCCGGGCCTGGTTGCGGCCCGCGAAGATGCGATCCCGGCCGGTGATGACATGGTGGCTGAAGATATCGAGCGCGGTCGGCGTGTGCACACTGGTCTCGTGCAAAAAGGCCAGCTCAGCCCGCAGTTCTTCCAGGCCGGCCAGGGGCAGATTTGCCAGAAAAAGCTCGGCATGGGCAGGATCATCAAACATGGCCCGGTAGAAGCTGTGCAGCTTCTCGGTATTAAAATCGGCCAGCATTTGTTCAAACTGCTCAGGCGCAAGACCAAAGCGCGCATCCACCGGCTGCAGGGTGCCGCCCAGGGCAATGACTTCGGAACAAGCGGCCCGAAGCGGCCAAGGGCAAACCTGGGCCGCCATCCACACGCCAAAAGACCAGGCAAGAAGGATCACCTCCTCATAGCTGTGCAGTTCAGCCAGTTGCGGCAGTTCCAAACGGCGGTAGGCGCTGAGCATGCACACATCCACTCCGCCTGCGGCCAAAGGGGAAAAGGGTCGTGGATCCATGCCCCAGCCGGAAAAAAACACCAAGCAAACCGGCTCCTGATGCCGGTGCAACCAGCTGCAGACAAGCCCAGCGCCATTATCCATGCCCTTCTCCTCCACCATAATATTCCTCTCTTCTCATATTCCCACCGTATTCCATGTGTAGATGAAAGCTACAATTGAGGCAGCTTAGGCTTGACACCACTTGCCTGGGCCGGTACAGAAGATGGTGTGTTATCTTTTGTTTTTTCGTGTGCATCAAGCAATCAGTATCAACTCGCAGGTTCATCTTTCAGGAGACCACCATGCCCCGCATCCTTGCCCCTGTTCTGGCCGCCGGCGCCACCCTTTTCTTATTGAGCAGTACCGCCCACGCCCATTTCGGCATGGTCATCCCGAGCCGGGAGATCGTGCCGGACAAAGAGGGTGCCAATATTCGCCTCAACCTTTCCTTTTCCCACCCCATGGAGGGGAGCGGCATGGTCTTGGATAGACCCACCGCATTTTATGTGGTGATGGACGGCGAAAAAAAGGATCTGGCCCCTAGCCTGCAACCGACCACGGTTTACGACAAGCAGGCCTGGAGCGCTGACTATGCCGTCGCGCGGCCCGGGCTCTATCAGTTTGTCATGGAACCCGCTCCTTACTGGGAGCCGGCGGAAGACTGCTTCATCATCCACTACACCAAGACCTATGTCAGCGCCTTTGGTGGCGAAGAAGGCTGGGACGAGCCTCTTGGCCTGAAGACCGAGATCGTACCCCTGAGCAGGCCCTTTGGCAACTACACAGGCAACCTGTTCCAGGGCCGGGTTCTACTGGACGGCAAGGCCGTAGCAGGCGCGCTGGTTGAAGTGGAGTATTTCAACCGGGAGCAAAACTACCAAAGCCCTGACGAGGTTTTTATCACCCAGGCAGTCAAGGCCGATGCAAACGGTGTTTTTTCCTATGCCATCCCCTTTGCGGGCTGGTGGGGATTTGCTGCCCTGAGCACCTCCACGGAAAAAATAGCGCATGAGGGCAACCCCAAGGAGGTGGAACTCGGGGCTGTGCTCTGGTCGCACTTTGTCGATCCGGTGCGGAAATAAGCGTAAGGGAGCCCTGCATGCACATTGCCGAAGGGGTGTTGGCCCCGTCCATCCTGGCCCTGGGCGGAATGCTGAGCCTGGGAGGCTGCGCCCTTGGTTTGCGCAGGCTCGATGAAAGCCGCATCATGCCCGTGGCCCTACTCTCGGCTGCCTTTTTTACCGGCTCCCTGCTGCATGTACCCATTGGCCCGGTCAGTTCACACCTGCTCTTAAACGGGCTTTTAGGCGTGCTCCTAGGCTGGGCCGCCTTTCCAGCCATTGCGGTGGCGCTCATGCTTCAAGCCCTGCTCTTCCAGTACGGCGGGCTGACCACCTTGGGCGTCAATGCCTGGAACATGGCCTTACCTGCCATTCTGGCCGGATATTTGGCCCGGCCATGGCTCAGCACCAGCGGCTGGCCGCGTTTTCTGGCCGCCTTCTGTTGCGGCGCGCTCGGTGTGGCCGGGGCAGCCATTCTCACCGCCCTGAGCCTCAACTTTAGCGATGAAGGTTTTCTTACCGCCGCTAAAATACTCCTGCTCGCCCACGTGCCGGTGGCCCTGGTGGAAGGGCTGGTCACGGCCTCGGCGGTTTCTTTTCTGGCTCAAGTGCGGCCGGAAATGCTCCGGCAAGCATTCAACAGGTGAACCATGGCACGAATTTTTGCCCTCTCTTTCCTAGTATTCAGCCTGCTCTGCACCTCCAGCCCTGCTCTGGCCCACCGCGTCCACCTCTTTGCCTATGTGCAGCAGGGAGAAATTGTGGTGGACAGCCGTTTCAGCAGGGCAAAACCAGTGCAGCACGGAAAAATAGCAGTCTTCGAGGCCGAAAGCGGCAAACTCCTGCTGCAGGGCATTAGCGATGCCCAGGGCGCGAGCCGCTTCACCATTCCGCCCGAACTGCTGAAAAAACCGGTTGATCTGCGCCTGGTGCTCAAGGCCGGCGAAGGTCACCAAGCTGAATGGATAGTGCCTGCTGCGGAGTTGAACCCGCAGGCAAGCCAAATACCGGCAGAAAAGCCAGCAGTACCTTCGGCAGCGGCAGAAGCGGAAACTACTGCTCCTACTCTTGCGCCTGCGGCCGCAAGCACGGTTGATACATCCACGCCCATCGCCATCAGCGCGCAGGAGCTTGAGGCCATCATCAATCGCGCGCTCGACGCACGAGTGCAGCCGCTGCAGGCCATGCTGGCGGCAGAACAGGCCAAAGGCCCCGGACTTACTGAAATCATCGGCGGTATCGGCTGGATAATCGGTATCTTTGCCCTGATCTTTGTCTTGAAAAGCCGAAAAAAGGCGGACGAGCCCGGTGTTTAGCGAACCCTTTGCCGCCGGTCAAACCTGGGTGCACCGGCTGGATGCACGGGTGCGCATCGGCATCGCTCTCTGCTTTTCCTGTGTGCTGGCCGCGGCAAGCTCCCAGCAACAGACTCTGTTTGGCCTTATTGCCGCCTGCCTGCTTCTTATCTCCAGCCGCCCGCCCCTGCGCCCTTTCTTGCGGCGCCTGGCTGCGGTCAATATGTTCGTGCTTTTTTTGTGGCTGACCGTGCCCTGTACCATGCCCGGCCCGGCTGCTTTCCACATCGGCCCGCTCAGTTGCAGCCAGGCGGGGCTGCACTTGGTGTGGCTGGTAAGCCTCAAGGCCAATGCCATTGCCATGCTCTTCATCGCCTGCGTGGCGAGCATGCCGGTTGCCCGGTTCGGCCATGCCCTCTACAGCCTCAAGGTGCCGGGCAAATTTGTTTTTCTGCTGCTCTTCACCTACCGCTCCATCTTCCTTTTGGCCGATGAATGGCAGCGCCTCAACCGGGCCCTGCGGCTGCATAACTTTGTCGCCACCACCAATCTGCACAGCTACCGCACCATGGGCAGCCTCATCGGCCTGACCCTGGTGCGCAGCCTCGACCGGGCCGGCCGCATCCACCAGGCCATGCTGCTGCGCGGTTTTAACGGCAACTTCAACTCGTTGGTCGAATTCCGCCTCAAGCGGTTGGATTACCTCTTTCTTGCGGCGGCGCTTGCGGTGCTTGCCCTCTACCTTTTCCTGTAAACGGCCATGGCTCTTTTTGCCCTTGATCAGCTCTCCTTTAGCTACTCCAGTGGGCCGGAAATCCTCAGGAACAGCTCTTTTTCCTTTGAGCCCGCGCAGAAAATAGGATTCCACGGCGCGAACGGCTGCGGCAAGAGCACCTTTTTTCTCTTGGTCACCGGCCTACTCAAACCCACCAGCGGCCATATCCGTTTTCATGAGCGCATTCTGACAAAGGAAAAGGAGTTCCGAGCCCTGCGGCGGGAAGTGGGTCTGGTGTTGCAAAATGCCGAAGATCAACTCTTCCATGCCACGGTGCTGGAGGATGTGGCCTTTGGCCCGCTCAACCTGGGCCTTTCACCTGCCGCAGCGCGAATACGGGCAGAGGCAACGTTGGAGCGACTTGCCCTCAGCAATCTGGCCAAACGCCTGACTCACCAGCTTTCGGGAGGAGAAAAGCGGCTGATTGCGCTCGCCTCCATCCTTTCCATGCAGCCCAGGGTACTGCTTTTGGATGAGCCCACCAATGATCTGGATCTCGGCTACAAAAAAAAGCTCATGCAGATTCTGCATGAACTTGAGGCCGGCTGGATCATCATTTCACACGATTTTGATTTCCTGCGCCGGACCTGCACCGAATTTATGAGTATTGAAGGGCAGCAGCTAAGTCGCAGCAACAGCCTGCATCTGCACCAGCACGTGCATGCGCATCCTTTAGGGGATATCCCCCACGCGCACGAATAATCCCAGTTCAGATCAAAGCCGTCTTTACGCGCCCTCCTCCTGCTCAGCCAGGGCCTGGGCGATGAGTTTGGGCAGGGGTGCAAGCTTTTCCCAAGTCATGGAGGCGTTCAGCGAAAGACGCAGGCGTGAGGTACCCTGCGGCACCGTGGGCGGACGGATGGCCGTGACCCAATAGCCCTGCTCTCGCACCTGTTCGGCCACGGCAACCGTACGGGCCGCATCGCCGATCAGAACCGGCACGATATTGCTGGCACCCATGGTGCGCAGGCCTTCTTCAGCAAGGGCCCGGCGCAGGCTTTCGGCCAGAGAGGCCACATGCTGCCGCTCCGCCTGCATTGCAGGCAAACGGCCCAGCACAAAGCGCAACCACTCCACATTCACCGGCGCAAGCCCGGTGCTGAAAATCTGCGGGCGGGCGGTATTGACCAGGTAGTCGATAAGGGTACGCCGGCCCACGACAAAGGCACCGACCCCGCCGTAGGCCTTGCCGCAGGTGCCGATAAAAAGATCAACCGCCTGTAAGACGCCCTGCTCCTCGGCAAGGCCGCGCCCGGCCGCACCGCGAATACCCACCCCGTGCGCCTCATCGAGATACAGCACTGCCCCCCACTTCTCCTTCAGCCGCACCAGTTCGGTAAGATCCGCGCAATCGCCATCCATGCTGAAGATGGATTCGCTCACCAAAAAGACCTGGCGAAAGCGATCCCGCTCGCGTGCCAGAACGCGCTCGATGGCGGCATAGTCCAGGTGCGGGTAGCGCAGCACCTTGGCCCGGCTCAGACGCATACCGTCAATCAGGCTGGCATGACAGAGCTTGTCGGCCAAAATCAAATCGTCTCTGCTGCTGAGGGCGGGCAAGAGGCCCACATTGAGATGGTAGCCGGAGTTGAACAGCAGGGCCGCCTCCTTCTGATAAAAACCGGCCAGTTCCTCCTCAAAGAGGGCGCAAGCCGTTGTATTGCCGGTCATCAGGCGGGAGGCGGTACAGCCCAGGCCAAGGGCACCAAGCTGTTCCTCGCTCCGGCGTTCCGCGTAAAAGGCGCTGCACAGGGCGACATCCGTGGCCAGGCCCAGGTAATCGTTCCCCGCCAGGTTGAGATAGCGGCTTCCTTGCGCGACAATATCGCCGCCGGACAAATGCTCCACCGCCATCAGGCTGCGCAACTGCCCCTGGCTGCGCAGTTCGTCCAGCCTGGCAGCCAAATCCGTCAGCAAACTGTTCATACTTTATTACCCTGCGGAAAATATTCCGCATACATGGGTTCACTCCAGCCGACCAGAAAGCGTTCGCCCAGTTGCAAAGTGGGGGCGCGCAGGGTGCCGCTGCGGCCAAGCACCTCGGCCAACACCGCCTCTTTCCCGGCCTGCTGCGGTTGCAGACGCAGCACCTTCTTACCTTTGCCGACCACAATTTCCCCGGCATGCTGCACAAGCTGCCAGGCATCCTCAGCGCGCATAGTCTCTTTGCGCGCATCAACAGTGGTGTCAACGGTTACTCCGACCTCTTCGAGCACAGCCTGTGCCTTGATGCAGGATGCTCAACCCTTACGCAGATAGGCCCAGTCGATACGCATTGTTTTCCTCCTTCAGGAACGGTAGATAGACGCAGAAACAAGCGGCGACAAAGCGCCGCATCTTTATTCAAACACGCCACTATAGAGAAAGGGGTCGGACAATTCAAGCCGAGAGGAAGAATCCGCAGCCCCTGCAGGAGGATTATGAGCAAGAAGAAGGAAACAGCAGAGCCGCAGGGGGAGCTACTCCTACGCACCATTCCCATGCCGACCGACACCAGCTTTAACGGTGATGTCTTTGGCGGCTGGATCATGTCGCAGATGGATCTGGCCGGAAGCATCCTGGCCAAGCAGACGGCCCGAACCCGTACCACCACGGTGGCGGTGGAGGGCATGCACTTCATCCGCCCGGTACGGGTGGGAGATGTGGTGAGTTGCTATGGCCGCGTCAGCCGGATCGGCACCACCTCGCTCACCATTGTGGTGGAGGTGTGGATGCTGCCGGTACTGCCCGACCGGGACATGGCCTTCCAGGCCGCCAAGGTGACCGAGGCGGCCATCACCTATGTGTCTCTGGGTGAGAACGGCAAAAAACAGGCGATCAGTGTTAAAGCAGATGACAAAAACATTGCGGATGCTGTGCACAAAAATGTCCGGAATGACAAAATTTGACATGCAGCTTGCATTCACATAAACTAGTATAGTGATGAGCAATTGGGTTAAAAAGAGGGGTAACAGAGCAATCTTGTATGCTTCTTGTCTGACTTCTCGCACCTTAAGCAAACAGGCTCGATATTTGCAAGAGGAGTATTTAGAATGAAGACAGACTGAAAAACCACACAAACACGCAACGGAGGGATATTATGACAATGAAGATGAAGATGCTGGCCTGCATTCTCGGCTTGGGCTTGCTCAGCGCGCCCATGCAGGCGGCAGCGGTAGTAAATGCTGACGTAACTTGGGACATCGACTTTAAAGGCTTTCTTATTCTCAACTATTATAGTGAACAGCACTTGGTTGTAAACGCCATGGAGGCACTCGTTGATGAAGGGAGCGGCGGCACCTGGACCATGACTTGGGGTAACTCTGCCTCTGGCGGTAACGGGCTAACAAATGACACTCTCAAGGATGCCACTTCTATCCCGTCAAACGTTACCGTTACCCTGCCCAATGCCTGGGCTTTGCGCGGACTTACAACAAACGGGACAGCCAAGGTCAGTATTGCTTTCAAGGAAGGGACAACAACACAGGAGTTAACTAACGGAGCCTCCAAAGTGACTGCACAACACTTGAAAGTATCTCAGGGAAGCGTGACCGATCAAGCAATCACAATCCCGGTAACCGGGCTCTTGAAATCCCAGGCCAAAATCGGCAATGTGCTTATGGATCTTGATATCTCAGGTTTAACACAGGCCGGGGTACACACTGGCGGTAAATTCACCATTACGGCTGAAGCTATTTGAAATTTCTTGCTAAGCTTTGCTTGCTTCTAGCATCATTCCCGGCCTGCCTACCCGGCATGGCCGGGGCTGATATATTCACCGATGGCGATAATCAATGGGACAGGAGCCTTTTTCCTACATTTCGCTATAGTTTGGTTTTATATTACTACCCCAGCCTGCCAACCACAGTCATACAGGGGCTGGAACGCACCGTTCCCGAAGGGGTAAGCGAACGCAGCATGAGCTGGACACCTTCGGCTGTGGCCGCAGGCGGCGCAAACCTGAATCCAGACAATTTAAGCGATCCTACCGATACAGCCTTTAGCGCACATCCCCTTGTTACCGGTAGCTATGATTTGCACTTCCCGCAGTGCTGGGGCCTGCGCGGCCACGCTTACGAAAGACAAGCCAGGGTGAGTATTGCTTTTGCCGGAGGCGCAGCCAGCCAGCAACTGACCAATGCCGAAGGCAATTCACTAATTACCGCAACAGCTCCTTATGTGCAAGCAGGCATGCGCAAGGGACGTTCCATAACTTTACCACTACAGGCATATCCGATTTGGCCTTTTGACAATAAAGCCATCATTGGTGATGCAGGCATGCGGCTCGACCTGAGTCAGGTGCGCCGGGCTGGCCTGCACTCGGGCGGCCGCTTCATCCTTACAGCAGAACTTTATTGAAGCCGCACGGAATAGCAGTTAGTATTTCATCTTTCCGCCCCTATAGTACAGGATGATGCCCATGCCAATCTCAGCAGGCCCCGCACGTCAGCTTCTTCTCGCCCTGTTCTTATCTGCACTGCTCAATGCATCCTTCTTTGCGACAAAAACTCAGGCGCAGGAGCCGCCCGGCCAGATAGGGGTAAGCCCATCCATGTTTGAGTTTGCCATTGGTATGGAACCGGTAGATAAGTCTCTGCAACTGGCCAATATGAAAACTAAGCCGGTGCGGGTCAAGGTGGAAGTATATAACTGGACGCTAGACGAAAACAATGCCATACAACTGCTTCCTCCCGACAGGCAGTCCCTTGATCAATGGATGTTGATTCAGCCGGTTGATTTCACCGTCGAGCCGGGCAAAACCCAAACGGTGCGCTTTTCAATCCGCCCGCGCAGCAAACCCGAGGCAGGCGAGCACCGCGCCATTATCTACTTTGTGGAACAACCCGATAGCGAAAAAACGGAATCAGCCAGCATCGAAATGCTCTTCCGGCTTGGTGTAGGTGTCTACGGGTATGCCGAGCCTGTTGTCCGCAAAGCGGTCATCCATGGGGTACAGCTTGCCCGCCAGGCAGACTCTTCTCCTGAAATACGCATTGATGTAGAAAATAAGGGAAATGTTCACAGTCGGGTACAGGGCTCCTTCTCTGTCTGGGAGAAACGGAGTTTTCCTGGCTTTGCCGCCCTGCCTCAGAAGCTCCTTGCCCAGGGTGCGTCGACAAGACCGCCCGAAGGCTTTATCGGCTCCGGTTCGCTGGATAACACTCCGGTTCTTGCAGGCAAGCGCCGAATTCTAAAAACAGGCTTGGCACCTCTTCCCGACGGTAAAGAGTACATTATAGCAGTTCAAGGTACCTTGGATGGGCAAAAAGTGGAAACAGCGCTTTCCTGGTCTCCCTAAGTATGCTTTGCAGTGGAGGGCAGTTCAACTAATCCACTGCCCAAGGCAGCGTTACCCAAAAGCTACCCCCATGCCGGTACCTGGGAATCTGCTGCGTATCCTGTGTTTTTGGTTTTGCCTTGTCATCCTGCTTGAGTCCTGCATTCCCTCCTGCTTACTCGCTGAAGAACTTTCTCCATCGCTACCAGCAGAACCAATTCTGGCCGGCTGGTATATCAACGGCTTTTTTCTCGGCAACCACCTATTCGTTCGCCAGAAAGACAACACCTTCCTCATGCCATTTGAGCTGTTTGAAGAAAAGACCGGGCTCAAGCCTTACGGTACGAAAAACACGGATGGCAGCACTACCTACAACACCAGCCTCGGTGAAATGCGCTTCAACGGCACCAGCTTACAGCAAGTGGATGAAATAGCGCATATTTCCTTTATTGATCTGAAAGAATTCTTTTTCTCCAGTGCAGAGTTTAACAACAGCACCTATGCGGTAGAGATGTTCATCCCCTGGCGTCCAGGACTAAAAGTCTCTACAAAGCAAAATAAACCGCAAGGCACACCCGATCGTACTCCTCCGGCAGGCTCATTTTCCTTTGTTCGCATAGGCGGCGACAGCAATTTTGACCTGCGTAACAGTGAACAACAATATTACTCCTTGCTTGAAAGCGGAGGCCGTGTGCTGGATGGGGTGTGGAATATCCAGTTGACAGGCAATCCGGAAGAGGAACTACGGCCATCTAGCTATCACTGGACAAATTTTGGCGAACAATGGGCACTGCGCGCCGGTACCGGCACCGCTTCCTCCTACCCGCTCTTGACCTCCAGCGACCTGACCGGACTTCAGCTTGCCTGGAGCAACAGTTCCATCAAGCCCTATCTTGACCGGGAACAGTACGGCAATAGCGACCATTTTCTTTCCTTTGATGCCGGTTCCGGGCGCGACATCACCGGAACCGGCCCTGCAGGCGGTATTGCTGAGCTACGTTTTGACGACACTGTTATTTCCCGTGAACGCATTCCTCTTAATGGCCGCTTTAACTTTCGGGATGTGCCGGTTGGCACATCCTTCAGAAAAACGGAAGTCTACATTTACGAGCGTTCCATTCTTGACCCGCCAGTCCAAACCCTCTCCTTTACCCGCTCGATCCGCAACCGTAGCAGGCCAGCCGAAGACCTGCTGCTGTATTCAGCCCTGGGTGCAGGCGGCAATCCGCTGGATGATGACAGAGGCAGCTCATCTCCGGATGCACTTGCCGCATCCATGCAAGTGCTTTATGGGCTCCATGATCGGGTAACGCTTGAGGGCGGTTGGCAACATAACCCATGGACAGAACAGCATGAGTATCTGGCTGGCGCGATACTCTCACTGGGTGAACAGTGGGCCGCTTCGCTGTATGGGGCGCAAGCCAACAGCCAATGGGGGAGCGAAGCAGCGTTGGAAGGCCATGGCACATCCTGGGATGCATCCTGGAGAGGTAGCCGGCTGGGCGAAGGCTTCAGAAGTAATACATCTCTTCAGCAGCAACGCCACTCCACCCGAATCTCCTGGCATGCCTTGCAAAACTTCTCGCTACTACTCTATGGCGAATATGAAAAGGAAGGCGAGGAGAGTCTTCGGGATTTTTTGCTGCCAGGTTTCACTTGGCGGCCGGTAGATCGTGCACGCTTGTATGTCAGACCAAACAGTAACGGTAACTACGCCTATACGACCGATTACAGATTCAGCCCAAAGAGCCGTATCGAACTGGAGTATGAAGAAAAAATCTGCACAACGGAACTAACCCATGATTTTTCCAGTACTCTCACTATGCGCCAGACAAATGCCTGGCACGTGGAAACAGATGACGTGGTTTCCTGGCTGCAAATAGACTGGGATCCACCTAGCTTGCCTGGAAATTTTTTCCAGATTAGCTGCGCGTATTCCGGCAATGAAACCGGTGTCCGTATGCAGTGGAGACAAGAAGTAAACGCCGGACTGGAATGGGTACTCGGTTACAGTAACAACATGGGGCCTGCTTCTTTTCTGCGAGAGAAGGATGACAGACCAGCAGACGAATACGGTCAATGGCAGGAAGTGGATTTCACCGGAGAGCACCTGCTCACATTATCTTTCACCTGGGATTTGGGTTGGACAGGCAAGCGGTTGCAACCTATCAACCGTAACACCATCAGCACTACCCGTGGGGGAATTGCGGGCTATCTTCAGCCGGCAGATACGGATGCTTTCAAAACTTCTGATATCAATGATGTCAGCCTCTTACTTGATGGCAGGCGTATATCTTTAGACAAACAAAGAGCCGGCACCTATTTTACCGGTAATCTTTCACCTGGTATCTATGCCCTAGCGATCAATCCGGAGCTATTGCCTTTTGGTCTGGTTGCAGAAGAGAAAAGCATACTGGTTGAAGTCGCGGCCGGAGCGATAACCAGGGCAGATTTCCCTCTATATGCACAATTTGGTCTTATGGGACAGGTTGTTCAGGCAGATGGCGCAGCATTAGCTGAACATACCGTGGTTGTAGAAAGCCAAGGCGAACAAACAAAGTCAGCGGCTACGTTAACCGACCGTTTTGGCGTATACCGGATAGATGGACTCCGGCCAGGACGCTATCGTGTCGGTGTCCAATTGCCGCAAACAGGGGCTACAGAAGCCTCCGTGCTCTACTTGGAGGAAATAGAGCTAAAAAACAGCCATCTTTTCGACATTAACTTGCGCATTCCCAGCCTCCAATGAGATTGCCCGCTATCTTTTGGCTACCTCGAATTATTCACTTTTTGAGTCAAACAGCCATTCTAATTTATTGATTTTGTGTGCCGGAAATCACTGGTGCCGTCATTTTTCGAGCCTCCCTTTTTTGTAATTGAGCAACAAGACGGGGCAGGCTCCGAACAAGGTCGCCGCCCAGAAAGAAGTCGGGCTGGATGCCGGTTGCCCCGGCCAGGGAGGGCTCGCGGTTCATCTCGATAATGCTGCCGCCCTGGCGGGCAACCAGTCCGGGCAGGGCAGCCGCCGGGTACACCTGGGCCGAGGTGCCGATCACCAAAAGCACATCGCAGCCTGCGGCTAAAGCCTGCACACTTTCCAGTTCAGCCACATCCTCACCAAAAAGCACCACCTTGGGTTTCAGGGCAAAGGCGCACTCGGGGCAAAGCGGCACATCGCCTGCATCCAATACAGCCGCGTCCAACACTTCTTCATAACCGCAGCGCAGGCAGTGCAGAACCGAGCTTGCGCCGTGCATCTCCACCACCCTCTCGCTCCCGGCCGCCTGGTGCAGGCCATCGATATTCTGGGTAATGATTGCGGTCAAACGGCCCATTTTTTCCAAGGTTGCCAGGGCATCATGGGCGGCATTGGGCTTTTTATCCATGAGCATCTTTGCCATGGCCCGGAAGAGCTGCCAGGCCTTGGTCGGATTCTGCAGGAACACCTTAAGGGTGGCATATTCATCGGGCCGAAAGTGGCTCCACAGCCCGCCTGCACTGCGAAAATCAGGAATGCCGCTGGGCACGGAGATTCCGGCCCCGGTTAAAGCCACCGCCTGGCGGGCAGATTTGAGCAGGGTGGCCGCGCTTGCTGCCCCAATTTTTGCATGTTCAATGGGCTGATGCATAGTCAAAATTCCATAACGGAAAAAACAAGCGTATAACTTTATCTCACCTGATTTTTTGTCAAAGTGCCTTTACTGTAGAAGCATGATCAACCCCATGACAATGAGCAGGATGTAGACCATGCGCAGATACGTTTGCTGATTGATACGCTTGCCGAAACGGGAGCCGAGCAGGGTGCCGAGAAAGACAAAAGGAGCAGTAATTGCGAAAAGCAACCAGGTGCCCGGACCAAAGTTGCCGCCTAGGTAAAAGACCACCACGGTAAAAAAACCGTAGTACAAAAAAAATCCCGTCAGAGTGGCCTTCATCTCCTCCTTTTTCCAGCCGGTCAGGGTGGCGTAAATAATGGAAGGCGGCCCGCCCGCACTGATGACCGAACTGATCGCTCCAGTAAAAAAGCCGGCAATATAGCCCCAGACAGAAGACAGGTACAGGGGCTTGGGCCGGAACAGGAGGTTGAAAATGCTGTAACCGATCAGAAGTACAGCCAAAAAAATCTCCAGCCAATTCGGATTGACATGCTTGAACCAATATGCGCCCAGAAGTACGCCCGGTATAGATCCAATCAAAAGAGGAAGGATCTTGCTCCACTCGAAATGACGGCGCAAATCATAGGCCATGGAACTGGTGATGATCATGTTGTGGAGGATGCAAAGACCCACCGCAAGCTTGATGTCAATCATCAGGGTCAAAAGCGGAATGGCCACTAGACCCGAGCCAAAACCGGTCAGCCCCTGGACAACCCCGGCAAAGAGAAAAACACAGCTGCAGTATAGATAGACAAGCATAACAACTTCCCTTGCAATGAACAAAAACGCGGCAACCGGCCACAGGGTCAGCGGCCTGCCTGTGCGGGCTGCAACTGCTCCTGCCGGCGCGCAAGCAGGGTCTCATCGACCGTGCCCTGATTGAAAAGCAGCATCCACAACAGCACAGCATAGCTCAAGATCGCCAGCAGCGCAAAAAAGGGCAGAAAATATCCGAGCGGGCAGAGCACCAGCACGGTCAACCAGTGCAGGCCAATAATTTTACTGGAATGAAGCTGCAGGGGGAAATCACCATGGCGGCCAATCACCATCAGCCCACTCAAATTCCAGCCATACAGGGCGGTAAAGGCATGCAGCCGCAAAAGCGGCTGGCTGTACTGGGGAATATAGTACGGTGACATGAGCAAAAGGATATAGGCTATGCCGGTAATGGAGGTGATCAGGAGGAAAAGGATGCCCGAGCTGAGGAAGGCCTTTTGCTGGAGCTGTATACCCAAACGCCAGTACAGCCAGAACACGCAGGCCACGGCCACAAAGAGCGAACTGGACATGACTACCTGGGCGTGAAACATGTTGGCTAGGATAAAGAGAAAAAAGATGATCACCCCCAGGTTGATCACCCAGAAGGAGGCCTCTTTAAGGGCCTTGATAAAATTGGTTTTGGAGCGCTGCATCAGGCTGAAAATGACCGACATGGAAATGAGCGACACCGGAAAGGAAAAGCCGAGAAAAAAGGTGTCCAGCTTCAACTTTTCAATGTGCCACCAGTGCAGATATACGGAATTGAGCATGACCAGGCTGGACATGGCCAAACCAATGGAGAGGCACAGAAGGGCTGCCTGATGAAATTTACGGCTGACCGGTTCTGTGGCGGTGAAAAGCGCCCTAGGCACTACACTGCCGAAATGGGCCACCCGCACCTTTTCCACTATCCAGGAAAGGGCAAGCGACAGGCACATGGCCGCCAGGTACCAGTGCAAAAAAGCGGACAGGGCAAAGGAAACCGCCAGGATCAAAAAAAGCCTGCTCCTGGGGCTGAGGTGGTGTTCGCCTTCGGTGTAATACACTAAAAGGGTGCAACCGCTGCACAGGTTGAAGAGGAAGATGTGCAGGCGCTCAAAATTGATCCGCTCCGGCGCAACCACATGATGCAAGAAACCGCAGGCCAGGGCACTTGTCATCATCAGCCAGAGAATATATTTCAGGTTTGTACTCACAGTGGATTGGTCCGCTTGGGGCAGGATTTCAGGATTGCGCCATTGTTTGCCTAGGCCCTGCCAAGCAGGGTGCCGAGCGCCGTAAAAAGGTCAGGATGACGGAAACGGTAGCCCGAGGCAAGCAGCTTATCGGCAGAGGCGCGGCAGCTATCAAGGAGCACTTCCGTGCCCATCTGGCCGAAGACCGTTCGCAGCACCACTGCAGGCACCGGCGGCAGCAGCGGCCGCCGCATCACCCGCGCAAGGGTAGCAAGAAGTTCGCTGTTTGTCACGGGCTCTGGTGCAACAATATTCACCGGCCCCTGCAGTTCCTTGCTTACCAAAGCGTGCAGCATGGCGCCGATGGCGTCGTGCAGGCCAATCCAACTGATGTACTGCCGGCCATCGCCGAATCGGCTGTTGAAACCGATGGCTGAAGTGGCGAGCAAACGGGCAAGGGCCCCACCCCTGGGCGTGAGCACCACGCCTATGCGCAGGGACACGGTGCGGATGCCCGCATCCTCTGCCGGCTTGGCCGCATCTTCCCACTTGGAACAGACATCGGAAATAAAGGCAGAGCCGGCCTGGTTTTCTTCGATGATGCAGCAGTCCTGGCAATCCCCATAAAAGCCCACCGCAGAGGCGCTGAGCAGCACCTCCGGCCTGTGTTCGCAGCGGGCAAGTTCTTGCGCCAGCAAACTGGTGCCCTGCACCCGGCTGGCAATCACCCGCTCTTTCTTGGCGGCTGTCCAGCGGCCCTCGCCGATATTATCGGCAGCCAGGTGGATCACCCCGTCAAACGGAGGCAGGCCCGCGAGGTTGAGCAGACCCTTGGCCGGGTTCCAGTAAATTTCTCTTGCGCTGCGATCCGGCTGACGCCGCACCAAACGCCACACCTCATGGCCCCCGGTACTGAGCAGCGGGATAAGGGCAGAGCCCAGCACTCCGCCGGCGCCGCTGATAAGGATGCGCAGCGGCCGTTTGCCGGCATAGGCATGCAAGAGCAGATCATCCCGCAGGGTGGCGTGGCGGTAGCGGAAGGTGCGGCTCAGCACCGGCTCCACCAAGAGCTTTCCGGCCCAAGGGAAGAGCGACTGCGCCGGCAAGGTGTAGTCAATATGGTCTTCAAGGCGCGCGCCTTCGGGAGCGGCTGAAAAGCTGTGGGTATGCACCCAGCGCCTGAAGGGGCCTTGAGCCTGGATATCCCGAAAGTATTCGTAGGGCCTGTTTTCAATATGATGGGCCCGCCACAGGTAGGGCACCGGCCCGACGTGCATGCACATGGTGACGCGGCCGCCGGGATCAATTCCGCCGCTACAGGCCGCCACGGTGGTGCGCTCCCAGGGCGGAATCAGACGTTCGAGCGCGCCGGGGCGGCTATGCCAGTCGTAGAGTTCAGCCAGGCTGCAGGGGAAAACAGAGGCAGCGCTGAAAGAACCCGGTTCACTTGTGTACGAGATCACGCAGGGCCTGTTCCAGTTCGGGGTAGGAGAAGACAAAACCATTTTCCTCAAGGGCCCGCGGCAAGACCTTCTGTCCCTGCAGGAGCGACTCGCCGAATTCGCCCAGACCAAGCTTCATGAGCGGTGCAGGCGCGGGAAAAAAGGCGGGCCGGCTGAGCTGGGCTGCAAGGGCCTTGGCAAATTCAATCTGCCTGACCGCGCCAGGCGTGGTGAAGTTGAAGGGGCCCCGGCACTGGTCGCAGTTGAGGAGAAACTGGGCCGCCGCAACCAGATCCTTGAGATGAATCCAGGGGAACCACTGTCTGCCGCTGCCGATGGGCCCACCTAAACCCAGCTGAAAAGGCAACTTCATGGTTTGCAGTGCACCGCCGCTTTTGCCCATCACCACGGCAAAACGCATGATAACCACGCGCGCGCCCTTGTCTTCGGCCCGCCTGGCCTCGGCCTCCCACTCGCGGCACACCCGGGCAAGAAAATCGTTGCCGCTGGGATGCGCCTCTGTTTGCTCCTCTTCTCCGCCATTGCCATAGTAGCCGGCAGCCGAGGTGCTGAGCAGCACCATGCTGCTCCCCTGTGGTATGGCATCCACCAGGTTTCTGGTGGTTTTGATGCGGGTGTCGAGAATCGCCTCTTTGGCGGACTTTGTCCACAGGGTAAAAACCGATTTCCCGGCCAGATTGATCAGGCCATCCTGACCGGCAACCGCATCCTGCCAGGGCCCGGGCCTGGTGGTATCGGCCGCGATACAGTTCAGGCCCGCCTGAGCTGCGTGGCGACTGCAACTCTTCTCGCTGCTGCCGATGATAGTGACCTTATGCCCCTGATCAAGCAAAGCCTGACTCATGGCGCTGCCGACAAAACCGGTTCCTCCGGTGATAAGTATGTTCATGCTTTCCTCCCTGGCCCTTGGCCGGTGTGGGTATGCTTAGGATTTCTTAGGATTTGCATACCCTAGTGAGGATGTACCATTAAATAAAGACTTGGGTGGAGAAATAAGCCTTTAAACGTAGCGGGCGGCCGTCTTAGGCGGCCAGGCCTGTCATACTGCCTTATCAGTGCCGGAGAGCTTCACAGAGGCTTTCCACTCTTACCGCAGCCTGCCCTCTTCTCATTTCAAGAGCCGCGCTTGGCGTGTCTAAAAATGAGGATCCGGCTCGTCATTGTCTCCGGAAAAATGTGATAATATTCAATATTTTCCTTTTCCTGCCGGTCTCTTCTCTTTATATTGCCAAACTTTGCTCATCAAGCAACCATAGAGCTAACCGGTGTCCGACGCTGTAAATGGATGAATTAGTGAAATTATGTGAGGCAATGACCCCATCTTGTCTGCTGCACCGTTTTCAAGCTCCCAAGACGAAATCCCGGTTCCGGCAAATTACCTTTTTGGCGATTTTTTAAATAAACGATTCTCACCCGGCAGGATCATCAACCAAAAATCACTACTCAATCATGAGAAACTTACTCGATCGCTTTCTTCATTCACAAACCACCGGCGCAATTGTGTTGCTTGCTGCAGCCTGCCTTGCCATTTTCTGGGCCAACTCGCCTTGGTCGGATCTGTACTTCAACATCAGCAAGCTGCAACTAGGCCTCTATATTGATGACGATCCGTATTTCCTTTCACTTGAACACTGGATCAAAGATGGGCTCATGGTCATCTTTTTTTTCGTGGTCGGGCTGGAAATCAAGCGTGAGGTGCTGGTCGGCGAACTGGCCGATCCACGCAAGGCCCTGCTGCCGATTGCTGCGGCCTGTGGCGGTGCAGCGGTTCCGGCCATTATCTACGCCTTCTTCAATTTTTCTGCCGGCGAGACCGGCCGGGGCTGGGGCATTCCCATGGCCACGGATATTGCCTTTGCCCTGGGGGTTTTGGCTTTGTTCGGCAAACGGGTCCCCTTGGGTCTCAAGGTTTTTCTGACGGCCTTGGCCATTGTTGACGACCTCCTTGCGGTTTTGGTCATCGCCTTTTTTTACTCTGCCCAGATCAATTCCATGGCTCTTGTTACAGCAACCGTGCTTCTTGCCATGCTTGCCTGGGCGGTTAGAAACAGGGTGCATTCTACGGGAGTACACCTACCGCTCGTTATAGGCATTTGGCTTTGTATCCTGCTGTCCGGTATCCATGCCACTATTGCGGGCATCCTTACAGCTCTGGTCTACCCTGTGAAGGCATCTATAAAACCTGAAGTGTTCTTCGATACCGTTAAAAACAGGGTCAGACAACTGGAAGGCTCGCACCTCACCCAGCACAGCATGATTGATGACAGACAGCAGTTTCGCGCCATCAACACCATCTATCTCACCACCCGGGACATGATCCCCGCGGGTATTGTTTTTGAAGAAAATTTGCATAGCATCCAAGCTTATCTTGTACTGCCGCTCTTTGCCCTTTTTTCAGCAGGAGTTGCAATCGATGCCTCCGTTCTGAACAACCTGCCGGATTCCGTCAGCCTAGGCGTGTTCCTGGGCCTGGTTGTCGGTAAACCCATCGGCATCATGCTCACTAGCCTGCTGGTAGTGAAAACCGGGCTGGCAAGGCTTGGCAGGGGTATCACCTGGCCGCTCCTCTTTGCCTGCTCTATTCTGGCGGGTATCGGCTTTACCATGTCCATTTTTATTGCCGAGCTGGCCTTTATTGATCCACTCCTGATCAAAGAGGCAAAATTGTCCATTTTTGCCGCCTCGATCAGCGCCGCGACTTTAGGCTCCATCATCCTCAACAAATTCCTGCCCAAACAGGTGAAGTCCTAAGAAAGATCCGGCCGACAAGACGGCACGGAAGCAGCGCCCTTCTTGCACAAAAATGAAATCTGACGACTAGGCACAACAGCGTGTACTTGCAGCACCGCCTGAGCGGGCTTGCGTCCGCTGGGCGCAGCCTGCAAAAGCGTCGTAAATCCCGCCGGAAAAGCAAAAAGAAAGGAGCTTTGTGCATTGACAGTGATTTTTATCTCCTTTATACTCACGCGCAATTCCGGTAGCACTCTTCATGTGCGCAGTTCAGGCGCATACACACACATATCATACAAGGAGGTGGATGAAACCATTCAGGCTTACGTAGAGTAAAATCTGCAAGCAGTTCAACTCAACTTATTGAAGGGGGAGTGTACATGGCTCAAACGGGAACAACCTATCCACGATGGATTCCACTACTCGGCGGACTCCTAGGCAGCACCACTTGCGGTTTACTTCTGTACGCGTTCAGTGTTTTCATCAGACCTCTTCAGGCGCAATTTGGCTGGACAGTGCCCCAGGTTGCCCTGGCCTATGCCCTTATCTGCCTCATCTTCGGCCTAGTCACCTTCCCGGCCGGCCGTATGAGCGACAAGTATGGTCCCAGGATCATCGTTCTCATCGGCAGCCTGCTGATGGCTTTTGGTTTCTTCATGGTGTCCACTATCAAGCCGCCGACTCCCGAAGCATTGGCTGCTGGTGAACAAGCTACCTCCCAATTGTACCTGCTCTACCTGTACTACGGTGTAATCTGTGGTCTTGGTGGCGGCATGGTGTATCTGCCACCCATTTCCACCGCCCCAAAATGGTGGCCTGACCGCAGGGCACTGGCAACCGGCTTTACCGTTGTCGGCCTCGGCCTTGGCTCCTTCATCATGGCCCCGCTGGCCACCAAAATGATCGCCCATTACGGCTCCGCTCTGCCGGTATTCAAATATGTCGGTATTGCCATGGGTATCATGGGTGTGGCTGCAGCCCTGTGCCTCAGCCTGCCCCCTGCCGGTTACAAACCCGCCGGCTGGAATCCTCCCGCTCCCGCGGGTGGCGGTGTTGCCAAGGCATACCGGGACTACACCTATGAGGAAACCAAGAAAACCCCTCAGTTCTGGCTCCTGTGGCTGGCCTATTTCTGCGGTTCTTTTGCAGGCCTCATGGTTATCGGCCTCATTGCCAAGCACGGCATTGATGCCATGAGCATCGCATATCGGGCTAAGGAAGGCCTGGATGCAGCGGCAACCATTCCCAAACCAGCGGCCGACCAAATTGCCATGGCCGCAGCCGGTGCGCCTGCGACACTGGCGATCTTCAACGCACTGGTTCGCATCATGATCGGCCCCCTGGCTGATAAAATCGGCACTAAGAAGATTTTTGTGGTGCTCTTTTCCCTGCAGGTCATTGCCATGCTGATGCTATTCCCCGCAGGCAAAACCGCAGCCATGTTGGCGGCCGTGGCCGGTCTGATCGGCTGGAACTATGGCGCCATGTTCACCCTGTTCCCGGCTACCACGCTGCAGTACTATGGGCCGAGCGCGCAGGGTTCGAACTACGGTCTGCTCTTCACCGCTTGGGGTGTGGCCGGGTTCTTTGGTCCGTATCTCGGCGGCAAACTGCAGGCTATGACCAATTCATTTTTCATGCCTTTTATTGTTTCGGCAGTTCTCTTGGCTGTCGCAGTGGTTATCTTGGCCACGTTGAAGGCTCCGGAAAAGAAAACAGTCTGATTATTGAATTCCATCCGCTTCTTTAAGGGCACCTCTTCATGAGGTGCCCTTTTTTTCGCGGATTTGTTTTCCTTGAATTTGTATGACCAAGAGTGTCGAATTTACCACATGAGGCCAGCATACATCCCGGAACATATCTGAACTTTTTACTGCAGAGACACAGAAGCGCTTTGAGGCGGAATTCGGACTGCGGCAGTAAAAACAGTGTCTGAGAATTATTTGATCATTTTTGCACCGCACCAATGTACAGGAACAAATGTGCAATAACCATTACATAGGAAACAAATGAGTGCATTTGAAGTTTTCCAGGCCATTATCCTGGGTCTGGTTGAAGGTCTGACTGAATTTCTGCCGATATCCAGCACCGGCCATCTTATTATTGCGGGTGATCTGCTCAAATATACTGGGGATCAGGCCAAAACCTTTTCCATCGTCATTCAGCTCGGGGCCATCCTCGCAGTCTGCTGGCATTACCGGGATCGTTTGCGTGCCATCCTGGCCACCCTCTTGGCAAGCCGAACCAGCCAGCGTCTTGTTTTTCACCTCTTTCTGGCTATTTGCCCGTCCGCCCTGCTCGGCCTTGCCCTGCACAGCCTTATCAAGAAACATCTTTTCACCCCCTTCACCGTGGCCATTGCCCTCATTGCAGGTGGTTTTATCATCCTGCTGGTTGAGCGCAAGGAGCGAAGCGCTCGTGTGACCAGCATGGAGGAGTTGACCTGGATCGATGCGCTCAAACTCGGCTTTGCCCAGGCCGTTTCCCTCATACCCGGAGTCTCCCGCTCCGGTGCCACTATTATTGGTGGTTTGCTCTTTGGGCTTTCCCGGCATGCAGCCACCGAATTTTCTTTTTTCCTCGCCATTCCAACCATGTTTCTGGCCACAGGTTATGACCTGTTCAGTTCCTGGGACACCCTGTCGAGCCACGATCTCCCCTTCTTTCTGATCGGCTTTGTCGTTGCTTTCGCCAGCGCGCTTGTGGCAATACGCGGCCTGTTGTGGTATGTAGCGCACCATGATTTTCGTGCTTTCGCCTATTACAGGATCGTTTTCGGGCTTATTGTTCTTGGTTATTTCCTCCTCATTGCACAGTCATGATTACAGAGTACATCAGCCAGATCGCCATTTACATCCTTGAGAAAACCACCTATTTCGGGGCTTTTTTCCTCATGATGCTGGAAAGCATGATTGCCCCTGTTCCAAGCGAGGCGGTCATGCCCTTTGTTGGTTTTCTGGTGGCAGACGGCAGTTGGAGCCTTGGCCTGGCCCTGTTCGCTACCAGCATGGGTTCCTTAGTGGGCTCCCTGCTCTCTTACTGGATGGGCTACTACGGCGGCAAGCCGCTGGTCTTGAAGGTGGGCAAATACCTGCTCCTCAACCCACGGGATCTGGAGCGCACAGAGCGCTACTTCAACCGCAAACAGGGTCTGATAACCGTTTTCGTTGCCCGTTTTATTCCGGTGGTTCGTCATCTTATTTCCATACCCGCCGGAACCGGCAAGATGCCGCTCATACCATTTTTACTGGTATCCACTGTTGGCGCGACCATGTGGAACGGCTTTTTGCTCTACTGCGGCATGCAGTTGCGCAGCCGCTGGACCATGGTGCAGCACTATTCCCATCAGCTTGATATCCTGATTGTTCTCCTCTGCATCGCGGTGCTGGTCTGGTTTTTTACCATGCGCTGGCAGCGTAAGCAGGCAAGCAAAGGCGAATAACTTCCGTAAGAAAGTCTTCTGCAGCACCATACCTGCTGCAGATTCGCCCGGCAGGCAGGCACGGACCCTTGCAAGAATCTTGAGCACATTTTACTTTTTCAATGTATATCGCCTAGATGGGAAGATGAGTCGCTCCATCCTGATTATGCGTCGCAACTGCCGAAGGAGACAGCCTGCACATGGCTAAGAAAACATTTGAGAACGCCCTGGCCAGGCTTGAGCAGGTTACGGCGGAACTGGAAGCCGGCGATTTAACCCTGGAAAAGAGTCTGGCCAAGTTCAGCGAAGGCATAGAACTGGCCAGGTACTGCAACGCCACCCTTGAAGAAGCGCGCGGGCGGGTTGAGTTACTGACAGGCAAAAACGGTACCTTAAGCGCTGCGCCCTTTGTCGGAGAGGAAGATGGAGATCAAGACCTATCTGAATGAACAGCGGGAATTGGTTGAACAGGAACTGGCGAGCCTCATGCCGGCAGCCAAGGGACCGTTTGCACGTCACATTGAAGCCATGCGCTACAGCCTGTTTTCGGGCGGGAAACGGCTGCGCCCCATTCTTTGCCTGGCTGCGGCCGATGCGATCTCCGGCAGCGTCGAATCGCGCCGCAATGCCCTGCCGGTTGCCTGCGCCATTGAATATATTCACACCTACTCCCTCATCCATGATGATTTGCCCGCCATGGACAACGACGATCTCCGGCGCGGCAAACCCACCAATCACACGGTCTACGGCGATGCGGCAGCCATTCTTGCTGGGGACGGCTTACTCACCTATGCCTTTGAGCTTTTGAGCAGCGCCTCGACCGCCACCCTGGATGACCGTGCACGTCTCCGCATTATTCAGGTGATCGCCCGGGCTGCAGGCTCGCAGGGCATGGTGGGCGGTCAGTCGCTTGATATGATCTATGAAGGCAAACAGGCAGGCTACGAGGTGTTGCACACCATCCATCAGAGCAAGACCGGCGCCTTGATCACCGCCTCTATCGAGGCAGGAGCCATTGCAGCCGCAGGAGATGAGGCCCAGGTCTCCAGTCTGCACACCTACGGCGAACAGGTGGGCCTGGCCTTTCAGATCATTGACGACCTGCTTGACCTGGAATCCAGCATTGAAGAACTCGGCAAGGCGGTCGGCAAGGACGTCGAGGCTCACAAACTCACCTTCCCAGCCCTATTCGGGGTGGAAACCTCGCGCATCATGGCCCAGGACGCTGTAAGCGCGGCCCTGAAGGCGCTGCAGGGCTTTGACGAGAAGGCGAATCATCTGCGCGCCCTGGCCCGCTATATTGTCGAACGGAAAAAGTAACTATGCTGCTTGTGGACAAGGAACCGCTGGTGCGCAAAAAACTGCTGGCGAGCATCCACTCACCCCAAGATCTGCGCGGCCTGGATCCGGCCGACCTGGAAGATCTGGCAGCGGAACTGCGCGAGACCATTATCAGTACGGTTGCCCAGACAGGCGGCCATCTGGCCCCCAGTCTGGGTGTAGTTGAACTGACCCTAGCCTTGCACTATGTCTTCGACACCCCAAAGGACAAGCTCATCTGGGATGTGGGCCATCAGGCCTATGCCCACAAGCTGCTAACCGGCCGCCGGGAGCAGTTTCACACCCTCAGGCAACATGGTGGTTTGAGCGGCTTTCCCAAGCGTGCGGAGAGCGAGTACGACACCATTGAAACCGGGCACAGTTCCACCTCCATCTCCTTTGGCCTAGGCTTGGCAGCGGCAAAACGCATCCGGAAAAAGCCGGGCAAGGTGGTGGCAGTGATCGGCGACGGCTCCATGACTGCGGGCCTGGCCTTTGAAGGGCTGAATCACGCCGGTGATCTGGATGAAGACCTCATCGTCATCCTTAACGACAATGAGATGTCCATCTCCGAAAATGTAGGCGCGCTCTCCAGTTTTATGAGCCGCAAGCTGACCGGCAAGACCATCCGCCGCCTGCGCGACCACATTGAAGAACGTCTGCTCGCCCTGTCTACGGTAGGCGAGAATATCCTCAATCTGCTCCGGAAGAGCGAGGAAAGCATGAAGGCGTTTTTTACGCCGGGCATGCTCTTTGAGGCCTTCAAGTTCAAGTATGTGGGCCCTATCCCCGGCCACGAACTGGAAGACCTCATCGCCACCCTGAGCAATGTGCGTGACCATAACCACGGGCCAGTCCTGGTGCATGTGATCACCACCAAGGGCAAAGGCTACGTCCATGCCGAGCGCAATCCCGGCAGCTACCACGGGGTTGGCCCCTTTGATATCGCAAGCGGCAAAGCCAAGCCATCCCGGCCCGCGCCACCATCCTATACCAAAATCTTTGGCGAAACCCTGTGCCGCATCGCCAGTGAAGATGCCCGCGTAGTGGGCATCACCGCGGCTATGCCCGATGGCACCGGCCTGTCCTCCTTTTGCACCTCCCATTGCCATCGTTTTTTTGATGTGGGCATTGCCGAGCAGCACGGCCTGACCTTTGCCGCAGGTCTTGCCCTGGAAGGTATGCGGCCTTGTTTTGCCGTGTACTCTTCTTTCATGCAGCGGGCCCTGGATCAGCTCATCCACGATGTCTGCCTACCGAATCTGCCCGTGACCATTGCGCTTGACCGCAGCGGGGTGGTCGGCGCGGACGGCCCCACCCATCACGGTGTCTTTGATCTGGCATTTCTGCGTTCTGTGCCGAACCTGACCATCATGATGCCCAAGGATGAAAACGAATTGCGGCACATGCTCTACACGGCCTTGAATCTGGGCAGCCCGGCAGTCCTGCGCTACCCGCGCGGCAGCGGCGAGGGCGTCGCCCTTGATGAGGATCTCCACATTCTGCCTCCCGGTACGGCTGAGCTCCTGCGCGAGGGCACGGATATCCTCCTGATTCCGGCGGGCAATCGCGTCTACCCAGCCCTGCATGCGGCCGAACTTTTGGCCGAACAGGGTATCAGTGCGGCAGTGATCAACCCACGTTTTCTCAAACCCCTGGATGCGTCCCTGATCTGTACCTGGGCCTGCAAAACCGGGGCCGTGCTGACGGTGGAAGACGGCACTGCCCTGGGCGGCTTCGGCAGTGCCGTTCTGCAGCTTCTGCAGGAACATGAGATATATGTGCCGGTCAAAACGCTTGGCTATGGCGATGCCTTTATTGACCAGGGGCCGCAGCAGGTGCTGTGGCAAGAGGCCGGTTTGGATAGTGCGGGCATTGTCGGCAGTGCAGTCAGTTTACTGCGCAAAAAGGTGGGATAATTACTGCCATCAGCCAGCAGGGCCTGAATTTTTAGAATAATGCGCAATTCCTGCAGAAGTGCATTTTTTGCTGGACAGTTGCCGGAAGTGCAGTGCATAGTTTAATCGTATGTTCCGAGGATTACTTATCATTTCTACGAATTTACCTGAATTTTTGCCATGCCGCCTGCGCCTCTATTTTCTGCTTGCCGTGTCGTACGTTTCCTGGGCCGGAAATCCTGTTGCCGGTTGTTGTTTTTTGTCCTCCTGCTCGCGCTAGCCTTAACCGGTTGCGCCAAGCGCGACCGGGGCGCGGTTGCAACGGGCAGCACAACTGCCCCAGGCTCCCTTTCCTCGATCTACACCCGTCTTCCTGACGCTGCCGCCAGGGAAAGAGCCCGCCGGCAGGCAGGCATGGTCACCCCGCAAAGTGAGTTGTCGCGCACGGTCTGTCAAAATCAGGGGATACGCCTGCAGGGGGAATTCCAACGCTCCGGGTTGAAGTTCGGCGCGCCGATTTTTGTGCGTATCTTCAAAGAAAGCCACGAACTGGAACTGTGGGTGCAGCGCGGCGAACGCTTTTACCTGTTTAAAAAATATCCGATCGCATACTTCTCCGGCGGGCTTGGCCCAAAACTGCACGAAGGCGATCTGCAGGCTCCAGAAGGGTACTACGAGGTCTTTCCTTCGCTGATGAACCCATGGAGCAATTTCCATCTGGCCTTCAACATCGGCTACCCCAATCTCTACGATCAGGCACGTCAGGCCTCCGGCGGTATGATCATGGTGCATGGCAAACGCCTCTCTGTTGGTTGCTTTGCCATGACCGACCCGGTCATCGAAGAAATTTACACTATTGCAGACCGTGCCCTCAATGCCGGCCAATCCTCCTTTCAGGTGCATATCTTTCCCTTCCGCATGACCCCGGCAAACCTGCAACGACACGACAATTCGCCCCACATCGCCTTCTGGCGCAACCTGCTCCATGGCTACACCCTTTTTGAGCTCAACCATGTCCCCCCAATGGTGCGTGTTCAGAACAGTCAGTACGCTTTTTCTTCAGGACGCATTCGCACTGGTCAGGAGCCGCTTTCCCAAGCACCACGCTCAAATGTGGTCAGTATCCAACATGACCTACAGGTTCTTCCTTAAAGGTGCAAGGAGCGGACAGTATCCGAACAGTCTGCTGCGAAGGATTGATGCGTATTGTACAAGAAAGGCTTGACAAGATTTCATAGATAAAGCATATTGGTGCCTTCAGTGCCGAAGTGGCGGAATTGGTAGACGCGCTAGGTTCAGGGTCTAGTTGGGGTTCCCCAGTGGAAGTTCGAGTCTTCTCTTCGGCACCACATTGACATCCAAAGAAGTACCAAGAAGTACATTAGCCCCGTGAAACCATTAGGTTTTACGGGGTTTTTCTTTACCTTCCCTTCCCAAGAGTTCCAGTAAAACCCATTGGCATACAGCCTTTTTTGTGGGTATGTTTGTGGGCACGAAGAAAGAGGACTCATAATACCCACAGAAATATGGCTCTTCGTCGAATCAAGTGGATTTGATTAAATTTTGTATTGGAGCAGCCGGCAGGTAAATTATGCCGATGAAGGTATCATCGTTTCTATAGCCTCCGGCTCTGCA
>JAUNUN010000039.1 GCA_030538155.1 bacterium
CTCTGCAGAAGAGCAGAAATGGTACAAAACCTTTCAGGAAGGCAATATGCTGGCCGACGGCTGGGTAGAGATCACCAAGGACATCCTGGCTAAACTCCCTGCCGAGGAGCAACCCGAGCACCAGCAGAGTTTGTTGCAGCTAGGCGATAAAATCGGCCGCGAATGGGCCAAAAAGAATGACAGCCGCAAGATCGACACCGACATGCTGAAAAAATGGGGTAAGCAGTTGAAGGACGCCTCCAAGAAAAACCCCGAAGCCCTGACCCTGGCCATTACCCACATCGACCGCCAGGTAGACGGTATCTTGCGTTAATTCGTAACCTTGTGCGAAAAGCCCGGCCCGCTTTCCTCATCCGGCAGGGCTTTCTCCACCCGGCATTCCAGCCTGCCCGCTGCCAGTAAGAGTTCCAGGGCCTCGCCCGGCACAACTTGGGAAGTGCTGCGGATTATATTCTTTTTCCGATCCTTTTTCCGGGCAATGGCATAGCCCCTGGTCAAGGTGGCCAGGGGGCTCACCGCCTGCAGCACCGCTAAGGCGCGGTGCAGACGCTGTTCATTCCCGCTTACAATATTTTCACCAGCCTGCAAAAGCCGGGTTTCCACAAGCGCCAGTGCCTTGCCCTGCCTGGCCAGGGCAAGACTGGGGCTGCAGGCCTGCAACCGCTGCTCCAGCCGGGCCACCTGCTGGGCCCGCATATCAAGCCGCTTTAAGAGCCCGCGTTCCAGGTTGTTTCTGAGCTGATCCACCTGCAAAAGGAGACTATCCACCGGGTGCGGCATGGCGAGCAATTGCCGGCGGGCAAAATGCAGATGCCGGGCCGCCTGGCTGAGCTTTTGTTCCATCAGCCGCACCAGCCGATCCGCCTGCATGGACACCGCCTTGTGCAGGGCAGCCTGTTCGGGCAGAAGCAGTTCTGCCGCGGCACTGGGCGTGGGCGCGCGCAAATCGGCGGCAAAGTCCGCAATGGTAAAATCAATCTCGTGGCCAACGGCACTTACCACCGGCACCCTGCCCCGCCGGATGGCTCGGGCCAGTTCTTCATCGTTATAGGCCCATAAATCTTCGCTTGAGCCGCCGCCCCGGCATAAAACCAGCACATCGGTCTCAATTTCATTTCTGATCTGATCAAGCGCCGCAACCATGGTTGCGGCCGCCTGCTCGCCCTGCACCGCTACCGGATAGATGGCGATGGTGATGCCCGGAAAGCGCCGCCGCGCCACTCTGAGAAAATCATGCAGGGCTGCGCCCTGGGGTGAGGTAATGAGGGTGATGTGGCCCGGTAGAAAGGGGAGCGGCCGTTTCCGGGCCTGATCAAACAGCCCTTCTGTAGCCAGCTTTGCCTTGAGCACCTCAAAGGCCTGCTGCAAGGAGCCTGCACCGCGAAAATCCAGGGTATCGGCAATGAGCTGGTATTCGCCGCGCGGTTCGTAGACCGAAATGCGGCCCAGGCAGACCACTTCCATGCCGTTGCTTGGTTCTTTGGCCAGGTAGCGGCGCTGCATCCGGAAGAGCACCACCCGTATCTGGGCCTGGCCATCCTTTAAGGTGAAATAAAGATGACCCGAGGCCGGCCGGCTGAGATTGGAAATCTCCCCCGCCACTCGAACAAAGGGATAGCGCCCTTCAAGCAGGGTGCGGATATTGGCGGTCAGCTCGCTGACCTTGAGGATGCGGTTATCGTCCACTGATTTTTGTTTGTGCTGAATGTATTATTCCAGTTCCGGATCAACGGAAATATATCAAGGAGTATTGGTAGTTATGACTCCATTCTCTCAGATTCCGGAGCCTCCGACAAGGCCGGGGTAGATTCTCATTGCAAATGCACCATCAGCGGAGGCGTACATAGTACTTTGGTGACTGAATATCAAAATCAAGCGGCGGCATAGCGTACAAGGTGATGCTTGAAATAATTTAGTGGTTTGATTGTTCCCACGTTCCGGCGTGGGAACATACGCCTTCAACGCTGCAGCGTTCTGATAGAAAACACCTCTCGCCCTTCGGGACACAAGCACTGCACTATCCCTCAGCACCGCATGAACGATTTGCTGAGTGATTGCACTTCCCGTTTTCCCCAGGATGCCGGATCAAAACCGAGACTATCTGGCGATTCGGTGCATGTCCCTGAACACTCGCATTTTATCAGCGTTGAAAAAACTGTGAGAGTCGGGCGTGATCGATAGCGATACCTGTGGCAAAGCGGTGCTGGGCGCGGAAGCGCCCGCAGATACGTTCCCACGCCGGAGCGTGAGAACGATGTGGAACTGGTCAAAAGCAGGTACGCATCGACAAGGCCGGGGTTTATCAAGAATATTATATTTTCATTAGCCCAGCCGCTTTCCTTTCCTGCCTGTTTCAAATCGTTTATGCTAGGCGGAAAATCAGTTGGATACGAAAGTACAGCCGCAGTTCGTGCGCACAATACATATTTTCCGGTGAATCATGCAAGAGACCAAACAAAAATCCGACCCTGCCAACGAAAAGGCTGCCGCGAAAGAACCGCTTGCACCTGCTGCGCCTGCAAAGCCAGTAGAGTCTACTAAGGCTGCGGAATCAGCAGAATCTGCTAAGCCTGCAGAATCCGCAGAAACAACTGAGCCTGCAGAGCCTGCTAAGGCCGGCAAATCAGCAGAACCGCCCGCCGTTATCGACCTGGATGCGTCCGAATGGTACCTCAACCGCGAGCTGAGCTGGCTTGCCTTTAACCGCCGGGTGCTCAATGAAAGCATGGATGAGCGTAACCCGCTTTTGGAACGGGTGAACTTTCTTTCCATCATCGGCTCCAATCTGGACGAGTTTTTCATGAAGCGTATCGGCGGCCTCAAGCAGCAGGTGGGCGCCAAGGTAAAGCAGCTCTCCCTCGACGGTCGCAGCCCTCAGCAACAGATCGACGAGTGCTACGATGTGGTGCGGGAATTGCTCGAACAGAAAGAGCACATGGAAACAGTACTTTTGGATCTGCTCGCCGAGGAGAACATCCGTATCCTCAAGTACGGCGAGTTGAGCGAACGCCACCAGCAGCACATGTCCCAGTATTTTCTGGAAGACATCTATCCGCTGCTCACGCCCCAGGGCATGGACCCGGCCCACCCCTTCCCGTTCATCTCCAACCTGTCCTTGAACCTTTTGGTGGCCACCCGCCACAAGGATGACGACCACATCTTCTTAAACCGCATCAAGATTCCGACCGGCGCGGGCATTCCCCGCTTTGTTCGGGTGGAGGCCAGGCGGCATGTGTATGTGCTGTTTGAAGATATTGTGGCCAACAATCTGGATGCCATCTTTCCGGGCATGGTGGTGGAGAGTTGTGCCGAATTCCGCGTAACCAGAAACGCCATTACGGATAAGCGCATGGATCAGGCCGGAGATTTACTGGCCGTGATCGAATCGGCCCTGCGCGAGCGCAAGTTCGCCGAAATTGTGCGCCTGGAGGTGGACAGCACCATGAGCCAGCAGCACAAAGGCATGCTGGCCTCGCAACTGCGGCTGGATTCCCGCAAGGATGTCTTTGTGGTACAGGGCATCATGGCCAAGCGCGACCTCAGGGAAATTGCCGGCATCGACCGCGCCTCCCTGCACTACCCGCCGCATCAGCCGGTGGATCATTACAGGATGTCACAGGATGCGCCCAACATCTTCCACCTGATTCGCGAAGAGGGGCCCTTTCTGCTGCAGCATCCGTATCAGTCCTTCACGGCTACAGTGGAGCGCTTTCTTAAAGAGGCCAGCATCGACCCCAAGGTGCTGGGCATCAAGATGACCCTGTACCGTACCTCGGCCAATTCGCAGATTATCGAACACCTGCTCGATGCGGTGCAGAACGGTAAGCAGGTGGCTGTGGTGGTGGAACTGATGGCGCGTTTTGATGAGTCTGCCAATATCCACTGGGCCACCCACCTGGAACAGGCGGGCATCCACGTTACCTACGGCGTGGTCGGGCTCAAGACGCATTCCAAGGTGATTTTTGTGGTGCGGCACGACTACAACGGTCTTAAACGCTACGCCCACATCGGCACCGGCAACTACCATGCCGGTACGGCCCGGCTCTACAGCGACTTGGGGCTTCTGACCTGCGACAACGATATCGGTAACGATCTGACCGAGTTTTTCAACTTTCTCACCCTGGGTTATGCCCCGCTGCGGCGCTACAAGAAGCTCTTGCCCTCGCCCAAATTTCTGAAAAAGGCCCTGCTGGACAAGATCAAGCGCGAGATGGAGCACCAGGCCAAGGGCAAGGGCGGGCTTATCCAGTTCAAGAGCAATGCTCTCACCGACAACGACATCATCAAGGCCCTGTACGAGGCCTCGCAGGCAGGGGTAAAGGTGGATTTGATCGTGCGCGACAGTTGCCTCATTCGGCCCGGCATCAAGGGGCTTTCCGAAAATATCCGGGTCATTTCCATTGTCGGCCGCTTTCTGGAGCATGCCCGCATCTACTACTTCCGCAACAACAACCAGGAAGAATACTTCCTTGGCTCGGCGGATTTGATGCTGCGTAACTTGGAACGACGGGTGGAGATGGTGACCCCGGTGGAGCACCCGGTTTTGCAGGAGCAGTTGCGGGAAATCCTGGATTTGCAGTTGGGCGACCAGCGCGGCGTTTGGGAGATGCAGCCGGATGGCAGCTATGTGCAGCGCCGACCTTCGCCCACCGGCGAGCAACGCTCGGCCCAGGAGCTGCTGGTCGAGCAGAGTAAAAAACGCCTGGCCGAAGCGCAACGGGTGCACAAACGCCAGAGCGGCGGCAAGATACCGAAACGGAAGAAGTCCTGAAAGGCTTATAGGTTGTACAACGATTAAAAGTGACAACACGCATTCGCCCGGCACAGGAGCAAGACTGCGAACAGATCCGCGAGCTCTACCTGCACGCCTTTTCAAAAGACGAAGGCCCGGTGGTGGCGGAGATGGCCATTACCTTGCTGCAGGAGGAGAACCGACATGCAGGCCTGAGTCTGGTTGCCGAGGGTGCTGATCTTGCTGAAGATACGGCCGCACTTATCGGCCACATTGCTTTCAGCCCGGTCGCCCTTGTGAACCTTGCGAGTCATAATGCACCCGCCTGCCGGGCCTATATCCTTGCGCCGCTGGCAGTACATCCAAACCGACAGAAGCAAAAGATCGGCTCAGCCCTGGTGCAGGAAGGTATTGCGCTGCTCGGCCAAAGGGGCCTTGATCTGCTCTTTGTCTATGGAGATCCGGCCTATTACGGCAGGTTTGGCTTTGCCGCCGAGCCTGCCGCCTGCTATCTGCCGCCCTACCCCCTTACCTATCCCTTCGGCTGGCAGGTCATGCACCTGAACGGTTTTCCTCCTGCACAAAGCCCGCAAACACTCGCCTTTGTTCCAGTACTGGCGCGTGCTGAACTGTGGTAAGCATTCCCCGCTGACTTCACATTTCGGTGAGATATTTCCAGTAGCGCTTCGGCATCCCCTGCCGCTGCAACTGCGGGTTATGCCTGGCCGGGTTGCTGGTGGCGTCATGAAAGCCACGCCATAACTGCTGGTAGTGGCGTTCGTTCTCACTCAACTCTGCCTCCGGTGCTTCACCGTGGAAGGCCACATGGGTGGCAAAATCAGCATCCACATCCACGGTCTGCAGTTCTATGGTATCCCAGTAGAGCGCAGTGTTGCGCCGCAGGTCATGGAGCATCCAGCGGCAAGGGGCTAGGCGCTGCCGGAAATGGCGGGCGCACAGTGAAATGATGTTGTAGCGGGGTTCAAAGGGGCCGTAATGGAGATCATCCACCAAAATGCGGAAACGAATCAGCCCCTTGTAGCGGTGTGCTTCGCGGGAAACGGCATGCAAGATTCCTTTCAAATAGGCCACAGCGCTATGGCTTTCGTAGCGAAGCGTTTGGGCACCATGCCGCAGGCAGAGCTGCACAAAGCGGTACAGGTGCAACTCCACCCCGCTTTCCTCACTGAGAAAGGCATAAACCGCCAGATTGGCGGCCAGCGGATGCAGTTTTTGCAAATACTGCAAGAGGCGGTCTGCCTGGTCGGCATCGCTTTTCAGGGTAATGACGGTATCAAAAAGTGTGGGGTTATAGTGCTGGGCCGGAGCAATGGCCTTAACTGCTCTCCCGTCTTTGACTGCCCGGGCAACCGCGTGCAGCATGCCGGTAAAGGTGCCGTCATACAGGTAAACCACTGGTTCCATGCTAGAACAGGCTCAGCTGCCGGTACTGCGGAGTAAGCCGGTTGATGGCAGGTTTTTCCAGGCGGCACATGGCGCTCAGCAAATCCTGATGCGAGGGAATGGCAGTCACCAGCTTTTTTCCGTTGATGGATAAAAAATAGCGGGCCCGCTTCATCACCAGGCCCATTTTTTTCAAATCCTGTTCACGAATTGCGGCCACCCTTCTGGTGGCAATGATGCGCTGGGCAGAGATCACACCCAGGCCCGGCACCCGGAGCAGTTCTTCATAACCGGCTCGGTTGATATCCAGGGGAAAGAGGTCAAAATGACGCAGGGCCCAGGCCGCCTTGGGATCCAGACGCTCATCCAGATTCGGTGCCTGCGGCGGCAGGATCTCTTCAGCCTCAAACCGGTAGAAGCGCATGAGCCAGTCCGCCTGATAGAGCCGGTGCTCGCGCAAAAGCGGCGGCGCAGTGGTCGGCATGGGCAGGTTGGGCGCGCTGTTCACCGCCATATAGGCCGAATAGTAGACCCGGCGCAGTTGCATTTTTGTGTACAGGCTCTGCGACAGGGTGAGGATGTGCAAATCACTCTCCGCACTTGCGCCGACGATCATCTGGGTGGATTGGCCTGCCGGGCAGAATTTGGGTGTGTGGCGGTATTTTTTGCGCTCTGCAGCATAGTTTTTCACTGCTTCGCCGATCTGCCGCATGGGTGTAAGGATGCCCTGGCGTGATTTTTGCGGCGCAAGCTCTTTCAGTGATGCTGAGGACGGCAACTCGATATTGACGCTCAAACGGTCTGCCAGCAGGCCCGCTTTGGCAACCAATTCCTGCGGCGCGCCGGGAATAATTTTCAGATGAATGTAGCCGTTAAAGGCATATTTGGCGCGGAGCAGGTGGCAGACATCCACCATGTCGCTCATGGTCTGCTCGGGGCCGGCATAGACCGCAGAACTGAGGAACAGCCCTTCAATATAGTTGCGGCGGTAGAAGTTGATGGTGAGATCAGCCACCTCATCCGGGCTAAAGGTGGCCCTGGCGCAGTTATTGGAACGGCGGCTCATGCAGTAGATGCAGTCAAAGCGGCAGTCATTACTGAGCAGGACTTTTAAAAGCGAGATGCAGCGGCCGTCTGCCGACCAGCTATGGCAAATGCCGGATGCCGCAGCATTGCCCAAGCTACCTGGTTTGGCCTTGCGGTTGCTGCCGCTGGAGGCGCAGGAAGCGTCAAACTTGGCGGCATCCGCCAGAATGGTCAGTTTATCCAGCGTGTTCATAGGCCATCCTGCCCTTCATCCGTGCCTGCATTCCATACAAAACCGTGGCGACTACGATCAACAAAAGCAATAGAACTCCAAGAAGATTAGAACCAAAGATAGTGTATCGCATCAAGGTTCGAATCGCTGTACTATCTTGAACTAATCTGATTGGCAGTATCGTTTTGATAGAGAAGTGGAATGAGCGCAAGTAGAATCAGCGGAAAAGGAATCAGCTTCGCCTCCGTTTGAAATACGCCAGAAGCGCGTGCAGGGTGGTGAGCGGGTGGGGCGGGCAGCCGGGGATGTACAGATCCACCGGCACCAGGTTGTTCAAGTCGTCGATGATCTCCTCCGATCCATGGAAGGGGCCGCCTGAAACGGCACAGCAGCCGGCAGCTATCACCACCTTGGGCGCGGGCACGGCCTGGTAGGTGTCGATAAGCGCGCTTTGCATATTGCGGCTGATGGGCCCGGTAACCATGATGCCGTCGGCATGGCGGGGCGAGGCAACAAAGTCGATGCCGAAACGGGACAGATCAAAAAAAGGCGTGCCCAAAACATTGATATCCGCCTCGCAGGCATTGCAGCCGCCCGCTGAAACTTGGCGCAACTGCAGGGAACGGCCAAAGAGATTTGTGATCTCTTCCTTGGCCTGCCCGGCCAAATCAGGCAAAGTGCCGCTGGTGATCAGGTCTTGCCTGGAAGCGGTGGCCAGTTCAAAGCGTTGACTGAAGCGGACAAAATAATCCCCTTCCCCATCCTGCACCTCGGCACAGCGGCCGCAGAAGGTGCAGCGACCCAAATCGATCTGCCGCTCCTCGGCCAAGATGGCGTCCTGCGGGCACAGCTCCGCACAGCGGCGGGCAAGCTCAGGCGAGCCGGCTGTATTGACCAGAGGCAGGCCCCGGTAGCTCGCAGGCAGTTGGATCGGTTTTTTAGGGTATGGGCTTGTGCGGTAGCCCTGTTCCAGCCGGTTGCGGATGATTTTATACATTGATTCCTATCCTGATTGAATAGCGTTCTTGTTCCTCTGTGCTGCGAGAAATCTGCCGCTAGAGATCAAAACCGCAATAGCTCAAGTTAAAGCTCTTGTTGCACAGCGGAAAATCGGAAATCTCCTGGTTGCGCAGGGCCATGGCCAGCCCAGGCCAGTTGTGGAAGGAGGGATCCTTGATCTTGTAGCGGCTGATGCTACCCGCCTCGTCGGTGAGCACACAGTGGGAGATTTCTCCGCGCCAGCCCTCGTTCAGGGTGACCACGCAACTCGACGGCGCCAAGGCATACGCTGTGCTGTGTGCCGCTGCACCATGGGCCGGCTCCTCCTCCATGGCCAGCAACTGGTCAATGGCATTTAAAGAGTGCACAATTTCCTCCTGCCGCACCATGGCCCGGCTGAGCACATCGCCGCTGGTCATCTGATTGCGTATTGCGGGCAGTTCCTCATGGCCTTCGGTCGGGAAAAATTCCCGCACATCATAGTCAAGCCCGGAAGCCCGGCCGCAGACCCCCACCAGGCCAAGCGCCTGGGCATGGTCTCTTGTGACCGTGCCGGTGCGTTCAAAACGGGCCAAAACCGTGTGCGCGGTGAAAAGCAAGTCACAGACGTGCAGGATCTGCGGGCGTAGTTCCTTAATTTTATTGCTGATCGCCCGGCGTTTCTCCTCATCCATGACAAAGGCGGTGCCGCCGGCACGGAGCAGCCCCTTGCCGAAACGATTGCCGCTCAAGAGCAGGAGTAGGTTGAGGAACTCGCCCCGGATGCGGCCGAAGTACGCTGCAGGCGGGTTAAAGGCCACGTCTCCGCTCAAGGCGCCCAAATCGCCGATGTGGTTGGCTAGGCGCTCCAGTTCCAGCGCAATAGTGCGCTGTTTCTTGGCCGCGCCCGCTACCTCAAGCCCGCACAGGCTTTCCAATGCCTGACAGCAAGAGAGGCCATGGCCGATCGCGGTGTCTCCGGCAATGCCCTCGGCAATGGGGACAAGCCGTTTGTGCGGCACGGTCTGTAACAGCTCCTCTACCCCCCGGTGCTGATAGCCCAACTGGATTTCCAGGTGCAGCACCTCTTCGCCCGCGCACTGGAAGCGGAAATGGCCGGGCTCGATGATGCCCGCATGCACCGGCCCCACCGCCACCTCGTGCACCGACTCGCCCTGCACCTGAAAGTAGGGGTAGTTACCGGGGATCTCCTCTTCGTAGTTATTGCCGAATACATCCGGCCGCTCACTCTTGTTGGCGTGGTAGCGCAGCATCTTCAACCAGGGGTGCCCGGCCGGGCGCAGACCGCACTGTTCGGCCACCTCGCGCTCAAAGAGGTTGAACTGCGGCCCCGCGCTTAAAGTGAGCGAGGGATATTCGCGACCGACCGTGGTTTCCAGTATAAAGAGATTACTGTTGCGCAGCACTGCCAGAAGCACCATCTGTTTGTCTTCCGGGTAGGCGAAAAACTGCACGATAGAACCGTTATTGCGCACAAACTGATTGAGTCGGCGGTGAAACAACTCGCTGGAGAGCCTGGGAATACGGCTGCGCTCGATGCACTCGCCGTTTGTAATCTCAAGCATGTGCTTATCCATAAATGCGGCCTCCCAAGAGAACGATGCTGTCGTTAATCACCTGCCGCAGCGGTTCGGGTATCCACAGACAGAGCAAGAGCGAGCAAGACAGGAGAACCAAGGGCGGCAGCACCTGCAGGAGCCGTTCTTTTGCCCGTGCTGCATCTCGGCTCCGGCCCTCAATATTATCTCTCTCACCCAAGGACATACTCAAAACACGCTTGATGAATCCGGCGATAACCAGGATCAGGAGCGCGGCAAAGAGCAGGCCGATCAGGGGCAGGCCCTGCTGAAAGGCGGCAAAGAGGATCAGCATCTCGCTTAAAAAAAGGCCGAAGGGCGGCAGCCCGGCAATGCCCAGGCATCCGGCAAAGTAGCAGCAAAAGGTTTTGGGCAAGAGGCGCGGCATATTGGTGCACTGGCTGATCAGCTTGCTGCCGTAGGCCCGCATGATGGTGCCTGCCGAGAGAAAGAGCGAGGACTTGAGCAGGGAATGGTGGATGAGGTGCAGCATGGCTCCAAACAGACCCAATCCGCCGATACCGGTGCCGATGGCGATGATACCCATGTTCTCGATGCTGGAGTAGGCGAGCATGCGCTTGTAATCCGGCTGGTTGAGGATGAAGACCCCGGCCACGAGAAGAGAAAAGAGGCCGAAACCAATGAGCAAGTTACTTGAAAATTGGCCGAGCCCTGCCAAAACCATGAGGGTGTGCACCTTGTAGATGCCCAGAAAGGCGCAGTTGAGAAGAGCGCCTGAAAGCAGGGCCGAGGCCGGGCTGGGCGCTTCGCTATGGGCATCGGGCAGCCAGGTGTGCATGGGTGCAAGCCCCATCTTGGTGCCGAAACCGATGAGCACGAAGATAAAACCGGTCTTGAGCCAGAGCGGGTTGAGCTGGGCCGCGATGGTGTTGAGCGAAGTAAAGGTCAAGGGAATATCCAGCCCGGCCCCTTCCATGGAAAAGGTGATGAAAAAGAGGCCCAAAAGGGCAAGGGCAATGCCCACGGAGCAGATGAGCACATACTTCCAGGTGGCCTCAAGCGCCTGCTTGGAGCGGTGGATGAAGATAAGCGGCGCGCTTGCCAAGGTGGTGGCCTCGATGGCGATCCAGAAAACAATGGGATGCTCGGCCAGGGCGGCCATGCTCATGGTACCCAAAAAAAGGAGCATGCAGCCGCTGAAAACCGGCTCATACTTTACCGGCTTCTGCCGCATGTAACCGGCCGCATAGGGCGCGGTGCAGGCAAAGACAAAAGAGCAGAGCAGAAGCATCAGCATGCCTGGATAGGCTCTGGTAAAATATTCCGGATACAGAGCCCGGCCCTGATCCAGCAAGAAGCCAAGGCTTAAAAACAGGTGCACAAGGCCGGTTGCCACCAGGGCAAAGCGTCCCACCACTGCGGGCAGAAACAGGGTGATCAGACCCATGCCCAGGGGCAAGATGAAAAGATATTCCAGCATGGCTCAGTCCTTGAGTTGTTCGAGATCCAGGGTGTCCACATCGTCAAAGGTCTTGCTGATGTTGTTGAGGATGATGCCCATGATCATCACCGCCACCAGCAGGTCGAGCAGAACGCCGAATTCCACCAGGTAGATGCTGCGCGTCTCTCTGGTCAGGGCAGTACCCATCAGATAGATGCCGTTATCCAGCATCAGATAACCGATAACCTGGGTCAGGGCCTTGCTGCGGCTCATCATCAGAAAAAGCCCGCCCCCCAAAGTGGTGATGGCGGTGATCAGCACCAGGGGCTGCACACCCTCCACAGCGATGTTCAGTTGGCGGGCGATATAGGCTGCTACCAGGATCAGCCCTAGGCCGGCCGCCACCGAGCTGTGGTAGCCGATGAGCGGTTCCACCTCGCGCATAATGGCCATGCGGGTCAGGGCGAAGTAGAGCAGACCCGGAATGATCAGGGCCTTGATGGTCAGCATGACGGTAAAGAGAATGAGACCGCCCGCGTGCAACTTGCTCTCCAGTTCCAGCAGCACCGGAATAAGCGATACCAGGGCTCCCTGCAGGGCCATCAGCTTGATGAGCGACATTATTCGGCTGGAGGTCAGCGAAAACAGCACGGTGAGCAATATAACGGCCAGAAAGATCTCAATACCGCCGATCATGGAATGAACTCCAGTGAGGTGAGGATAATGGCAAAAAAGACCAGGGCAAAGGAGCTGAGCAGGTACTTGGGCACCAGCGGCATCTTGAGCCTGGCTGTCACGGATTCGACCACGCCGATGGCCGCATAGACCAGGACCACCAGGCCATAGAACAGCAGAATGGCCAAAAGCGGGTTCAGGATCATATGGGCCGGTTTGAGCAGGGAGGCCACAAAGGCGGCATAGAAGAAGAGTTTGCAAAAGGCCCCGAACTCGATCAGGGCCAGATCCGGCCCGCTGTGATCCAGAATCATGGCCTCGTGGATCATGGTCAGCTCCAGGTGGGTGGCCGGGTCATCCACGGGCACGCGCGCGTTTTCGGCCAGCATCACCATGAAGAGACCAACCACCACCAAAACCAGCAGGGCCCCGCGGGAGCCGTCAAAGGAAAGCAAGCCCTGACCCGCAAAATAGCCGCCCAAGCTGAGCGCGCCATTGATGCGGAAAAAGAGGATCAGAACGGCAAAAAGCGTGGCCTCTGCCAGAAAGGCGAAAAAAGCCTCGCGCGCGGCCCCCATGCCCTCAAAGGGAGAGGCGGTGTCCAGGGCGGCCACAATGGTGAAAAAGCGGCCAAGACCAAAGAAGTACAAAAGCACAATGATATCGCCCTGAAAAGAGAAGAGCGGCCGCAGCCAGGCAAAGGGAAAGAAGAGGAGCGCCATGAGCGCAGCCGTGCAGGAGATGAGCGGCCCCAGGCTGAAAACAAAGGTGCTGCTGGTGCTGTAGACCGAGCCTTTTTGCACCAGCTTTATCAGGGTGTAGTACTTGATAAGAAGAGGCGGCCCCTTTTTGCCGGTAAAGAAGGCCTTGACCTTGAGGATGAGGCCCGGAAAGAGCGGGACCAGAAGCAGGGCCGATATCAGCAAAACAAGCGAAAAAAAAGTTTCAATAAGAACCATACAAACCTCGAAAGACCTCAGTCAAAGGCTAGGCAAGCAGAAGAACAACAATGATGGTCAGCACGATGTAGGCAATATACGACTGGATACGACCATGCTGGATCCAGCGCAGTTTCTGTGCCAGCCACAAGACCGGTCTGCTCAGCAGGTGCTGCAGGCCGACTTCGGCTAGGTCCTCTGCCTTGCTGCTGTATTCGGCCGAGGCCGGCAGGAGTTTTTGCGCAAGACCGGTGCATTGGCTGCGGCTCAGCACCAGTGGGCGGAAAAAGTTGACGGTGCTCATGGCATAGGAGCTGCCGGTATACTGGATGCGGCTGTTGCCCTGGGTAAAGCCGCAGCCCCAGGTTGGGCCGCGCTCTACAGACTTGTTCCGGTAGGCGCGGCGGCGCAGGGCGCTCAGGCCCAAGAACAGGGCCGCAAAGAGCCAGGCAATGAGGGTGAGATTGCGGCTGATCTTGGTGAGCAGATCACCCGGCAGCAGGGAGAGGGAGGAAGCCATGGGGCCCAGGTCACGCAAGGCGGCAAAGGCGGCCTGAATGAAGGGGCCGGGGAAGAACCCGATGCACAGACACAACACACTGAGGATCAGCATGGTGGCCCGCATGGCAGGCGGGGCTTCCGTGGCCTTGCTTGCCTGCGCACTGCGCGGCTCACCCAGAAAGACAATGCCTGTTGCCTTGGTGAAGCAGGCAGTAGCCAAGCCGCCGATCATGGCCAGGGCAATAATGGCGGCCACAACCAGCATCAGGTTGAAGCCGTCCTGCCGCAGGCCCAGAAAAGCGGCGTAATAGATGAGAAATTCGCTGACAAAACCGTTCAGCGGCGGCAGTCCTGAAATAGCGGCCGAACCGGTGAGGAAACTGCGGCCGGTTATGGGCATGCGCCGCATCAGCCCGCCCAGAATATCGATGGTGCGGGTAGCGGTGGCCCGGTGCACCGCGCCTGCGCAGAAAAAGAGCAGGGATTTGTAGATGGCGTGGTTGAGCACATGCAAAAGGCCGCCGGTAAAGCCCAGAACAGCCATAATGGGCTCGTCCGTGGCCAGGCCCAGCATGCCGAGGCCGCAGCCGATGAGGATGATGCCGATATTTTCAATGCTGTGGTAGGCGAGGAAGCGCTTGATATCGTGCTTGGCTAGGGCATAGGCCACCCCGAGTATGCCGGAGACGATGCCCAGCACCAAAATAATCCAGGCAAAGATTGGGCTGTGATCGCCCAAAAGAAAGTACATGCGCAGGATGCCGTATACTCCCAGCTTGATCATCACGCCCGACATCAGAGCAGAAACATGGCTGGGCGCGGCCGGATGGGCATGCGGCAGCCAGATATGCAGGGGCATGAGCCCGGCCTTGGAACCAAAACCCAGAAGCGCCAAAACAAAGGCGGCCAGTTTGACCCCCTGCGGCAGGGCGGCAAACGCAGTGGCGCTGAAGACAAAGGAGCCGGTGGCGGCAAAGAGCAGGCCAAAGGCGGCAAAGACAGCAAAGGCCCCGCTTTGGGAAAAGAGCAGATAGATATGGGCGGCTCGGCGGCTCTGGGGTTCTTCCCAGTCGTAGAGCACCAGGATGAAGGAGGCAAAGGACATCAGCTCCCAGGCCACCACAAAGGCGATCATATCGGCGGCGAGCGGCACCAGAGCCATGGCGCAGATCAGGAGATTGAAAAAGAAACAACCGGCCACGGGCCGCAGGCTGTGTTGGGTGGTGTCCAGGTATTGATAACCGTAGAGGGCTGTCAAGGGCGCGATGAGAAAAACGGGCAGCAAAAAGAAACCGGCCAGGGAATCCAGAGAAAGAAGCAGGCTAAAACCCAGCCAGGGGATGCTCAGCGCTTGGGTCACACCGCTCTGCCAGGCCTGGAACAGGCCGACCAGTCCGCACAGAGAGCCCGCTGCAAGCAAGAGCGTATGCAGCCTCAGGGCTGCCCCCGGCCTGCGGACAAAGGCCTGCGGCAGCACCCCGCCCAGCAGAATGACGAATAAGCCAAAGAGAAGAACGTTCATAAGCCTTTTCTTGCCGTTGCCGAGGCTCCATGCGGGAAGAAGCAAAAAATGAGCCCCACGGCCGTGCTGTCGCAACCGGGGGCTCAGGGTTCACTGCTCTATGGAAGCCTGGTTCAAAATATTGTTGAGGGAGATGTCCTTGATGCGATTTCATTGATAAAATGCATCAAGTAGCTGAATCTTACCTGGCAGCGGCCCGGAAGCAAACAGAAAAAATGTGTGCCCTTCCGACTTGGGCTTGTTCTCTGCGGCTCAGGGCTATTTTCCCCGGCAGATGGCAAAACCGAATTCCATTTTTTTTGATCTTGAATCCGAACAAACTGTGGAGATTTTTTACAGTCCCGGCTGCAGAAAAATCTGCTGTCGCTACTGCCTCAAACTCCCTGTTCTGCAAGATGTCAAACACGCCCGAGGAAGGAACCGTTCTCGTGTATAATACTTGACATATAGTAGTGCATATACAAATCTTACGCGAATATCCAAGCAGCTAAAAACCCGATGGAGGATGCCATGGCCAAAAAGAACATACTGATGCTTGTTGGTGATTTTGGGGAAGATTACGAGATCATGGTGCCTTTTCAGGCACTCTTGATGGTGGGCCACAGCGTAGATGCCGTATGCCCGGACAAGAAGGCGGGTGATTTTGTGCGCACCGCCATCCACGACTTTGAAGGCGATCAGACCTACAGCGAGAAGCCCGGCCACAACTTTGTGTTGAACGCCACCTTTGCCGAGATCAAGGCCGAAGACTATGACGCCTTGGTCATCCCCGGCGGCCGCGCACCCGAATACCTGCGTCTGGATGAGCGGGTGCTGCAGATGGTGCGCCACTTTGCCGACAAGAAAAAGCCCATTGCCGCCATCTGCCATGGGCCGCAGATCCTCAGTGCTGCCGGTGTGTTGCAGGGAAAAACCTGTGCCTGCTACCCGGCAGTGAGGCCCGAGATAACGGCCGCCGGCGGCACCTATGCCGATATTGCCGTGGATAGCGCCCATGCAGACGGCAACCTGGTGACTGCACCGGCCTGGCCTGCCCACCCCGAGTGGCTGGCCAAGTTTTTACAGGTTTTGGGAACCCGTATCGAGTTGTAGGCGAGGACTAAAGGATCCCACCTATCAAAGGAGCAAAGGAGCGCCTGGCAGACCAGCTAGACCACCGGTGCAGGGCTGGACATACAGATGCCTTGCGTACGCAATGCAATACTTCTCTTGCCCTGCATAATGTGGCCCCTCTACCCCTGCCAAGCCTGTTTGCACCATGATCCTTGCCACTATTGATATCAACTGCGATATGGGCGAGAGCTTCGGCATCTATACCCTGGGTATGGATAGCGAAATGATCCGCCATATTTCCTCGGCCAATATTGCCTGCGGTTTTCATGCCGGGGATGCACAGGTGATGCGCAAAACCGTGCGACTGGCGCTTCAACACGGGGTGGCCATCGGCGCGCATCCCGGGTTTCCGGATTTGGCCGGTTTCGGTCGCCGCCGTCTGGACTGTTCTTTTGAGGAAGTGCAAGACTACATCACCTACCAGGTGGGGGCCTTGCAGGCATTTTGCACAGCCGAGGGCGGCCGCCTGCACCACGTAAAACCCCATGGCGCGCTCTACAACATGGCTGCGGCCGAACCAAAGCTGCTGCGCGCCATTGCTCGCGCCGTTGCCGCCATTGATCCCGAACTGTGGCTGGTGATTTTGGCTGGGCCCAATGCCGCCGCCTTAACCGCGGCTGCGGCTGCAGAGGGGCTGCGGGTGGTGCTGGAGGCCTTTCCGGATCGCGCCTATGACAGGGATGGCGCTTTGCGTGGCCGCAACCTTGAGGGCGCGGTTATCCACGATGCAAGCGTTGCGGCAGAGCGCGCCCTGCACATGGTGGAGTGCGGCGTCATCACCGCCCACGACGGCGCCGAGATTCCCATGCAGGTGCGCTCGCTCTGCGTGCACGGCGACAACCCCAACAGCGTGGCCCTGGCCGCCGCTATTCGCAGCCGGCTGGAATCTGCCGGGGTGAGGATTGCAGCGGTTGAGTAGAACAGCAATTTAATCTTTGCCCCCCCCCGGTAGCCAGGCCAATCCAGAATCCCAAACGATGACCTGCACGCAGATTTTCCCCTTCCCTCAATTCCACCCCAGCGGCGAGCGCTGTCTTTTGGCCGTCTACGCTCAGGGCGTGGATGCGGCCGTCAACGAAAAGCTGCGGCGCATCACTGCCCTGCTCAATCAAGAAAAAAGGCCGGGCATTGAGGAGGTGGTCCCTTCCTACAGCTCGCTGGCCGTTTTCTACGACCCGGTTCTGGTCAACTTCCAGGCCCTGTGCGACCTTTTGCGCACATGTGAGCAGAACCTGGATGCAGCGCAGATTGACGCCTCCCGCACCATCACCATTCCGGTCTGCTACGGCGGTGATTTCGGCCCTGATCTTGCCGATGTGGCCCGCCACAATCAGCTCAGCCCGGCTGCGGTGATCGCACGTCACTGCGCGGCCCTGTACCGCATTTTTGCCATCGGTTTTGCGCCCGGCTTCTGCTATCTGGGCGGGCTTGACGAGAGCTTGCACACCCCGCGTCTGGAAACGCCGCGCACCCTGGTTGCGGCCGGATCGGTCGGTATTGCCGGCAGCCAGACCGGGATCTATCCGCAAGACAGCCCCGGCGGCTGGCGCATTATCGGCCGCACGCCCCTGACTCTTTTTAATGCAGAGCGCGCCGAGCCCTGCCCTTACCGCGCGGGCGACAACCTCCGTTTTCAGGCGGTGGACGAGGCCGCCTTTCACGCTATCCTGGCCGGTGAACAGTCATGAATGCCGTTTTGCGAGTGCTCAAAGCCGGCGGCTTAACCACTATTCAGGACTTGGGCCGCCCCGGCCAGGCCCATCTGGGAGTGCCGAAATCAGGCGCTATGGACGACTACAGCCACAGCATCGCCAACTGGCTCTGCGGCAACCCTGCCGACTGCGCCACCCTGGAGATGACCATGGTGGGCGCAGATTTCGAGGTTCTGGCTCCCTGCTCCATTGCAGTGACCGGTGCCGACATGGATTTGCGCATCAACGGCAAAGCCGCGTCTCAGTGGCAGAACCACCACCTGCAAGCCCGCGACAGCATCAGCCTGGGCATGGCTGCAAGCGGCTGCCGCAGCTATCTTGCCCTGGCAGGTGGCTTTGCCGCCAAAACAGTTTTGTCCAGCCGCTCCACCTATCTGGGCGGTCGCCTAGGCGGTTATGAGGGCCGCATGCTTAAGAAAGGCGATGTACTGGGTTCCGAGGCAGCAGGACCAAATAATCTTAAACAGAAACGCTATCGCCTACCTTGGTCGCCGCGCTACGGCAGCAGCATTGTCTTACGAGCTATTCTCGGCCCGCAGGATGACTGGTTCAGCCAAGATATCACCCGTTTTTTTCAGACCAGCTTTACCCTGAGCAGCCAAAGTAACCGCATGGGTTGCCGCCTTCAGGGCCGGGCTATCAAAAAAAATAACGATAGCCCTGAAAATCTGCTTTCCATTCCGGTGACAGCAGGGAATATTCAGATCCCGCCGAATGGGCAGCCCATAGTCCTGTTCCGCGAACAGACCATCGGCGGCTATCCCGTCATCGCCACGGTGCTGAGCTGCGATCTGTGGCGGCTGGCCCAGACCCAGCCCGGAGCGGAGGTTTCTTTTCAGCAGGTAAGTCTTGCAGAAGGGCAACACATCGCGAGCAACCTGCAGGCCTTTATGAACGAGGCCCAGGCCCTGCTCAGGAGCCAATAAAACTAAAAAAAATCGAAAATTATGCAGTAACGGTGGCACGGAACATCGCCCATCGTCTTGGGGAACACCCCTTCAACCCTTCATTAGAATGGAGAATTGTATGCCAGGAGAACACATTGTGAACATGGCCAGGGAAGCCGGGCTGGATCCAGGACTGCTCTACGAAGCAGTGATCGATCTGGCCGAAGGCGATCTGCTCACAGCCAGCAGCATCAACCGGGCCGCTGGCATTCTGCTTAAAGATCTGGTCTTGCCCTCCTATTTTCTCAAAACCATCAGCAAGTCAGCTTTGCGCAAGCTGCTCAAGGCTATTGCCCTGAGCATGCGCAAGGATGAAAACGGCGAGATCAGGCTTTACGGCCGGGTAGCGCCGATCGATTTTATCAGCGACGACGAGCCCGGCCTCCAGCGGGTGCGCATCGTCACCAGGGACACCAGAGACGCCATGGAGCGTCTCCTGGAAACCCAGATTCCCGGGCACCGGCGCGCCTACTACTTCAGCCCGGATCTCGGCTATGCCACCTATCTCTTCCGGCCGGAGACCGTGGCCGATTATTCCGAGGCAGATTTCAAGGAGTCTCGTTTCCTGTTCAACGTGGCCGGCGACTATGCCGCCACGCCCGCGCACCCCAGGGCGCGTCACGAAGATTTCCTCAAAAAAATCGAGGGTCAGGCCCGTATCATCATCCAGACCCAGAAGGTGACGAGAAGCGATGAAACCCGCTTCATGTTCAACAGCGATTTCGAGCGGCCCCAGTTGCCGGTGCTCAGGAAGATGCTGGAAGATTTCGGTTGCACCATCACCCGCACCTACTGGGAGCCGTACCTGGCCAAGATGAAGGACATGGTCTTTTCCTCGGTCTGCTCCATCTATATCAGGGGTGAGCTGGAACCGGCAAAGCAGCAGGAAATCGAGACCGCGCTGCGTGCCTTTCTGGCCTTTTCCGTCAAGAATATCCATGACCTGTACGTACACGGCGAGCTGAGCTTTGAAGAATTGCTCTTTGCCGGCAATGCCATGGATTTCTGCCGCCTGTTCATCTACCAGGAGAGCGACCAGCACTTCAACGAAGAGATTCTGGGCATCCTCAGCAGCGACGAGCAGCGCGACACCTTCGGCAAGCGTCTTCTGGGCGCAGACCGCGCCATTTACACGCCGGTTCTGCTGGAAGAAACAGTGCGCAACAACCCGGATCTGATCAAATTCCTCTATGCGGTCTTTGCCGCCAAGTTTGATCCCAAGGCCGGTAAGCGGCTGAGCGATGCCGAAATCCTGGAGAAGAAACAGGAGCTTGAGCAGATCTGCGCCTCCCGCTTCATCGATGCCCCGCTCGGCGGCGACATCATCCGCTTTATGTTCAAGCTGATTACCAGCGTGCGCAAAACCAACTTCTACAAGGCAGACAAGCGCTCCTACTCCTTCCGCTGCGACAGCGACGTTTTAGATCCGCTGGTCTACCGCCAATCCGTCCATGGCGTGTTCTTTGTCAACGGCCACTACGCTAGCGGCACCCACCTGCGCGCGGCAGACATTTCCAGGGGCGGGCTGCGCATGCTGCGGGTAACCAAGGACAACCATCAAACCCTGCTCAACAACGCGGTGCTGCTCAACTACGCGCTCGGCGCAGTGGCCCAGCGGCTCAAGCACAAGGACATCTGCGAAAGCGGGGCCAAGGGCGTGATCGTGCCCCATCCACAATACGCCCACCATACCAAGGAGGCCCTGGTCGACTACACCGAAGGCATTTTAGATCTGGTACTGCCCACCGGCGAGGTGGTGGATCATCTCGGCGCGCCCGAACTGATCTTCTTCGGGCCGGATGAAGGCACAGCCCCGTTCATGGACATGGTGGCCGAAAACGCCCGCCGGCGCGGCTACCGCTACTGGCGTACCCTCACCACCGGCAAGACCATCGGTATTCCGCACGATACCTTCGGCATTCTGGAGAGCGGCGAGGTCTTCGGCCTCTACGATCTGGAAGAAGAAGGGGTAGAACTGCAGATCGAAGGCAAACGCGAACTGCTCACCAAGGACATGCACGCCATTGAAGAGCGTATCGGCGGCAAGGTCCGCACCAGCGGCATGACCACTACCAGCATCAAGAGCTGCTTCCGCGCCCTGATCGACCATGCCGGAGAAAAGGAGGAAGATCTCAACCTGATGATCACCGGGGGGCCCGGCGGCGACCTGGGTGCCAACGAGGTCCAGGGCTACCGGGGCAAGATCTGCGGCGTGCTGGACAGCGGCTCCGTGCTCTTTGATCCGGACGGACTCGACAAGGCGGCCCTGCGTGAGCTGGCCTACAGCCGCAACACTCGTCCGCGCGCCAACTCCACCCGTTTTCCCCTGGAAAAGCTGGGCAAAAGGGGCTTCAGGGTGCAGGTCGGTTCCAAAAACATCACCCTGCCCAATGGCCGCGTCATTGTCGACGGCACCCTCTTCCACCACACCTTCCTCACCGATCCGGCCAACCGGCCCATTATCGAAGAGGCCAATATCCGCGCCTTCATCCCCTGCGGCGGGCTCAAGGACACCATCAACTACGACAACGTGGCCAGGTTTGCCAACCTGTTCAAGGAACTGCGTTTTATCGTTGAAGGCGCAAACGTTTTCTTCGACGATGCGGCCCGCCGCTACCTGACGCAGCATACCGGCATCCTGCAGATAAAAGATTTCACCTCCAACAAGGGCGGGGTGTTCAGCAGCTCGGTGGCCGAGGTGCTGCCCTCCTTCCTGCTGCAGGACCGTTATGAAGAAGTGCTGCTGCAAGATCAGACCACCCGCTGGGGCCTGGTGCGCGACGTGATCAATATGGTGGAGAAGTACGCCCGGCTGGAAACCGAACTGCTCATCAAGTGGCACGAACAGGATACGAGCCGGCCTATCTTTGCCCTTGCCAAACGGGCCAGCGAGCAGATCTTCGCCTTTCAGGATGAACTGGCCGGCCGCCTGCCCGAAATTCTGGCGGATAAGGCCCTGGTCGACCAGGTGCTCAAGCTCTACATCCCGCCGGTCTTGTGGGAAAAGCTGGGCCGCGACTTTATCGTCTCTACCCTGGATTCTCCGGAACTGGTGGCTTACCGCAACGCCATCCTGACCAAGAAGATTGCCTCCATGGCCTTCTATCGGCATGGACTTAAGTGGCAGGAGTTTCTTGCAGAGGCGGAGAAGAACCTTCTCCCTGCCCTGGAGAAGGCGGTGCAGTAAATACAGACTTGGGATGAAGCCCTTGGTTGAGACCGAACGGTTTCATCCATTTGGTTGGTGAAATTGATGTGATAGAAAAGCCCCGTTGGCCTGGTACCAACGGGGTCTTTAGTATGTGCGGTCGGGCGCACGGACTTTGAAGGTAACCGCTCACGGCACCTGTTTTTGACTAACGTTGTTGGCTGATATTTGCTACGTTAGGGACATGGAAAATATAGATATTCTAGTTTCTTTGCATGCTATCAGAGTTCACCCCTCGGCCTGAAACAGGGTTGTTTACCATGGGTTAACTGTCAATATTTTTATCCAAAAAAATGAACATTCACAGAGTTTTTACCCTTGATCCTTGGAAAAAATGGGAAAAGATAATTTTGAACTTTTTCTTTGTTTTTATTATTCTTACAATTTCTTCAATTATCTGCCTGTTGATTGGTGAGTTTTTTTTGAGATGGTATTACAAAGATGTTTTATCTACAGCAACTGGGTTTTCATACTTCTCTGAAAAATCAAGTCAATTATTTTCTTCAGAAATGAACGGATATGGTTTGCGAGGAGTTCAAATTTCACCTAAACACGATGGTAGATATCGTATTGTGGTACAAGGCGACTCATTTACCTATGGCCAAGGCGTTTATCCAGCAAGCAAGAGATTTACTGAAATCTTAAATAAAAAATTGGATAAAGAAGAATTTTTTCATGGAGTTGTTGTTTTTAATGCAGGAATATGTGGGTTTAACCTGGATAGCCATATAAAATTTCAAAAAATTATAGAAAATTTTCATCCTGATTTTGTTTTATACCAATGGTTTCTTAACGACATGAAGATAGGAGGAGGGACGATACCATCTTATCCTATTATACCAAATAAAAATATACATAAATATTTATTGAAAAACTCTGCAATTTACACCATATCGCAAATTAGGTATGAGCAATTCCGTAGAGTATTGGGTAAGCAAACCTCATTTGATGAAGATATGGTCAAGAAATTTCAAGATCCTAATAGTAATCTATCCAAGGAAGCAGACGAATTATTGGATCAACTATTCCATGGCTACCGTTCACGTGGGATAGATTTTGGCGTTGTCTTGTTTCCAGGATTATTTCATGACTTGTCCAACTATAAATTTGACTTTATACATGAAAGAATTCTTGCTGCTTGCCGAAAATATGAAGTAAAATGCCTTGATTTAACACCTGTTTACAAGGGTGTTCCGCATGTGAGTTTATGGGCAAATGATTTTGATGCACATCCCGGAGTGCTGGCTCATGAAATGGCTGCCAAGGCTATTTATGATTTTTATGGGGATTATTGGCAGGATCAGGCAGCAACGCGGGCAAAGCGATAGCGTTGTTCTAAAGTATTGCGTGTGATCGGACAGGTTGTGAACTATGAAAAAAGATTTTGAACAAAATGCAGTTTCTGCGGCTATTTGGCCTTGGGCCAATGATGATGCCGGTACCTCTCCAAGGGGCTCTTCTTGTACCAAAGGGCTGATTCCTTTTGCAATAGGCCTCTGTATTGCTGCTTTGTTTTTTTATTTCGACCGTATTGTTTTTGCAGCGGTCGTGCTCGCGCTTGCAAGCTCTATCTTTTTGGGGTCTCGCGTTAGCGCAGCCTTTGAAAAACGTCTTGATGCCTTCATGAAACGTTTTTCTGTGGTTGTAGGCACAATTATTACATGGTCCTTGCTCGTGCCGTTTTACTATGTCTGGTTCGGAACCGGCCGCCTGATGCAACTGTTGCGCGGCAGAGATCCGCTGATGAGGAAACTTGAGCCGGAACTGCCCAGCTATTGGCAGGATGTGCAAGAAAACCAAGACCCGGACCGGTATAGGAAGCAATTCTGATGAATATTCTTGGTATCAGTGGATATTACCACGACTCTGCAGCGGTTCTTGTTCGCAATGGAGAAATTATTGCCGCAGCGCAGGAAGAACGTTTTACCCGCAAAAAACATGATGCCGATTTTCCCATCCACGCTATACGCTACTGTCTGGCCGAGGGAGGTTTACAGCAGGATCGGTTTGTTGACTGCGTTGCATTCTATGATAAGCCCATCACCAAATTTGCACGCCTGATGGAGACTTATTTTTCAGTAGCACCACGTGGTTTGCGCTCTTTTATGATGGCCACTCCGCTGTGGTTGAAACAGAAGCTTTGGATTCGCTACCAAATCGAGCACAATTTGCGGCTCCACGAGATTAAGTCGAAAGATATTTACTTTTTTGAACACCATGAATCCCATGGCGCTTCTGCTTTTTATCCGTCGCCGTACAAGTCCGCTGCTATTCTGACAATGGATGGAGTAGGAGAATGGGCAACCTCCACAATTGCTCTTGGGCAAGATCATTCCATACAAATCCTTAAGGAACTCAGGTTTCCGCATTCATTGGGTTTACTTTACTCTGCTTTTACATACTTCACTGGTTTTAGGGTTAACTCGGGTGAATATAAGTTGATGGGTCTTGCTCCGTATGGGGAGCCCAAATACACACGGCTCATTTATGATCATCTGCTGGATCTTAAAGATGATGGATCCTTCAGGCTGAATATGGAGTATTTTGGTTATCTGGACGGGTTAAAGATGACCGGTACAAAATTTGATCAGCTTTTTTCAGGGCCGCCACGTCAACCGGAAAGCAGCATCACTCAGAGGGAAATGGACATAGCCGCCTCCATTCAGGCGGTGACGGAAGATATAGTTTTGCGAATGGCAAGGCAGGCCCAAAAGATAACGGGAGAAAAGCGTCTTTGTCTTTCGGGTGGAGTGGCCCTGAACTGTGTCGCTAATGGCAAATTGCTGAAGTCAGGTGTTTTTGATGACATCTACGTTCAGCCGGCGTCCGGCGACGCCGGCGGGGCTCTTGGTGCGGCTTTGCTGGTATGGCACCAGGTACAAGGCAATGCCAGGTCTGTGGATGCTCAACATGATTCCATGAAGGGTGCATATCTTGGCCCGGCCTTTTCTGATGAAGAGATTGGAGAATACTTGACTACGCACGGGTACACAGCGAAAAAACTCAGCCAGGACGAATGGGCAGGAGAAATAGCACGTTTGATCGCGTCGGAAAATGTTGTAGGGCTGTTCCAGGGGCGCATGGAGTTCGGTCCGAGGGCGCTTGGTTGCCGGTCTATTATTGGTGATGCGCGCTCTAGCGCCATGCAATCTGTGATGAATTTGAAGATCAAATACCGCGAGTCGTTTCGACCATTTGCACCTTCCTGCCTGGAAGAAAAGCTGGAAGAATATTTCGAGTTGGACAGGCCTTCCCCCTACATGCTTTTGGTTGCAGAAATCAAGAAGACGAGAAGGAAGCAGGATGTACCAAATGCATCTTTTACTGAAATGATCAACCAAATTCGCTCGGATATTCCAGCCATTACTCACGTTGATTATTCGGCCAGGGTACAAACGGTTTCTCCTGAAACGAACCGAGCCTATTATGATATTATTCAGGCTTTTGAAAAGCTAACCGGGTGCGCTGTAATCATCAACACATCGTTCAATGTTCGTGGCGAACCTATCGTCTGTACGCCAGAAGATGCCTATCGTTGTTTTATGCGGACAGAAATGGATTATCTGGTGCTTGGTTCTTACCTGCTGGACAAGACAGCGCAACCAGCATTTGCTGATATTGAAGATTGGCAGACGAGCTATCAACTTGATTAGCCATAATGGCTGCCAGTAGGCCTTAAAAGACCTGCCCCTTTGCAAACATG
>JAUNUN010000040.1 GCA_030538155.1 bacterium
CCCTTATCGAAATATTTGTGCGCAAGGGTAAAACCAGCCGGGGAATCGCCGAGCATCTTGGCCGGCACCATACAACCATTTCCAGGGAAATACGCCGCAACAGCTCAAAAAAAGGCTATCGTGCTCAAACCGCTGATCAACGCGCCAAAAAGAGACGAAAGATGCCGCGCCACTACCGTTCTATGAGTTGGCTCGAGCTGCTCGCCTACGTTGATGAAAAGCTGCGCAGCGACTGATCTCCTGAGCAAATTGCAGGGAGAATTCGCTTGGATTATCCACAAAATCAAACCATGCGTATCAGTGTGGAGACCGTCTACCGCCGGCTTTATGCTGCCGCACAATTCGGCGACACAAGCTACCTCCATTTGCGCCGTGCCCGCAAACGTCGTAGGCGGCAAACCAGGTACGGCCAAGGCAGGCGGGTTTTTCCCGGGCGCATTGATATTGATGCACGTCCGCAGGTTGTGGCCGCCAGATCCCGGTTTGAGGATTGGGAGGCCGATCTTATTTGCGCTTCCAAGGGCAAGGCTGCACTGGTCAGTTGCAACGAGCGTAAAAGCCGTTTTCTCTTGCTGGGCAAGGTTGAGGACAAGAAGGCCGCCTCGTTCAATGCGTCGCTTATTCCCCGTTTGTGCAAGATTCCAGCTGCCCTGCGGAAGACCTTGACGCTTGATAACGGCTCTGAGATGGCCGGGTTCAAAGAGCTGGAGTCAGCCACCGAGATGAGCACGTATTTTTGCAAGCCGTATTCGCCGTGGCAGCGTGGTGCCAACGAGAACGGCAATGGCCTGTTGCGGCAGTATTTTCCAAGAGGAACCAGCTTCCACAAGATCACGGAAGAGATGCTTGTCGAAGCAGCAGATCGGCTGAATAATCGGCCTCGCAAATGTTTAAACTACCAGACTCCGGCTGAAGTTTTTAAACGTGTCTAAGTGGTGCACTTGCAAGTTGAATTCACAAGTCTAAACCGGCCCAACCAGGTATGAGCAACGGATATCACCTACATTCCGATGGCCAGGGGGTTCATGTACCTGGTTGCCGTCATGGACTGGGCCGGCAGACAAGTACTCAATTGTCGCTTATCCAACACGTTTGACAGCCGATTTTGTGTGGATGCATACAAGGAAGTGCTGTACCGATACGGTGCTCCCGACATATTCAACAGCGACCAGGGCGGCCTGTTCATCAGCAAGGCATTCACCGGAGTGCTGAAGCAGTGGCAGGGATCAGCATGGACGGCAGAGGCCGCTTCAAGGACAGTATCCACACTTGCGCCTCCAAGTTTGTGACCCTGCCAGGGGCGCACAACAAAAACGCCTTTTCACCCGAAGATGAAAAGGCGTTTTCAGCGCTTTAATATGGAAAATACTTTATTTCGTCTGCAGTCTTGCCTGCTGGGTAGCCCGCATATAATCCATGGGATTAATGGGAGCGCCCCGATAACGGATTTCATAGTGCAGATGCGAACCGGTGCTTCTGCCTGAGTTTCCCACCAAACCAACCACATCACCAGGGGCAATGCTGTCGCCAACCTGTGCCATACGCTTACTCAGGTGAGCAAACATGGTTTCATAACCTTTACCGTGGGAAACAATGATATTCTCTCCGTAGTCAGGAGAATAGCCTGAACTCACTACCCTGCCATTGCCGGTAGCCCTAACCTTTGCCCCTGTCTGTGCCTGAAAATCCACTCCCTCGTGGAAGGCTCGGCGACCGTTGATGGGATCCTGCCGACCGCCGAACTGCGAGCTGATGGGCGCGTCAATCGGCCTACCCAAGGGCAGATTGGCAAGCAAGTCCAGGGCTTTGGCCGCATTGTCCACCCCAGTGTCAGTGCTTGGGGGAGCAATAAAGAGGCCACCGCTATGGGCCCGGTTTTCCTGCACCAGTACTTCAACCCCAAGCTGATCCTGCAGGGTGTTTGCCAAACGGGTCTGCTCATCCAGAGTGGCTTTCTTCTTGAGAAAGGGAGCCTTTCCTGCCGCAACCTGTGCCATCGCCACAGAGGCGCTGCGACCACTCTTCCTTTGGCTACGCAGTTCGGCGGTCTGCACCGCCTTTACTGTACCCTTGACAGTCCGCGTTTTTTTCACAACCTGCACCGGCTTGCTGTTCTGCTTGCGGCTTTTTGCCTGCTTGAGTACAGGCTTTGCCTTATGGACCATGACCTGTTCCTTGGCATCGGCTTGAAGGCGCACAATTTTCCCTTTCTGTACGGGCTGCAACTTCTTGGGGCTGGCCTTGCTTACCTGGCGGGTGATATTTTGCTTGGGAGCTTTTTTGGCTCCTCCACTGATGGAGGCGGCCGCCTGCAGGTTGGAGGCAGACAAAAGGAGCAAACTGGAAGCAAGGGTGCAGAAAAAACAGGTACGGACGATTTTAGTGGAACAATATGGGGACAGTATAGACATGGGTATGATCATGTTTTTAGGGAACAGGCGCCCCCGGTGTGCTGAGTCAAAATGCACATGCAGGACCGCTCCTTTGCGCCAGAGGCACCATACAAGCTTGAAGCGCTTGGCAAGCAACAACAAACGGCGGCTTCAGGCAATGCACAACCGGGCATGACAATGTGTAAATCATGGCGAGACCGCATTGCATCGCCTCATATTTCGCTGCAGCTTTGGTCGCATAAGAGCAGTGCAGAATTGCAGCCCGCATGTCTCACCCTTTATTGCAACGAATTCTATTTTTATACTGGTTGCACTACTGCTTTGCAAGTAAAAGGCCGAAAAAAAGCAACCAGCCTGAAAAAAGGTCGCAAAATGAGGCGCCTGCTTTTCAGGTCAAAGCGCTCTCCCAGCGCGGGCGGCTTGTTTATGGCCGCCCGCATCTGTCCGAGGAGCGAAATATATGATTAGGAGAAAATCAGGACTGCTTGAAACTGTCGGCAAAGAGTTTGGCAATGGCGGCAACGCCATCGTCACTCAGGTAGCGGGTACCTGAACCGACAAAGGTGGAATAGTGGATGGCGGGTGTATCTTCCTGCCAGGAACCATCCTTCCAGGTAAACCAGTTTTTTCTGTTCTGGTCGTAAACGTGGAGAGGCCGGTTGAAAAGCTTGGCCAATTCCACGGCCCAGCCTGTACCGCCCTTGACCGAATTGTCGTCAAGAATGGCACCGATGACAAAGACCTGATGGCCTTTGTTGACGATGTGGAAGATGCTCTGCAAAACTCGGCGGATCTTTTCCGTCTCGTAATAGGTGCGGTTCATCATCCTGGAGGCCAACTCCATACTGATATCACCGCGCTGCAACTCAGCCTCACTGAGCATTACGGTGTTACGGTCGCGCTCCAGTTTATGACCTTCAAAAGTGTAGACCACTTCCTGAACGCCATACTGTTCTGCGTATTCACCAAAAACCGTTTCCGCGCCTTTCAGGCCGCCGTGATAAAGAGTGCAATCTTTTGCTTGCATAGAGGTGATGTTCTTTGAGATGGATTAAATGAATAAAAAAATCAGCCAGTTAAGCTATATCTTGCGTGCCTTAAAAAAGACTCGCCAAGGCGCAGGATATCCCTCTATAGTACGCGACGGGTCTTGCTTGTCAATGAAATCTTGGTAGGACTCAAAGCACATCCACTCAGTGCGGCGCTGCTCCCGGCCGCTCATGGCATGCCGGCAGAAGAACTGCACCTGCTGAAATCCGGTACGTTCCAGCCAGTTTTTCAGACAATTTGCCGTAGGCACAAACCAGGTTCCCGGCACCTTGGCATAGGTTTTTTCCGGAAACAGCGCGATGGATTCCTCGCCGGGAATGGCCTGGGATTCCAGCAAGAGCGTTCCGCCGGGCTTGAGCGCAGTCAACAGATCTTTGAGCGCATCCATGGGCGAAGGCCGATGATAGAGCACCCCCAGGCAGAAAATCACATCAAAACACTGCGGAAAAAGAGCCAGATGCTCAATGCCCAGCAGTTCGGTGCGCAACTCTTTCAGCCCGGCAAAACCGTTTAAGAGGTTGAAGCAGTAGTAGTGCTGCACAAAGGGCTCAAAACCAAGGACAAATGCGGGGCGATGCGCCGCCATCCGGAACATGTAGTAGCCATTGTTGCTGCCGATATCCGCAACAACCGCACCCTGCAGGTTCGGCAATTCAGGTAGCAGTCGGTTCCACTTGCGCTCGCTGCGCCATTCGGCATCAACCTCGGTGCCAAAAACGGCAAAAGGCCCCTTGCGCCAAGGCATGAAGGCCTGCAGGGTCTGTCGCACCAACCCGCGTTCTTGCGCACTGATCTCTTCCGCTGCACCTATCCGAACCACATCGCCAGTGCAATCACAGGTACTGGCCCGTAAATGTGCCACTGCCGCCATGGGCTCCCGGTAGCGGAGAAAACCTTTTTTCTCCTGCCCCACCCAGGCAGCCTTATCAGCCAGAACTCGGCGCAATTCAGCTTGCTCGGCTGCAGGCACATGGTTGAGCCAGTTCAACTCCATTGTGCTCACTACATCCTCACTTTTTCAGTGCCACCATGGAGCTGAAATTAAACCAGGTAAAAAAAGGTTCAACCTCTGCAAAACCGGCGCTCTTGAGGAGCTGCATATTTTCCCGCAAAGAAAAAGGGATGAGTACATTTTCAAGGGCCTCTCGCTTGGCGGCTATTTCAAGCTCGGTATAGCCCCGTGCCCTTTTGAAATTGTGGTGGATGGCGATAAAATCCCGATTCAAGCCCGGAGCATGGGCAATGGTCTTTTCACTGAGCAGAAAAATACCGCCTGAAGGAAGCGCCGCAAAAACCCTGTCTACAAAGGCCTGGCGCGCCACGGGTCGCAGAAACTGCAGGGTGTAGTTACAGAGGATGGCATCGACATCGGTGAGCGCACAGGTGGTGATATCACCCTCTTCAAAACGCAGGCAGGCCGCATTGGTTGAGGCTGCAGCCTTTTTCCGCGCCTGCTCCAGCATGGCCGGGGCCCTGTCTATGCCCAGAAAGCGGAAATTGCGTCCTGTAAGCCGCTCGGCCAGAAACAGCAGGGGGGTGCCCACTGAGCAACCAAGATCGTAGACCTGGGCACCATCTGCAAGCCGCCGCCCCAAGATCTGCGCCATGGCCTCCAGCACCAGTTGATAGCAGGGCACGGAACGGTTGAGCATGTCATCAAAAACAGCGGCCACCGCCTCGTTAAAGGCAAAGTCCTCCCGCACCGGGTTGTTGCGGAACAGATGATCCTGAGCGCTAGCTTCAGCCGTGGCAGGCGGGATTGACTTGTCGGCGGAGAGAGGCATTTCTTACAGCTCGCGCACGGCCCCCTTGTCGGCCGAGGCGGCAAAGCGGGCATAGGCCTGGAGCGCCTTGGACACCACCCGGTCGCGCTGGGGAATAAAGGCCAGAGCGCCGCGCGCCTCTTCCTGCTGCCGCCTTGTTGCCAGTTCTTCTTCGCTAACAGCCAGGGTAATGCTGCGGTTCGGGATGTCGATATCGATACGGTCGCCGTCGCGCACCAATGCAATCGGGCCGCCACTGGCAGCTTCCGGTGAAACGTGGCCGATGGAGAGACCGGAAGTGCCCCCGGAAAACCGTCCGTCCGTGATCAGGGCGCAGGCCGCACCCAAATGGCGGGACTTGAGATAGGAGGTCGGGTACAGCATCTCCTGCATGCCTGGCCCGCCCTTGGGGCCTTCGTAGAGGATACAGACCACGTCCCCGGCCTGCACTGAACCGTCTAAAATACCGGCACTGGCGCCCTCCTGCGAGTAGTATACACGCGCGGTACCGGAGAATTTGAGGATAGCGGCATCAACCCCGGCAGTCTTGACGATGCACCCCCTGGGCGCGATATTGCCGAAAAGCACGGCCAGACCACCATCCAGGGAATAGGCATGGGCCAGGTCGCGGATGCAGCCCTTTTCACGGTCAAGGTCCAGTTCGTCATACAGGGTGTGCTGGGAGCCCAGCACCAGGTTGCGTTTGCCGGCAGGCGCGCTGCGATACAGAGTTCTAGCCGCCTCGCTTACACCTGCCTGCATCAGGTCGTAACGTGCAAGGGCTTCGGCCAGGGTAAGACCATCGGCCCGATATGCACTCGTATCAAGCAGGCCCGCACGGTCAAGCTCGGCCATGATCCCCAGAATACCGCCCGCCCTGTTAACATCCTCAACATGGTAGGTAGAACTGGGCGCAACCTTGCACAGGTTCGGCACCTTGCGCGAGAGTTTATCGATATCGTTCATGGTGAAATCCACTCCTGCCTCCTGGGCCACGGCCAGGAGATGGAGCACCGTATTGGTGGAGCCACCCATGGCAATATCCAGCGACATGGCATTGGCAAAGGCTGCGTGGCCGGCTATGGAGCAGGGCAGCACCCGGGGGTCACCTTCTTCGTACCAGGCATGGCACATCTCGACAATGCGCTCGGCTGCGGCATCAAAAAGGCCAAGCCGGGCCGCATGGGTGGCCACGACCGTGCCGTTGCCCGGCAGGGCCAGCCCCAAAGCCTCGTTGAGGCAGTTCATGGAATTGGCGGTGAACATGCCGGAGCAGGAACCACAGGTCGGACAGGCACTGCGCTCCACCTCGGCCACATCCGCATCGCTGACTTGATCGTCCGCGGCCATCACCATGGCATCGATCAGATCAAGCGGCCGGCCCAGGGCACGGCCGGCCTCCATGGGCCCGCCGGAAACAAAAATCGCCGGAATATTCAGGCGCATGGCCGCCATAAGCATGCCCGGGGTGATCTTGTCGCAGTTGGAGATGCACACCATGGCGTCCACAGTATGGGCATTGCACATGTATTCCACAGAATCGGCGATCAGCTCGCGCGAAGGCAGGGAATAGAGCATGCCCATGTGGCCCATGGCGATGCCGTCGTCAATGGCAATGGTATTGAATTCTGCGGCAAAACAGCCCAGCTCTTCTATACGCTTTTTAACGCACTGACCAATCTGATGCAGGTGCACATGTCCGGGCACAAACTGGGTAAAAGAGTTGACCACAGCGATCACCGGCCGGGCCATCTGCTCCTCACTGCGGCCATTGGCCCGCCACAGGGCACGAGCCCCGGCCATGTGTCTGCCTTCCGTACTGGTTGCACTGCGCAGCTTCTGTTTCATATCCGCTCCATTTTCTCCATACGACATTTTTTCCTTGAATTCTGCCGCCTGATCACGATGATATTATAGAATATCCGTATCAGACCGCGTCATTTTATCCCAGGAACAGCCATGCGACAACAGGAGATTAATTACTGGATCACCGCCATGCTCAACAAGCACGCGCGGGTCTCCGACTTGAACCTTACGGTGGGCAAGAGCCTGCAGGTGGAAAGCGACGGCGTACTGGTGCCGGTGGATGTCAATCCGCCCGTGCCGCAGCTCACGCCTTTTCAGACCGAGGTCTTCGCCCTCAACCTCATCAACGGCAACCAGCGTCTGCTCAACGATCTGGTTACCAAGGGTTCCTGCGACCTCTCCTATTCCCTGGATGACAAGGTCCGCTTCCGCGTCAATATCTTCTCGCAAAAAGGCACCTACAGCGCGGTACTGAGAAAGCTGGAGACCTCGATTCCATCTTTCAAGACCTTTAATTTCCCCGAAGCCTTCCCCAAGATGGCAGAGGAGCGCAACGGCCTGATTCTGTTCACCGGCGCTACCGGCACCGGCAAGACCACCTCCATGGCTGCCATCCTCAACAGCATCAACGAGCAGCGGGACATCCATATCATCACCCTGGAAGACCCCATTGAGTATGTGCATCCGCACAAACGGGCCACCTTCAACCAGCGGGAGATGGGGCAAGACTTCGACACCTTTGCCAGCGGCCTTCGCGCTGCCCTGCGGCAAGCACCCAAGGTTATCCTGGTGGGCGAAATCCGCGACCGGGAAACGATCGAAATCGCACTCTCCGCCGCCGAGACCGGCCACCTGGTCTTTTCCACCCTGCACACCATTGACACCGGCCAGACTATCAACCGTATTCTCGGCATGTTTGAGACCGATGAGCAACCACAGATCCGCAACCGCCTGGCCGACACCATCCGTTGGATCGTCAGTCAGCGACTTCTGCCCAAGGTCGGCGGGGGCCGGGTGGCGGCCATGGAGGTGCTGTGCACCAGTCTTCGAGTACGCGATCTCATTATCAACGGGGAAAGCGAAGAAAAGACCTTTTACAATGTGGTCAAGGAAGGTGCAACCCGCAACATGCGCACCTTTGACCAACACCTGACCGAGCTGTTTCAATCGGGCCTCATCACCGAGAAGACCGCCCTCTCCTACGCCTCGCACCGCAGCGAAGTGAAGCGAGGCCTGGATACGATCAAGGCCTCCCGTGGCGAGCGCACCTCTTCCATTGAGGGCCTGACCATGGAAGGCGATGAAGAGGAGAACGATGACCGCTGGTCATGACCCTGAGGTCCGAGGATCCAACAGCCAGGCCGGCATAATTCCCTGCAAACAAGGCACCCTTTTGCAGCGTAACAGGCCTTATCAGCAAGACAGTTGAAAATACTGGTTTTACGTTTAGTACAGCACTTATGAACACCACTTGTCCACACTGTAAATCGCCACAGAGCTTTTCTAGGGAACAGCAGGCCAAAATCAACCAGGCCTTAAGCAAGCTGCCTCCTGGAGGAGCCTTGAAACTCAAATGCCCAAAATGCAGCGGCATCATTGATCTGGGCAAAGCGGCGCCGGCAACTGCTCCGGCTCCAGCCCAGCCGCCACCGGCAGGCCAGGGCACAGCCGCCACGGTGCAACCGCCACCGCCACCGCCTCTGGACTGGCTCTCTGACGGGGAAATGATCGATAGCGGCAAAGTGGAAGACGTGCCCATGGCGCTCGTGCTCTGGCCTGCCGGCGAAAACCGTGACAGTATCGAGAAGACCCTGAAAACGCTCGGCTATCAGCTTCTCTGCACCGACAATCTGCAGGAGGCACAGGAGCGCATGCGCTTTGTCCGCTTTGCCTGCATCGTCTACCAGGCAGAGATGCATGGCGGCCTGGAGGCATCTCCTTTCCACGCCGCCATGTGCGCCATGTCCATGGAGCACCGCCGCCATATCTTCTACATCCTCACCGGCGACAGCCTGCACACTCTCTACGATCTCGAAGCCTTGGCGGTCAGCGCCAATCTGACTGTGCGCAGCAAAGACATTCCCAAACTACACGTGGTACTACGCAAGGCCTTTCAGGCCCACGAAGAGCTGTTTGGCCCCTTTCTCGAGGAACTGGGCATCCATTCCAAGAGCTGATCCGCAGCCGAAATAAGACCCTTTACCAGGTCGCCAGACGGTCTGGCGAAAATTTCCCGTGCGCCTCTTTTGTCTGCTGCAACAGCGGTTTTTCGAGCCTGTGAAATGTAGCGGCCACAGGAAGAAACAGTTGTTTTCACGTTACCAATCTGGTAAACATCCCTTTTATTGCGTGGAGGCTGCGGTCTAATGCCTCCTTTTTTTTAACCTTTTCCCAGGCTGACAGCGATCACCACAGGAACTCCCATGACACGAAACGAACTTCAACCCGCCAAGGCGGCGGATGACAACGCCTTTGAAGACATCAGCTTTGCAGAACTCTTTGAGCAGGACGACAACAACACAGTTATCAATGTAGGAGAAGTGGCAGTCGGCACCGTAGTAGGATTGGCCGGCGACGCAGTGCTCATAGACGTTGGCGACAAGGCAGAGAGTTACATCCCCCTGATTGAATTCCGGCACGAAGATCCGGACAGGGAGATTGCCATTGGTGATCAGTTCGAGGTTTTCATTGAAAAACGCAAGGAAGAGGGCGGTCTGCTCCTTTCTCGGGAAAAAGCCATTGCCATCAAGGTCTGGGAAGAGATTGCCCGCATCCAGGAAGACGACGGCACCATTGAGGGCCGTATCGACAGCCGGGTCAAGGGCGGCATGTCGGTGGATATCGGCGTTCCTGCCTTCCTACCTTATTCACAGATCGACCTGCGTCCTGTCAAAGACCTGGATGCCCTCATCGGTGAAACCTATGACTTCAAGATCCTGAAGTTCAACCGCAAGCGCAACAACGTGGTGATTTCGCGACGGGTTATCCTGGAAGAAGAGCGCAGCGCCTTGCGCGAGCAGATGCGCAATACCCTACAGGAAGGCCAGATCATTCGTGGCGCCATTACCAATATCACCGACTATGGTCTGTTCATCGACTTGGGCGGCATGGACGGCCTCTGCCATATTACCGACCTGTCCTGGGGCCGGGTATCGCATCCATCCAAGCTCTACACCGTCGGCGAGGAACTTGAGGTGAAGATCCTCAAGTACGATAAGGATTCCAACCGTATTTCCCTTGGCGTCAAGCAACTCAAGGCTGATCCGTGGGAACAGGTACCGGAGCTGTATGCGCCCGGTGCACGTGTGCCCGGCAAGGTGGTTTCCATTACCGATTACGGTGTCTTTGTTGAGTTGGAAGAGGGCGTGGAAGGCCTAGTGCACATCTCCGAAATGAGCTGGTCCAAGAAGCCCAAGCATCCCTCCAAAATCGTTGGCGTCGGCGATGCCATAGAAGTGCAGGTGCTGAAGGTGGAAGCGGATACCAAGCGCATTTCCTTGGGCATGAAGCAGCTCCTGCCCAATCCTTGGGATGTGGTGGAAGAAAACTATCCGGTTGGCGCGATCATTGAAGGCAAGATCAAAAACATCACGGATTTCGGCGTGTTCATCGGTATCGAGGAGGGCATCGACGGCCTGATCCATGTCTCTGACCTCTCCTGGACAGAGCGCATCAAACACCCCTCCGAAAAATATGCCAAGGGCGAGACCATTCAGGCAGTCGTGCTCAAGATCGACAAGGAAAACGAGCGTTTCTCGCTAGGTGTCAAGCAGCTTGAGCCCGATCCCTGGCAGGCTGCGGTCACCAACTATCCCATCGGTTCCACGGTGGAGGGTGCGATCACCAACGTCACCGATTTCGGCATCTTCGTCCAATTGGAGGAAGGCATTGAAGGTTTGGTTCATGTTTCCGAAATCTCCAAGGACAAGATCAAGACCCCGGTCGATATGTTCAAGGTAGGAGACAACCTGCAGGCCATGGTGATCAACGTGTCCGCCGATGACCGCAAAATCGGCCTCTCCATCAAGGCTCTGCAGGAAAAAGAGGAAAACGATGGAGTTATTCCGGAAGAATACATGCCCAAGGCCCAAGCAGGCCCCTCTACCCTGGGCGACCTGTTGAAGGCAGCTGCCGGCGAAACCTCCCAGAAATAAAATTCAGATAAGCCATCCGGGCAGAACATAAGCCGATTAACGGCCCTGCCCGGATAATCTTGCCCATCAGTCAGATGCAGCCAGATGGGGCAATGTGCCTCACTGTGATCTAGCGAAGGAAATGAGAGCATGTTGAAGCGTGAACTGGTTAACGAAGTGTCTCAGCAACTGGGGGATTACTATAAGCAGGATATCTCCCAGGCAGTGGATATTATTCTGGAAGAAATTGCCCAAGCACTCATTGAAGAGCGGAGGGTGGAAATTCGCGGCTTCGGCAGTTTTTCCGTACGCAGCCGTAAGCCGCGCACCACCAAAAACCCCAAGACCGGCAAGATGATGCATATCCCGGAAAGAAAGACGCTCCACTTCACTATGAGCAAGTCGCTCAAAGAGGTGCTGATCAGTCAGCAAGCCGAGTAGCAATTAAATTTCTATCCCTCTAAAAAGCCGGCCTCTTATTCTTAGAGGCCGGCTTTTTTTATTCCGGACTGCGCATAGCCAGGTACGGTTTGCGTTTCAATTTTAGAGTACACGTGCTGCCAAGAAAAGGGGCATACCTAAAAGGACGACACGCTACATCCTCTCCAGCGAAACAGCTTTGTATCAGAGCTTGTATTTACCCTACAAGGAATGACGCACATCCCAAGTTGTATCACAGTTGTATCACGACAAGGCTCAAGCACTGTTCGCAAGGAAACCCTACACCTACCAACTCAATGCTGCTACACTAGCGTACCCTCTGCCTTCAATATCAAAATCGAAACACAAACACTCGCCATAAAAATAATGTTTCCTAAAAGAGTATGAACAAATAAAGTTATTATTAAATAACCCACTGAATATACGAAGCATTTAGATAAAAGAAGACAAAGTTTCACTTTGTTTTCTTTTCTGCGTCAAGTACAGTCACAATAAGGTATATTTTATTCGTTTTAACCCTCCACGGAGGGTACCCCGGTATGTGGACAAAATCTGCACAACGGCATTACAGCAACACGTTTATGAACTACTTTTTTGTCCTCCTTCTTTCAACTCTTACCACGCTTGGGCTCACCCCCTTGATGATCCGCCTTGCAGCGCGGCTGAAGCTCATAGATCGTCCCGGAGGCAGGAAAATCCATTCGGCTCCCGTCCCTCGCGTGGGCGGCCTTGCCATGGTGCTCGGCGTTATCCCTGCCCTGTTTCTGTATGGCGGCCTTGATCAGCTCACCGCCTTCCTGCTCGCTGGAGCCGCCGTGCTTGTAGCATTTGCCCTCGCCGATGATACGGTCGGCCTAGGTTATAAAACCAAGTTTCTGGGTCAAGGTCTTGCTGCACTCATTGTCATCCTGCTTGCTAAGCTGTGTGCCTTTTCACTATTGTTTCCACCCAATACGATCAATTTACCAGTTTGGCTATCCCTGCCCTTTACTCTGCTGGTCATTCTTTCTGTAACCAATGCGATTAATTTGGCCGACGGGCTGGATGGGATGGCCGGCGGCATCATGCTTCAAGTTTTTCTGTGCATCAGCCTGATAGCCTATGGGAGCGGCAATACGTATATCACACTCTTAGCAGTGGCTATTGTCGGCGCCTTATTTGCTTTTTTGCGCTTCAACACCCACCCAGCCGTTATTTTCATGGGTGATACGGGCAGCCAGTTACTCGGTTTCCTGGGAATAGTGCTGACCCTGGGCCTGCTGCAGAACAACAGTTATTTAAGCCCGCTCTTGCCGCTTTTGCTGTTTGGTCTGCCCGTCTTGGACACGGCGGTAGTCATGGTGGAGCGTATCCGCAGAGGGCTGTCTCCATTCCGGGCCGACAACAACCACCTGCACCACAAGTTGATACGTTTGGGACTGAGCCACAGCGGAGCGGTTCTGGCAGTGTATATCATCCAGGCCTTTTTTGTTATCTCAGCTTTCTCCCTGCGTTTCTCCCCGCCCCTGACTGTTCTCGTCTTTTTCATGGCAGGTGTGCTTTTCATTTTATTGCCCATCTACGTGTGTCATGAATGCCATTTCCGCATCCGGTCTAATGTTTCAACCATAATGCCTAACAAGAGCAATGGCCGTCCCTTGAGCAATTCCACCTTTTTCCTTCTCCGCCTTGGCCAAAAAACGCTGGAGTACGGCCTGCCGGCAATCCTGCTGATCAGTGCTTTTTTGCCGGCAAGGATTTCTCCTCTTTTGGCCACGAGCAGTTGGCTGCTTCTCGGAGGAGCGCTTTTAGCCGTCTACCTTGGCGACCATTGGCCGCCTGGCCTGATCCGCATAACAGCCTTTCTCTTTATGCCGCTCATTTTTATATACTGTCATGCAGGCATGCGAAGTTGGGCGGATAACACTATATTTGCCTGGTACAGTACTCTCTATATACTGACAGGTTTTGCCGCAGCCTTAGTGCACAAACTGACCCGGCGCGAGCAGGGCTTCCATTTCACCCCGACGGATTTTTTAATATTTTTTCTTTTTCTTACGGTACTCAACTGGTCGGACCCAGCCATAAAAGACCTGGATTTGGATGTTTGGTTGACCTTACTCATTGTCTTTTTCTTTTCCATTGAAGTACTGATCGGCGAGCTGAGGGACAAATGCACCCCACTTTTGACCGCCTTGCTGCCAGGCATAACTGTCGTGGCTGTCCGAGGTTTATTCTAAAAAAATTATTGAACGACGTTTTTCCGAGGGAGCACGCGATGATTCTGAAGAGAGGAATACTGATACTTGGCATACTGACGGCAATTTTCTTGGCGGCTTGCAGCAGCAGCGAGGAAAAACGGGCCAAGTTTATGGACCAGGGTCTCAAGCATTATGCTGAAGAGAAATATACCGAATCCAGGCTTGACTTTAAAAACGCGCTGCAGATCGATCCGAAATACGGACCAGCCTTTTTTCAACTTGGCCGGGCTGAGCTCAAGTTGAAAAATTTTCAAGCTGCTTACAAGGCCTTTCTGGAAGCTGAAAAAATTACCCCTGCTGATCAGGAGATTCAGATTGAACTCGGACGGATGTTACTGTCTGCAAGGCAACCAGCCAAGGCTATTGAGAAAGCCGATTTGGTTCTGGCCCAGGACGGTAACAACATCGATGCCCGGGTGATCAAAGCTTCTGCAATGCTGCTTGAGCAAAACCCGCAGGAGGCCTTGGCACTCTTGGAACCGGTGGTCACGCCTGGTCTGAAAAATCCGCAAGCCTTCATTGTAATGGCTTTGGGCCAAATACATCTCAAACAGGAGGACAAGGCTCGCCAGATTCTTATCCTTGGCATAGAAGCCAATCCCGAGGCGATTCCACCTCGACTTATGCTGGCCCGCATCGAAGCAGAAAATAAACGGTTGGATGCAGCTGTCACCCAGATGCAGGCTGCGATTGGCCTGGCTCCTGAAGACCCGGGGCTACCTTACCAGTTGGCTGATTTATACTGGAACTTCCAGCAAGTTGAGGAAGCCAAAAAAATCATCCAGGAACAGGTGAGCAAACAGCCCGATAAAGAAGACAGCTATCTGCTTGCCGCAGCCTATTTGCAGCAAAAAAATGAAGCGGGAGCAGCAGAAAAAATCCTGCGTACCGGCCTTGTCAAACTGCCCAAGAGCTTCAAGCTGCGCTTTGCCCTGAGCGATGTACTTGTTACTTCTGCGGACGTGGATCAGGCCTTTACCGTGCTCAATGAGAACCTTGGTCTCACCAAAAACACGGAAGACCCGGAAATTATCAATACCAGGCTGGCATTGGCCCGGCTGCATCTGCTGAAACGGGACATTCCCTCAGCGCAGGCCGAGGTGGAAGAGGTTCTGAAAGCCAGCCCGAACAACTCGGAGGCACATTTCATTAATGGCCAGATACTGCTCGCCACCGGCAAGGCCGCGGAAGCCATTACGGAATTTCGAGTAGTGGTCAGTGAGAAGCCAGAAGACATCCGAGGATATCTGATGCTTTCCCGGGCACACTTGGCGGAAAAACAAGCCGAGCTGGCAATGGATACGCTCAAACAGGCTCTCGAGGTCAACCCCAATGCTCCGGAAGCGCTCCGGGCCATGGCCGTACTGCAGGCCAGGAACAAGGATTATGCAGGTGCCGAGCGAAATTTGCGGAAGATTCTTGAAGCCACGCCCGAGGATGTACGCACTCTGGTAGAAATAGGGGATCTTTTTTACAACAGTGGTGATCTTGACAGGGCCGAACAGGAATATGCGGCGCTGATTGAAAAAACAAAACACAATCCTGCCGGCTATTTGCGTTTAAGCGCGCTGCACATGATTAAAAAGGATGCTGCTGCCGCTGAAAAAGTCCTTCGTCAGGGTTACGAGACCAACCCAGATGAACCCACGCTTCTGACCGCTCTTGTGCAGGTACTCATGGCAGCAGACAAGAACGCTGCGGCAGAGGAAGTCAGCCGGCAGGCTATCAACCGCCAACCGGAGAAAGCCATTGGTTACGCAACCCTTGGCCAGGTCTTTGCCCAAGAAAAAAAATATGCGGAGGCTGAGGCCATGTTCCGCAAAGCTATAACCATGGAGCCTGGTTGGCTGGCCCCATACAACGCCCTGGCCAGACTCTTTCTTAGCCAGGATAAGCAGGATCAGGCCATCCAGGAACTGGAAAACCTGAGGAACGCGGACCCCAACAATATGACCGCATACCTGTCCCTGGCGCTGCTGTATGAAAATGGCGGCAATCCAGCCAAGGCGGTTACGCTGTACCGGGAATTGCTCGCAAAAAACCCTGATGCCTGGGTTGCTCTCAACAACTTGGCCTTTCTTCTGAGCAACAATCCTAGCGCCAAGGAACTTGATGAGGCTCTGCGTCTGGCCGAGCAGGCCAACAAGCTCCGCCCCAGGGAACCGGCCGTCATGGATACCTTGGCCTGGGTTCAATACCGGCGCGGAGCTATAAATGAGGCCCTGGCGCTGGTGGAAGACATCCTGACAAGTAATCCTGAAGATCCCGGCATTCAGTACCATGCCGCTGTCATTTTTAAGGAATCGGGCAGGCTTGAGGAAGCGCTGGAACAAGTAACCCGAGCACTACAAGGTACGCGGGACTTCCGCGAGCGGGCCGAGGCCGAGGCGCTGCAGCAAAGTCTTCAATAATTTTCGCGGGAGTGGGAGATGAGATATTTACCCTTGGCAAGACGCACTACCTTGTTGCTGATCTTTGGACTGTTGCTGCTGCAATTCACAGCCTGCACCGGTAAAAATCCATCCACACTGCCCCAACAGACAGGGCAAGGGGAGGCAGCGGCTTCTGCGGATGAAGCACTGGTAGCTTCCACCTATGTTATCGGTGTAGGTGATGTCCTGCAGGTGTCGGTATGGAAAGATGCAGAACTGAGCCGACAGGTTACCGTGCTGCCCGATGGTGTCATCAATATGCCGCTGATCGGGTTCATACAGGCTGCGGGCAAGACGGTTACTGTCCTTGGTGAGGAAATTGCCGACCGTATCAGCAGATTTATGCCCGACCCGATCCTTGATGTCAGCGTCATTCAGAGCAACAGCATGAATATCTACGTGGTCGGTAAAGTGCGCAATCCGGGCCGATTTTCTATACCTGTTGATGTCAGTGTCCTGCAGGCCATGGCCATGGCCGGCGGGCCGGATAAATTTGCAGACACCGGTGATATCAAAATTTTCCGTAATGAAGGCGGGCAAACACGCATTTTTAAATTTGATTATGATGATGTGGTGGCCGGCAAGCGCCTGGAGCAAAACATCCTGCTGCAACGTGGTGATGTGGTCGTTGTCCCCTGATGTTGGCTTGATAAAATGAAGCATGCGAGCAGCCCATCTTTGCGCGGAGGATCCGGCCCCCCACCTACCCTGCCCTGCGGGAAAACAATAACCTGGCAGGCTGCCGCTGTCGCTATCTGCCTCGGTTTGGCCCTGCAAGCAACACCTGCTCCTGCGGGGAATGTTACCTATCAAACCAGGCTGCGCGCCACTCAAGTGTACGACGACAACCTATTTCTGGTGGATGAACATCCCGACCTGAAAGACGAAGAGCCAGCCGAGGAAGAAAAGACGGACGAGCAAACTGTGGAAGCCGGAGACACACAAGGCGAAGAACAAGATGTAGAAGAACTGGATAGGGTGCAGGAGCCGGTCGAGAAGAAGATGGCCGACTGGGTCACCACTATCTCGCCTGAGCTGGAACTAGGCTACGAAACAGAGCGCCTGAAGAGTGCAGGCACAGTGCGTTTTGATCTGATTCGCCACGGTCAGCACAGCGAGTTAAACGATGTCGAACAATTTTACAAACAAACCATAGCCTATGAACTAAGCCCATACAGCAAGATTGGCGCTGATGCCGCCTATTCCAGAGAGTCCAGCCGTGAACGGGAACTGGAGGAAACAGGGCTCCTCCTAGGCAATACGGTGCGCACCCAGCAGGACTACAGAGGTTGGGTACAGCACAACCTTTCTGAATACAGTTTGCTGGATTTTTCCTATAATTACTCCACAGAAGATTTTTCCAGCTCCAGCTTGGACGACTTGCTCGACCGACTGGATGCCGAGAAAGCCGAGCAGGAGGCCCTGGAAAAAGAAGAAAACGAATCGGCAACGGATGCGGCAGCAAACGAGGAGGAAAGCGAGAAAGAGCCGAGTCCGGCTGAATTGCGCCGGCAACGCCGCGAAGCAGTGGATACGAAAACCCACTGGGCCTCCTTGGGGATCACTCGAGAAGTAGACTGGTTAAGGAGCGGTTCCTATGTCTACCTCAGCAGCAACTACCTGCATCAAGAATCAGAACTGTCCATACAGGACAGCGCATCCGTCGCCCTGGGGCTGGGCTTACAGTTGAGCGAAACCCTCAGCTTTTCCTTCGATGCCGGCCTGAACTATGGCAGGGACAGCTACGATAACCGCCAGCTGCGGCTGCTGGCGGAGGCTCCCTATTATGAACTGGAAGTAGTGCCGCAGACGGATAGTCAGTGGGGGCCGATTGCCCATGCCCAACTCAAATATGCGGGAGAAGATACAACCATTTTCCTGAACGCCGCCTATGATGTACGGCCTGCCAGCGGCACTGGAACACTCACCGATCGAACCACGGCTCAACTGCGTGCCGAAAACCGATTATGCGAGAAAATACGAGTCTACTCTTACGCTACGTATTATCACAACAAGCAAGACGGGATCATGGAATTGCCGCCTGCTGCCGCAGAAGAAGCACTGGCATTCCACAATTCAGTTGCTGCCTTAAAAGATAGATTGGAGCGGGAACTCGAAAAATTTTATGAGGTCGATAAGACAACCTACAGTCTGGGTCTTGGTTTTCTCTATGACTTAAGCAGCCTTTTTTCGCTCAAAGGGGAGTATGTCTACAGGATACATCAGGATGATGTTAAAGGGAGCGATGCCCGCGGCAACAGGTTCCTGCTCCAACTCAGCATGAAATTCCCGGTAAAATAGCGTCTTGCTAAGGTACGGGAAATTCAAGGATGCGGAACGAGACCAGCGGTCAGCAAGCCGGCGGCAGAACAGTTCACCAACTAAGCGGATTTTCCGCTGACATTTCCAAGCAAACTGGTTCTCTCACATTAACGCCAAGCCATAAAAGAAAACATGAATAGTCGAGTTGCCAACACCCAGCAAGTTGCTGGGTTAACACCTAAAGACTACTGGGAAGTGCTGAAGCGCAGGCGCTGGAGCCTGCTTGTACCCGTAGTACTGGTGATGTCCATTGCCGCTTTGGTGGCACTGCTGCTGCCCTCCATCTATTCCTCCTCGGCCACCATCATGATCGAGGAACAGCAGATACCAAGTGAATTTGTCATGACAACGGTGAGCACCTATGCCGAGCAACGGGTGCAAAATATCCAGCAACGGGCTCTAAGCTTTTCACCCCTGTGGAATATCATCAAGGAACAGAATCTGTACCCTGATTTGCGCGATAAATGGACGCCTGAGGAAATAGTTGCCAAGATGCGCAACGATATTGGAATAAAAATTCTCAGCAGCGAGATCTTTGACCGACGCACGGGTCGCCCTACCACCGTGGCTACAGCCTTTACAGTCAGTTATGAGGGTAAGAGCCCCCAGGCCGTGCTTCGGGTGACCGATATCCTGACCTCCCTTTTTCTTGAGCAGAACCTGCAGGTACGGCAGCAGCGGGTGTCGGAGACCACGGAATTTCTCGAAGCTGAAGCGCAACGGGTACAGGAAGAACTCGCCCTCGCAGAGAGACAGGTTGCTGAGTTCAAGCAGGATCATATCAATGAACTGCCCGAACTGTTCCAGGTCAACAAGCAAAGCCTTGAAGCACTGGAACGCTCCATGGAAAACAGCAGGACGCAATTACGGATACTAAAGGAGCGCGAAGGTTTTTTGGCCACCCAACTAAGCAGCGTATCCCCAGGTCTTGAAAATATTAATGCGCAGAACCAGCGTGAGGAGATGCTGAAGAACCTGCGTCTGCAACTCTCCTTTCTGCAGGAACGATACACCGATGCCTACCCTGATGTAGCCTCACTTAAAGCGCAGATCAAGCAGATGGAGAGTGATGACGGCCAAGCGAGCTCTCTCGAAGGAACGCGTCTGAACCAGTTGCCGGATAACCCAGCCTTTATCACCCTGAACAGCCAGTTGGTGAGCACCAGGGTCGAAATCAAGTCTGTGACTACCGAGCTTGCCGCGCTGGAAGCAAGGGCGCAGATGTACCGCCAACGCCTTGAGGGTACTCCCAAGGTAGAAGAGAACTATACGATGCTGGTGAATCAACGTAATGCTCTGCAGGCAAAATACAACGATCTGAACAGCAAGCACCAAGAAGCACGGGTGGCCCAGGAACTGGAAAAGGGGCAGAAAGGAGAGCGCTTCACCGTACTGGAACCGGCACGGCTGCCGGATAAGGCGTCAAAACCAAACCGATTGGCCATCATGCTGATCGGTGCGATTCTCTCTCTAGGCGTGGGCACGGCCGTGGCTACCGTTCAGGAGGTGAGCGATCTGTCCATTCGCAGTGAGGCAAAACTCAGCCAAATGACCGGGGCTACCGTTCTGGCTTCAATACCCTTGGTTGTTTCGGCAAAAGAACTGCAGAGAGCCCGGCGGCATCGGCTCATTTTGGCTGGCGTGTTCGTGCTGGCGCTGTGCCTCGCCGTGGTGGTGTTTCACTTTTTTGTGATGGATTTGGACATTTTCTGGGCAAAAGTTATGCGGCGTCTGAGCCGAATGTAATCAGTCAGGCGCAGGCTTGTTGTGTTAACCGATAAAGGAAGTAAGCAATTATGTCGCTAATGGACAACAACAATATATCCCACATCGAAGAGACAGGCTCGCAAGCAGGAGCATCCGTCCAAGAATGGGAGCCGCCGGATTACAGCCAAAGTTCCAGAGTGCGGGTTGACTACCAAAGGGCAGAAGACTGCCATTGCCTCCTGAACGACAAAATGGCAAGGCACGTGTTCAACAGCATCAAGATTCTACGCACCCGGATGCTCAGCCGGGCCCGGCAAAAGGGCTGGCGAACGATTCTGATCACCAGTGCCCGGCCCGGCGAGGGCAAGACGGTCACTGCCATCAATCTCGCCTTTGCTTTGGCTAAGGAGCATCAACAAACCGTTGTCTTGGTGGATGGTGATTTGCGCAGGCCCAGTGTGGCTGATTATCTGGGCATTCCCGTGAAACACGGTTTGTCGGATTACTTTCTGAGCAATATCCCTTTAGATCAAATCATCCTCTGGCCAGGCGTTGAGAAATTGACCCTTGTTCCAGGTAGACAAGCAGTTTCCGATTCAGCAGAACTGATCGGGTCCCCTGCAATGCAGGAACTGGTCAGGGAAATGAAAGACCGTTATCTCGATCGTTATATTCTCTTTGATTTCCCATCACTTTTGGGGGTGGCAGATACGCTTGCCTTTATGCCCTATGTAGACTGCGTGCTTATGGTGGTGGAAGCCGGCAAAACCGCCTCTGCGGATATCCTTCAGGCGCAAAGCCTGATTCCGGAAGAAAAACTGCTAGGCCTTGTCCTCAACAAAGCACAAACGGCCAACTAAGCGACCCCGAGTTATCAAGGAGCACTGCCTGCCATGAAAAAACTGATCCACCTGATCGCAGCGGCCCGACCCAATTTTATGAAAATTGCACCGCTCTATCATGCGCTGTGCAAAGAGACCTGGGCTAAGCCGGAAATCGTCCACACCGGTCAGCATTACGATGCCAATATGTCGGATACCTTTTTCAGGGATTTGGAATTGCCTCCCCCGCATCACCACCTTGGCATCGGCAGTGGTAGCCATGCGGAACAGACGGGCAAGGTCATGACAGCCTATGAACGCCTGCTTGAAGCAACGCGGCCTTCACTGGTTGTTGTGGTTGGTGATGTCAACTCAACCATGGCCTGCACTTTGGCCACAGTAAAAATTAAATATGCCGAAAAGGCTACGAATCAGAGCGAAGAGCCTCAGCCAATTAGCAGTTCTTTACAACGCCCGCTCGTTGCACATCTGGAGGCTGGCTTGCGTTCTTTTGACCGCACCATGCCTGAGGAAATCAACCGTATTGTCACCGACTCCCTGGCTGATATCCTGTGGACACCATCGGCAGACGGGGATGAAAATCTGGCACGAGAAGGTATCGCTGTCGATAAAATTGTGCGGGTCGGCAACATCATGATTGATTCCCTGGAAATGATGCGGCCAAAGATTGAAGCAACCAATATGCCTAAGCAGTATGGGTTTAAAGATGGAAGCTATGGCCTAGTTACCCTGCATCGCCCGTCTAATGTCGACGATCAAGGGCAATTGGAGGCAATTTGTGCTGCATTAAAGAAAATCAGCCAAAGAATGTCGTTGATTTTTCCTGTCCATCCGCGAACTAGAAAGCAACTGGAGCACTTTGATTTTTGGCACAACTTGAAGCAAACTCCGAATCTTACTCTCAGTGAGCCATTGCCGTATCTACAGTTCATGAGCCTGGTGTTTGGGAGCCGCCTGGTTATTACCGATTCTGGTGGTGTACAGGAAGAGACGACGTATTTGGGCATACCCTGTTTGACCCTGCGCGCGAACACCGAACGGCCCATTACAGTAAGTGAAGGTACTAATCGTCTCTGCTCTGTGACAACACTAGCGCAACATGTTGGCGAGGTAACAACTATCACGAAAAACCAGAGGAAAAAACCGCTAATGTGGGATGGTTGTACAGCAGAGAGAGTCGTCGTATCTATCCGGGATATACTGCACTTGCAAGTTGAATTCACACCTTCAGGAAACTGAACCGCCCCGATATTGTGGGAGGCTTCAGAGTCTGAGAAAATGGAGTCTTTTTAAAACCGGGGTCGATGGCCATAAAGGCCCTTGGAAGGGGCTTGCTGCTGTGGCAGTATGCCACACTGACTTGGGTGGATAGGTTCAATAATCGCCGCTTACTGGGATCCATAGGAAATACTCCTCCCATGGAAAAAGAAAGTGAGTATTATCGGCTGGAGAGCTCAGGTTGCCCTGTCTGACTCAAACCAAAACTGCCCCAAAAACTCGAGGCGGTTCACGTTTCAAAATCTATGGGACAGCAGTGATATAGGATTATGATATGATTGTTGGCAAATGCATGTTAAGCGCTACAACCTGTGTGTGTGGACAACAACCATATAACTTAGGTTGTATCAGTAGATGAGAAGCGCACTACCTCGAGGAGGCGCATCTCTTCTAATGGGGGGAAGTTTTCTTTTTTTGGGAATTGCCTTTTCAAACGCTATATCATTTCTCATAACATATCTTATCGCTAGATTATATGGCCAACAGGTTTTAGGCGAATACAATGTTCTGTATTCATTTTATATGATAGTAGTTTCTTTTTGTGTATTTGGTGTTGATAAATATATTATTAAATTTGTTAGCTCAAATAAAAACAACCTGGGAATATTAAAGTATTTTGTCCATCATATAGTTATTTTTAGTATTTTTTCATCAATTCTATTTGTCGCAATCTCTTATATCCTTCTTAATTTTGTTGGATTAACTATTTTTGGAAATGAAATTATTGTGAATAAGGCTCGTTATGTGCTCTTCTTCGCACCTTTTCAAGCAATGAGTCTTACACTTTATGCAGTAGCCCAAGGAATGAAAAATGTTTTAGCTCAGATTATTTCAAGAAATTTTATTGAGCCTGTAGCTAAAATTTCAATTTTATTAATAATATATACGTTAGGATTCGGACAGCAATACAATTATGTCATATTTGCAACGTGTTCTATTCCAGTTGTTTTATATTTACTATGTATATTAAGAAATGTTTTTTCTATATCAGACACTAAGCGTATTCACTTTTTCAATATCGAATTCATAAAATTTTCTTCGTTTGTTTTCTTATCTAACATTGTAAGCTTTGGAGTATTGCGGCTCGATATTTTCGTTCTTAATAAATATGCCGGTGTAGGGCAGGTAGCTCTCTATAATGTTCCATTCCAGATATGCAATTTATTGGTAATTGTTCCAACAGTTTTCAATATTTTGCTATCACCGATCTATTCAGAAATTTTTTTAGAAAAAAATTTTCAAAAATTAAAAAAAATATTATCTCAAAATATAAGATCAGTATTGTATATTATTGCGCCTACATGCTGCATTTTAATTAGTGAGCGAAATTTTATACTATCATTTTTTGGGCCTGAATTTATAAGCTCTTCATGGCTTGTGCTCTTTTTTGTTATCGTTCAAATTTTAGCAGCAATTTCATCATTATGTAACTCAGTTTTCTTGATGTCAGGAAATTCACAGATTGTTTTTGCAAACACAATATTTTTTATGGTGGCGCAAGCAATAATATCGTTTCTACTAATACCATATTTGGGGCTATATGGAGCTGCTTTGTCTGTTTTGGTTCCAAACTTACTATTGTTTTTTATGCGATTTTTTTATTTATATAGAAGATATAGATTGTTTGTTTTTGACAAATACCACGTAAAGATTGTTTGGTGTTCATTTTTTGTATATTTTTTGATAAATTTAATAAACTCTTTTTTTGACAACAATGCCTTGCTTTCTTTTTTTATATCTTTATTTCTTACTTATATTGTGTTTTTTTTATTTTGCTGGATATATGTTGACAATACGGACGATAAAGACACAATTTTAAGCAATGTACATCGGATTTTTTGATAAAATAATATTTTATGCACTTGCAGTGCGCTGTTCACTTAACTCATTATATGGACACAATCTAATTGCTATGCCTATACTTGGCGGCAATATAATTGATCTATTCAATGCCCTAAATTTTTTTTTAATTATATTTTATTTAACATGGAATCATCGATATTTATCAAATTTTATTGGATTTTTTATACT